>JAUNDJ010000080.1 GCA_030526175.1 Bacillota bacterium
AAAAGACGCCCAGATTTTATCCGAACGTCTTAACTGTTACAGCCTCTTTTTTAACTATTCAACGAAAATAGCTGTACCAATACGAACCATTGTAGATCCATGTTCGATAGCTAATTTATAATCTTGAGACATTCCCATTGATAAGGTGTCGATTTCTGGATTTTCTTTTTGATAGTGATCAAAAATCTTTTTCATTTCATCAAATTCTTGTGCATTTTTTTCTTCTCCGGCATCAAGACCGGCTACACACATAAATCCTTTTACAAGAATATGAGGATAGTTTTTAATCTCTTCCATAAAAGATTCTAATTCAGAAACTGGTAATCCAGTTTTTGTTTCATCA
Source organism: Bacillota bacterium (assembly GCA_030526175.1). Lineage (GTDB taxonomy): Bacteria > Bacillota_I > Bacilli_A > Erysipelotrichales > Erysipelotrichaceae > Floccifex. Next base: position 344 of record JAUNDJ010000080.1, read on the forward strand.
TTTGAAATATGAATTTCAACAAGGACTTTTTGAATGATATTTTGTTTAGAGGCTTGTTTTTCGATTTCTTTTGCCAATTTGATAGAATCTAAACTTTGAATCATATCCACTTTTCCCACAACATATTTAACTTTATTTGTTTGAAGATGACCAATAATATGCCAAGTATATTTTGGATTGTATTTTTCTAAAAATTCTTGGACACGATTTTCACCAAATGTAGTAAATCCAAAATTCGCAACTTCATCTATTTGTTCACTCGTTCTTTTTTTAGAAACGACAACGACATCCGTATTCAATGTTTTTAACTCTTCTAATAATTTTTTGTTCATATTTATCAATCCTTTTCTTGCGCCAATATTCTAGCATAAACAATCACTTGTTCATACAACAAAATGAAAGGAAAAATATGTACTAGTAATATCAAAAAAAATAAAATATAATGATTTTGGGAAATGAATGTCTTCCTTAGTGTAAACTAGAACCGCAATGATTTGCTGATGACTTCTACAACATCTTTTTGTTGTGGTCATCGGCTTTTTTCTTTAGAGGAGGGGTATTATGTATTTGAGTTTAGCTTACATGTTGTTAATTGGATTGTTTGCAGGCTGGTTGTGCAAAAAATGTCATCTACCAGCATTGATGGGAATGTTAATAACTGGGATTGTAATTGGACCTTACGTGTTGAACTTAATAGACGGTTCTATTCTTAATATATCTACAGAATTAAGAAAGATAGCGCTGATTATTATATTGACTCGAGCAGGACTAACTCTAAATGTTGAAGATCTAAAAAAAGTAGGCAGACCGGCTATTTTGATGTGTTTTGTACCAGCGTGTTTAGAAATCCTTGGGATGACCTTAATCGTTCCAAGAGTATTAGGTGTAAGTTACATTGATTCTTTTGTGATGGGAACTGTTGTAGCAGCCGTTTCGCCAGCAGTCATTGTACCAACTATGATACGAATTATTGAAGAAGGATATGGAACTAAACAAAGCATTCCTCAAATGGTCTTAGCAGGAGCTAGTGTGGATGATGTGTTTGTAATTGTATTTTTTAGTGTAGCAACTTCTTTGGCTAAAGGAGGTTCAGTGGATGCGATGCGCTTTGTAGGTATTCCTGTTTCTATACTATTAGGAATTATTGTTGGGGTTGTTTTAGGAATAGGATTAGGAATGTATTTTAAAAAATTTCAGATGCGAGATACAGTGAAAGTAATTATTATAATGAGCATTTCCTTAATTTTAGTGACCTTAGAAGATGCTTCTCCTATACCTTTTTCCGGTTTGATTGCGATTATGTGTATGGGAATTGGATTACAAAAAAATAGAAAAGAAGTATCCGTAAGATTATCGAAGAAATTTAACGCAATGTGGGTTTTGGCAGAAATCATGTTGTTTATATTAGTGGGAGCTACAGTAAATATTTCCTATGCATTATCCGCAGGATTAGGAGCTATTGTTTGTATATTCGGTGCTTTATTATTTCGTGTTGTCGGGGTATATATCTGTATGCTAAATACAAAATTGAATATCAAAGAAAGAGCTTTTTGCATGATTGCTTATATGCCAAAGGCAACTGTTCAAGCTGCAATTGGAGGGGTTCCTCTATCAATGGGATTGGCTTGTGGGAATATAGTATTAACCGTTGCTGTTTTGGCAATTCTAATTACAGCGCCATTAGGTGCGTTTTTGATCGAAAGTATGTATAAGAAATTACTAGTAAAGGCTTAATTGTGATATGATTTTGATATGAAATACGTAGAAAATCAGGAGTTTATCAATAAAAAGATCACAAAATTAGAAAATATACAATTCATCGATTGTATTTTTGAGAATTGTAGTTTTGAACGTTGTGAAATAAAAAATACGCAATTTTTCGAATGTACAATTAAGAATAGTAGAATGGTACAAATAAATTTCATACATTCACAAATGCGAAATTGTTCTTTTTCGAAATGTGAGTGTATCGGTGTATCGTTTGGAAATGTAGTGCCCTTAGGAAGTGTGAATACTGTATTTCAAGAATGTAAGAATTCATTCTTTAAATATTGTATATTTCAAGGGATGAACATGAACAAGTTTCAAGGAATCACAAACGTATTTGAACAATGCTCATTTCATCATTGTGAATTGAAACAAGCAAATTTTAATGGATGTCTATTACGAAATAGTGATTTTCAACAATCGAATATTATGAAAGCTGATTTTAGAGAAAGCTATGGATATATGATAGATCCAAGAAACAATCAAATCAAAGGGGCTATGTTTTCTATTCCCGAAGTTCTACATTTGTTGGATGAATTTCAGATAAAATTAGATTAATCACATACAAAAACAGAGATGGAGTTTTTCTCCATCTTTTAATATATATTATGATATAATAGGTTGGTTAAAGGAGAATTAACTATGAATAAAGGTGTGTTTATTACATTTGAAGGAAATGATGGTGCAGGAAAAACAACCATCATGAAGTTAGTAAAAGAAGAATTAGAAAATAGAGGATATGAAGTAGTAGCAACTCGAGAACCAGGAGGAAGTGCTATTGCAGAAGCTATTCGAAATCTTATTCTAGATGTGAATAACACAAAAATGGATGCACGATGTGAAGCTTTATTATATGCGGCTAGTCGACGCCAACATTTAGTAGAAATCGTACTTCCAGCGTTACAAGAAAAAAAGATTGTACTATGTGACCGCTTTTTAGATTCTTCTTTAGCATATCAAGGTTATGCTCGAAATATAGGAGTAGAAGACGTATTAGAAATTAATCGTTTTGCGATAGATGATACAATGCCGGATAGAACAATCTTTTTGTCGGTTAGCGTAGAAACAGGAAAACAAAGAATGGATTCTCGAGGAGAGAAAAATCGATTAGATTTGGAAGAAACAGATTTTCATAATCGAGTAAGACAAGGATATCAAAACTTAATAGAAGCATATCCAGAAAGAATCAAAGTTGTTTCTGCAGAAGATACGGTTCAAGTGGTATTTGAAAACACGTTAAAAGAAGTGTTACAGGTAATATCAAAATATGAATAAAGAACGTTTTAAAAGAAGTCAGCCTATCGTATATCGTGTTTTATCTAATGCTCTAACAAAAAATAGATTAGCCCATGCTTATTTGTTTGTAGGAAATAAAGGTTCAAAAAAAGAAGAAGCTGCATTATTATTTTCGCAAAGTATGGTTTGTGAACACACAGATGCAGATGGATTTGCTTGTCAGATTTGTGATAGATGTAAGAGAATGGAAAATAGAGAATCTTTAGATTTTATTTGGATTTCTAAAGAAACACAAATGGATCTTATTCGAAAGAAGCAGAAGAAAGATGCATTTAAAGAATTGTCACAAAAAAAAGAAAAGAAAGAAGAAAAAGTACCAACAGTCATAAAAAAAGAAGCTATTACAGCTTTACAAGAAACATTTTCTCAAACAGGACAAGAACAGAGCAACAAACGCATTTATGTAATAGAACAATACGATCTTATTAGCACAAGTGCATCAAACAGTTTATTAAAATTTATTGAAGAACCACAAGAGGGTATTTATGGAATTCTGACAACAGAAGAAAAATCTAATGTTTTACCAACGATTCAATCCAGATGCCAAATTATTGGATTTAAACCAGAATCGTATCAAGAACGAATGGAAGAATTAATGGACATTACGACGGAAGAAAACGCTGAAATGTTAATTCAAAATGGATATACATTTAATCTTGCTCAAGAGTGGGTAGAAAACGAAGAATTCGAAATCATAAAAAATGCTGCGAAAGAATATTTAGAAGAGTGTGCAGACCATGCGGCGATATTAAAGATGCAACAGTTGTTTGCCGGGAAAAGTATATATTTGAACAAGGATTATATTAGAATATTGTTGGAATGGTTATTGTTTTTCGTAAAAAATAATAAAGTGGATTTAAAAAAGAGCCAAAGAGTTCAAATACAAACGATATTAGTAGAATCAATGGATACATTAAGAAGTCCGGTTGATTTAGGTTTATTTTTGGATAAGATATATAATCAGTTACGAAAGGTTGTGAGATCATGAGTGAAGAAATTTTACAAGAAGAAGTTCAAGAAGAAACGCAAACGTTTAAATATATAGTATATATTCAATTTGACGGATCTAAAAAATCCTATACATTTGGATCAAATACAATTTATCACGTCAATAATTACGTTGTTGTAGAAACAGTACGTGGAAAAGAATTAGGAAAAGTATGTGTACCTTGTCAACCCTATGATGAATCAAAAATCAAAGGAGAGATTAAACCAGTTATACGTTTAGCCACTAAATACGATGTGATTCAAAAAAAAGAAAATGAAGAAAAAGCACAAGAAGCACTAGTTATTTGCCAACAATGTGTCGACAATTTAAAGTTGGATATGCATTTAATTAGTAGTGAATATACATTAGATCGTTCAAAGGTTATTATCACATATGTAAGCGATGATCGAGTGGATTTTAGACAATTATTAAAAGATTTAGCTGCTCAGCTACATTGCCGTATCGAATTAAGACAAGTAGGTCCTAGAAACAAAGCCAAAATGATAGGCGGATTAGGAAATTGTGGTATGGAAACTTGTTGTTCAAGATTCTTATCCGATTTTGATACTGTATCGATAAATATGGCAAAGAATCAAATGTTAGCTTTAAATATTGCTAAGTTAAGTGGACAATGTGGAAAGTTAATGTGTTGTTTACGATTTGAAAACGATGAATACACAGAATTAAAAAAGGATCTTCCAAAAATTAATTCACAAATTACATATAATGGAAACAAATATCGTATTACAAGTATGAACTTATTCCAAAAAAGTGCGAAATTAGAAAATAAAGAAGAAACGCTATTCGTATCTTTCAAAGAATTATGGAATGAACCAGAAGAAAGTAAAGAAGAAGTAGTTAAAGAAAACAAAAAAGAAAAAACAAAAAAAGAAGATAAAAAAGAAGTTTCGAAAGAACAAAAACCACATAAAACAAACAAACCAAAAAATAAAGGAAAAAAACATGAATAGACAAAAAAGTTTTGAACAAGAAAGAGCCACTCTATATCTTGTTCCTACACCAATAGGAAATTTATCAGAAATGACAAGTCGTGCTCTAGATACCTTGAATATGGTAGATATAGTTGCTTGTGAAGATACAAGAAATACAAAAAAACTATTGAATGCCTATAATATTCAAAAGCCATGTATTTCACATCATGAGCATAATCAAAATGTCAGTATTCCACAAATATTAGAATTATTAGAAGAAGGAAAAAGTGTTGCGGTTGTTTCCGATGCAGGTTATCCATTAGTTTCGGATCCAGGAAGTCAATTGGTTAAAGCGTGCATTGAAAAAGAAATTCCGGTTGTATCTATGTCAGGAGCCAATGCCGCAATTAATGCGTTAGTTGCAAGCGGTCTAAGCGCCGTACATTATTTGTTTTATGGTTTTTTAGATAGTAAATCGAGTAAGCGAAAGAAACAGCTACAAGAATTAAGCGCATTTCCTTATACAATGATTTTCTATGAAGCACCTCACAGAATTGAGTCAACGCTAGAAGATGTTTTAGAAGTATTAGGAAATCGTAATATTTGTTTGGCAAGAGAACTAACAAAGTTACATGAAGAATATATTCGCGGAACAATAAGTGAAGTATTAGAAATCTGTTCAACATTAAAAGGAGAAATGGTTTTAATTGTTGAAGGAAATACGCAAAAAGATGTAGTAGACATGGAACAAGCCGTGGAACTTGTTCAAGCATATGTCGAGCAAGGATTACGAACAAAAGAAGCAATCAATAAGGTTGCTAAAGAAATTGGTTGTTCAAAAAATGAATTGTACAATTTAGTACACCAACAATAAAAGGTAGGTGAGTCAGAAAATGCATATCACAAAAGAGTCGTTAGATATGTGGGTCAAAGACCGCTGGCTCTTTTATTATGGAAAAAATCCAGAGTTATGTGGATATATAAAAACGATTTCCATCCGATATAAAAAGAGTACAAGCGGATTTTTTTACTATAGTATTTCAGCTTTGATTGTAAATCACCGTCGTAGTGAAAAAATACAATTTATCGTGAATGAGTACGGTACAATTTTAAAAACAGAATGTACATGTGATATAGAAAAAGGAAAAGGTTGTGAACATTTAGTGGCGGTTGTAAACGCATTAAATGATATGAATTTAGATTATGAAAAGAAGAATATAGATATTGATTATGAAAGATATCAAAAAGAAATTGAAGCTTTACGACAAAAACAACGTTTTCTAAATCAACTAACAAGATCCACGCAAGAAGCTATGGATTTTGTGGACGCTCAAAAAGAAAATAAGAGAAATCAACTATTTGCCGAACCGAAACCATTAAAAATTCAAATTGATTTTTCCATGAATTACTATGGATTGGTTTTAAATGGGAAAATAGGTTCCGATAAAATGTACGTTATAAAAAATATTAGTGAATTAGTTACATCATTTAGTAAAAAAGAGAGCGTACGATTAGGAAAAAATGTGAATTTGATTATGGATGAAGAATATTTAGATGAACCATCAAGAAGAATATTACGTTTTTTTCAACAATATTGTTATCGTGATAATTGGAAAAAGGATGTAGATTTGTATCATGACAGTGCCGAATCCGCTTTATTACTCGCAAAAGAATTGAGTAATGAATATTGTTTAAATAAACCGATTTTTATTCAAGAAAGAATTCCTATTGAAATTTCAGATGAAGAACAATATTTTGAAATCTCATGTGATGAAGAAGAATACACATATGCTGGAGTGTTAGCGTATAAGGAAGCTGATGCAACAAATCAAATTATTGTAAATACACTAGATCCTTATAAACAAGTATCTAGATTGATTTCAAAATTAAAACAAGATGAGTTCATTATTCGCAAAGAGAATTTTTCCTATTTTTATCAGGAAGTGTTATTACCATTAATTAAGTATATAAAAATATATACTGAAGTGGATCTCAATTCATATGAAACAGAAATCAAAGACATTTCGGTATATGCGGACATAGAAGATGGTACCGTTTTTTTATGGGGTAAATATTACGAAAACGGAAAAGAAAAGAGACTGTTTGAAGAAAATTCACTTTCACCCGTCAATACAATTGAAACAATTATGGAATACTATGCCGATGGTATCGAACAAGATTCTAAAAAAGCATATTTTCGAACAAAAGGAAATCGCTTGTTTGATTTTTTAGAAAAAGGAATTCCTAAAATCCAAGAAGAAGCCGATGTATTTATTAGCGACGAATTAAAAGCTCTGAAACAAAGAAAATCTTTATCTTTTAATATTGGCGTTCGTTTAAACAATAATTTATTAGAAATAGAAATGAATTCGAATGTTGATAAAAATGAATTAATGTCGATTCTTCATGCGTATCGAAGAAGGAAAAATTTCTATAGATTAAAGAGTGGAGAAATAATAAATCTTCAAGAAGGGGATATTGAAAAATTAGAACAAATATCTCAAGAATTTGATCTATCAAAAAAAGATTTAGAAAAAGAAGTAATAAAGCGACCAGGATATCAAGTCATGCATTTGGAAGATGAAGATATTCGTTTAGATGCAGATATGAATGCTTATATGAATAAACTAGCTTCTATACAAAAGGGGGAACCAATTACTCCTTCTGAAAAATATAAGCAGCTTTTACATCCATATCAGATAGAAGGTGTGCAATGGTTAAAAGACCTACAAGATATGGATTTAAACGGAATATTAGCCGATGATATGGGATTAGGAAAAACACTACAAGTGTTATGTTTGCTAGACTGTTTCACGAAAAAGAAATATCCAAGCTTGATTGTCTGTCCAAGTTCATTGATGTTCAATTGGAAAAATGAAATTGAAAAATTTGAGATTGATATCGATTATGTATGTGTAAATGGAAATCAAGAAAAACGAAAAGAGCTTATTGAACAAAAACACGATTTATACATAACTACATATGATTATGTGAAAAGAGATTATGAATACTATAAAAATTCAAAGTTTGAATATGTGATTTTAGATGAAGCGCAATATATAAAAAATCCAAAAACGCAAAACGCGAAAAGTGTTAAGGCATTGCACGCCAAGCATAAAATTGCCTTAACAGGAACACCAATTGAAAACAGTTTAAGTGAACTTTGGTCTTTATTTGATTTTCTATTACCAGGCTATTTATTCAACTATAAATATTTTTCAACAATGTATGAAAGACCTATCCAATTAGATGAAAATGAAGAAGTTCAAAATCGACTAAGAAAGATGGTTGCACCTTTCATTCTTCGAAGAACAAAAAAAGAAGTGTTGACCGAATTACCAGATAAAATTGAAAAAGAATATTGGATGGAACTTAACGAGAAAGAAAATCAGTTATATCTTGCCAATTTAGCCCAAGTAAACTTAGAACTTCAAGAACAGCTAAAAATGGAAAAAGTCGACTCAATATTAATATTAGCTATGATGACTAAATTAAGACAACTTTGTTGCGAACCAAGAATGGTTTATGAAAATATACAAGAATCGAGCACAAAGCTGAATATGTGCGTGGATTTGGTAGAAACATTAAAAGAGAACAAAAAGAAAGTTCTTGTTTTTTCTAGCTTTACAAAGATATTTGATTGGTTAATTAAGGAATTTGAAAATAAAGGAATTAAATATCATGTATTAACTGGACAAACAAGTAAAGAAAATCGTGAAAAAGAAGTGCAGGCTTTTCAAAATGATGATAGTGATGTTTTCTTGATTTCTTTAAAAGCAGGAGGAACAGGTTTGAATCTAACGGCTGCACAAGCTGTAATTCATTACGATCCATGGTGGAATATGAGTGCTCAAAATCAAGCCACAGATAGGGCCTATCGAATTGGACAAACGAAAAATGTACTTGTTTATCAATTGCTGATGAAAAACACAATTGAAGAAAAGATATTCCAAATGCAGCAGCGAAAACAAGCAATCAACGATATATTTGTCGAAAACAATACAACAAGTATCGCAAAGATGAGTAAAGAAGAATTACAAGATTTATTTAAAATGTAAAAAAGAGCGGAATCCGCTCTTTTGTTTGTTCTATTCTTCGATTAATACGATAGATTCCATACGTTGATCTTGTAAAGGTTTATCAAAACGATCTCTTTTTGTGTTAGCGATTTCGTCAATAACTTCTAATCCTTCAATAACTTTACCAAATGCAGCATAGTCTCCATCTAGATGAGGTGAATCTTCGTGCATAATAAAGAATTGGCTGCTCGCAGAATTTGGGAACATTGTACGAGCCATAGAAAGAACACCACGAGTGTGTTTTAAATCGTTTTTAAATCCGTTAGATGCGAACTCACCAGGAATTGTTTGTTTAGAACCACCACGTCCTGTTCCTGTTGGATCTCCTCCTTGAATCATAAAACCAGGGATAACACGGTGGAAAATAATACCACTATAGAATCCTTCTTTTACTAATTTCACAAAGTTTTCAACTGTTTTAGGAGCCACTTCAGGATACAATTCAGCAACCATAGTTTTTCCATTTTCCATTGTAATTTTAACTTTCATTGTTTGATATCTCCTATCTAAATAGTTCTGTGATATTATAGCACAAAAGGAAGAAAAGAAATGATGAAAGTTGGAATGTTGGGATTATCTAATCCGATAAAAAAAGAAAGAATACAAAAAGAGAAAGAATGGCTAGAAGCACAGGGAATTGTTGTAGAAATAAGTCCTCTTCTTTTTCAAGAAAGTAGCGGGAAAGAAAGAGCAGAAGTCTTTAATACATGGGTTCAAAAAGGTTTTGATTATTTGTTTGATGTTTCAGGAGGGGATCTTGCGAATGAAACGATTCCGTATTTAGATTATGAAGCATATAAAAATAGTTCCACCATATATTTTGGATATAGTGATTTAACTTGTGTTATCAATGCACTATATACAAAAACCAAAAAATCAAGTATTCTATTTTCCATTTGTGCAAACAAAAATAAAAATGATATTTCAGATTTCTTATTTAATAGAAACGAGAAGTTATTGGAAAATGAAGGAAAAAAAGTACTAGGAGGAAATATTCGTTGTTTTCTTAAATTAGCAGGTTCGCCTTATTTTCCAAATCTAAAAGATCAAACATTATTTTTAGAAAGCTATTCTGGAAATGAAAGAAGAATACGTGCCTATTTTGCACAATTATATACTATGGGTGTATTTCATGAGATTTCTTCTCTTATCTTAGGACAATTTACAGAAATGGAAGAAAGTGGAGAATATGGAAAAGTAGTGGATATTGCGAAATCGTATTTTCCAAATGTGGAAATTCAAAAGAATATAGGACATTCAAGAGATTCAAAAGGATTAAGAATTGGATAGAATAGTGCTATACTATTCGAAAAGGTGATTGAAATGAGAATTAAAGAATTATTTCCAAAAATAGAATGGAAACAAATGAAACAACCGATGATTCGTATGTTTCTGTTATGTGCGATTTACAATTTTTTTTATGTGCTAATCCAAGTGTATCTATATTCCCGGCATGGTTTGTTTCAATCGTGTGCCAACGCCTTAAGTATTCTTTCCTCTTTGGGACTTTATTATTTTTGTGTGAAGACATGGAATAAAAAGTGGGAAATAGATACAACGCAAATTGTATATGTATTAGGTCTCCAAATCCTATATGTAGGTTTATTGGATTTTGTACTATATCCTATATATACACTTATATCTAAAGTATATATAGGATATTTATGTATGCAGGTTGTTTGTGCCTTCCTTTTATTTATGATGATTCCTTTACAGTTAATGATGTATAAGGCATTAAGTGAGGGAAAAAGAACAATCAAAGAATTGAAAGAGTACATCATTCCAATAGTAAAAGAGAACTATAAAGAAATATTAAATCAATATTTAGTGATTCTGTTAATTGTACTGTTGATCGATGTGTTATTAGGCGGACAAATTTCTGCTAGTGGTGTGAGTGCTTCTATGATTGATACAGAACAAGGAAGAATTAATGCGTTAAGTGTATGTATGAATACTTTATATGTTGCCAATCCGTGGATGATGTTTGCGATTGGAATATTGGCTTTATGCTTCTATTCTGTTCAGCTCGTTCAAGCAAGCGTTGTCTTAGTGATATATGCTCTGATTGGCATAGGATTATCAATATTAGAAATTTCATACATTCGTTATATTGGAGAATTAAGGATAAAAAAGAAGAAAAATGGAACTAAAAAAGCTAAAACTAACCGATAGAAGAATGGATTTGTTACAAAAGCTAGGTATTCATTCGATAGAAGAATTATTAAAAACGTACCCATTTCGATATGAAAAATTAGAAGCGAAACCTTTTTCAAGCTGGCAAGAAAAAGATAACGTTTGTTTCGAAGGATTGATTTGTAATCAAGCACGAGTAGTACGATTAGGAAAAAATCGTTCTATGACAAAATTTAAAGTGATTAGTTGGGATGAAGAATTAGAAATTACGATGTTCAATAGACCATGGTTGCAACAGTTTCCTTTTGGTGCAACTGTATCGATATTTGGTATATATAATGGAAACTGTAAAGTGACAGCGACAAACTATAATTTAAAACCATTAAAAGAGCAATTGGGAATTCATCCTGTGTACTCTGTAGTGGAAGGTTTGAAACAAAAAGAAATGCAGAACATAATCGTAAAAGCGTTAGACTATGCGAATCAAATAGAAGACTTAGTCCCAGAAAGATATCGAAAAAAATATAAATTACTAGATATATATACAGCGTATCGATATATTCATCAACCAGAAAGTGAAAATCAGATACAAGCCGCAGTAAGAACGTTAAAGTATCAGGAATTTTTGTATTTTCAATGTGTTATGCAAAGTATGCATGATAAAAAAATCAAAATAAAAGATAAAAAAGAATTTGATCAAAACAAGATAGAAAAATGGAAAAGTTCTTTACCATACGAGTTAACAAGTGATCAAAATGCGACAATTGATCAAATATGCCAAGATTTATCTAGTGAAAAAATCATGTTTCGACTTGTACAAGGAGATGTTGGTTGTGGAAAAACGATGGTTGCCATAGCCGCTATGTATGCTTGTCATTTGTCTACCTATCAATCGGCATTTTTAGCACCAACAGAAATACTAGCCCGACAACATTATTTGAATATGTCTAATATGGGATTTCCTATTCAACTATATGTGTCTTCTATGCCCGCAAAAGAAAAGAAAAAGGTATTAGAAGAATTAAAAAATGGGCAGATTTCGATGATTGTTGGTACACACGCTTTGTTTCAAGAAGTCGTAGAATTTTATAATCTTGGATTAGTTGTGGTTGATGAGCAACAACGTTTTGGTGTGAAACAAAGAAGAAGTTTATTGGAAAAAGGAAAAAATGTCGATTTCTTAATGATGTCAGCAACCCCAATTCCAAGAACATATGCCCATTTCTTATATGGAGACATGGATATAAGTAGTATTCATTCGCTGCCTAAGGGAAGAAAACCAGTTATCACAAAATACATTCCTGGAAATTCAATGGGACCAATCTTAAAAGATATTCTTCAAAAGATTGAAGAAGGAAGACAATGTTATGTTGTTTGTCCAGCAATAGAAGACAATGAGGAATTAGGTCTTCGTTCCGTGACATCTATTTATGAGGGAATGTGTAAAACTTTAGATGAACATATTAAAATAGGTCTTCTTCATGGTAAAATGAATGGTGAACAAAAAGAAGAAGTTATGAAAGACTTTAAAGATAAAAAATATGATATTCTGGTAAGTACAACCGTAATCGAAGTAGGAATTGATGTGGCAAATGCCAACCAAATGGTGATTTATGATGCACATCGTTTCGGGTTGAGTACTTTACACCAATTGCGAGGACGTGTTGCAAGAGGAAATGAGCAAGGAACATGTTACTTGTTGAGTAACTCGAAAGATAGTCAAGCCATTGAACGATTAAAAAAATTAGAAGAATTGAAAGATGGATTTGAAATTAGTCAATACGATCTATTAACCAGAGGTCCTGGTGATATACTTGGAGTACGCCAAAGTGGACTTCCTAATTTTATATTAGGAGATTTGAAAAAAGATCAAGCGATGATGGAAGCTTGTATTAAAGATGCGAAAGAAATATTAGAAAGAAAAGAAGATACTAATTTATTAAATAGTATTCAAAAGTCTATTGAAAATGCAGAATATTTTGATTAAGGAGGATAACCATGGAAAAAGAAAAATTAAAAAATAAAATGTTCTTTTTTACTTGGATTCTTATTATGTGTGGTATTTTAATCGGTATTGCCTATACATTTTTTTTAAGAAATATCAAAGTGGATGTTACAAGCCAACTAGCTATTGAATACGATGGAGAAAATGGTGTAGCTAGTGTAGAAGTTTACTATAATGGAAACGATTTAAATAAAAGAACACAAGAGTTTTTGGAAACGTGCACATACAAAGTGGAACCAGGAACAAATCTTTCTAATGGGGATGTAGTAAAAATTATTACAAGCTATGATGAAAATCTAGCGAAAGAATATAACTATGAACCAGTTAATGTGGAAAAAGAAATAGTAGTGGAAGGATTATATAACAAGTACGAGAGATATCAAGATATTGATGCGGACTATAAAGAAAAAGTATTGAATGCTGAATCTAATTATGTGAAAAATCATGTGAAAGACATATATAGAGAATTGTATCCTGGATATCCATCGTATACAAAAGCAGAAAGAAAAGTTGTATATAAAGGATTTTTAGACGGTATTGAAGAAGATACACGAGATCGATTGATTGAAATTATTCGTATTGATTATGTAGTTCCATTTGAAAAAGAAGTTGAAAAAGAAGAAATAGAGAAAAAGGAAGCTTCTGAAGAAGAGAAAGAGAATTTAGAGATTTCAGAAGAAAAAGAAGAGTCAGAAGTAGAAACTATTACGGTTAATGAAGTATATACTTTATATTATTTAGTAACTTTACCAGGAATTAACGAAGGAAAAGTGTTCGATACACAAGATATTTTTGGAGAAAAGGCTTATTTAAGCGAAGAAGAAAAGAAAACTCAAAATTATGAATCTTATATTCAGCGTATTTATAAAAATAAGTACAATATTCAAACAATTGAAAGAGTTATTATTGAACCTGGTATTGAAAAAGAAGAAGCTGAAACGAAATAACTTGGCGCTTTAAAATTAGATGAGGTCGGATAGAAATCTGATTTAAAGTCCATGAG
>JAUNDJ010000081.1:0-3673 GCA_030526175.1 Bacillota bacterium
CTCACATGCCTTTCACGCATGCATTCACGGGTTCGAATCCCGTACGCGTCACCATCTAGAATGTAACTCTCAGAAATGAGAGTTTTTTTTTGTTTTGTCTTGACAAAATACAGTATCCAATCGTTTTAATTGTTTTTTTTAGAAAAGCTTAAGAAAAAATATATCGAGCCTTTAGGTTTCAAAGCTATCCTATAGATGTAAAAAGAAAGAAAAAAGAGGAGAAAAAATATGAAACAATTAAATGAAGAAATGTTAGTAAACGTATCTGGTGGAGATTATGGAGATCATGAGATAGAGAAAGAAACAGGAAAACCATTGTATCAAATTGGTGAACAAGTGGAAATGTATATTACAGCTTTTCATATCCACACTAAACGAGGAACTATAATAGATATCCGTAAATTACCTATGTCCCCTTATGAATACCTAATTCAAATTGATGATGAAACTTATTGGGCCTATGCAGCGGATATTGAAAGAAAATAGCGACTAGAAAATAGTCGTTTTTCTCATGTCTTGAATTGTCAAAATAAGATAAGGTCCAATCATTCAGAATGCTCTTTTTTAAGAAAAACTTAAGAAAGAATAAATCGATCCTTTAGGTTTCAAAGCTATCCTATAGATGTAAAAAGAAAAAGAGGAGAAAGAATATGAAACAATTAAATGAAGAAATGTTAGTAAATGTATCTGGTGGAGATTATGGAGATGCAGATATTGAAATTAAAACAGGAAAACCATTGTATCAAATCGGTGAACAAGTGGAAGTATATAATACAGATTTTCATATTTCGACTACACGAATGACTGTTTCAAATCTTCGTAAATTGAATAATGGAGCCTATCAATATGAAGTGACACTCAATGGAGGCTATGTTTGGGTTTATGCGGCAGATATTGAAAGAAAAAAATAGCGACTATTGGAAAATGGTCGTTTTTCTTTTAAAAAATATAAAAAAGATGTTGACATACATTTTATTATTTGATATTTTATATAGACACTTGGGAATACTTTCCCAGGTTTAACATAAATGACGCGTTGGAGAAACGGTTAACTCACATGCCTTTCACGCATGCATTCACGGGTTCGAATCCCGTACGCGTCACCATTTGTCTTCTAAGCTCTCAAGATTGAGGGCTTTTTTCTTGTTTTGAATGATGTTAGAATAATTCTTGTATATAAAAGGAGTTCAACTATGGAAAATAATAATATTCCACCAATTCTTAATGTAGAACAAGGAGATAAAAAGAGTTATAAAACTATTTTGGCGATTGTTTCAATCCTGTTGGGGATTATTTCTTACTTTTTACGAGGATTTGCGGTTTATCAAATTTTATTCGCTTTTGTTGTTTTATTCTTAAGTGCGGTATCGGTTGTTTGTGCTGTTTTGGCTTATAAAAAAGAGACATTAATATCGATAATCGCATTGGTTATCAGTATTTCTTCTTGCGGTTCTGCGATTTCTTTATTATCAAGCTTTCTTGCTGAAGCCTTGTTTGTTCCAGATACAATCGAAGATTATTTATATGAAGATTATTTTACAGACGACTATGATTATCCTATTTATTTTGACAATGGAGGAAATGAATCGGACTATTTCTGGGATTAATAAAGAAACTCAATTTTTTTTCTTGCGTGCATATGCAAAGTATGATATAAAAATGCTTGTAAAGTGTGAACAGATGTTTGCGGGAAATGTTCAATGAACAACCGAAGGAGTAATGCTCTCAGGTAAAAAGGACCGTAAGCGGATCATGCTCTGGAGACACCCGTTAGGGGGCCGAAGGTGCAATGCGTATGCAGAATCTCTCAGGCAAAAGGACAGAGGCAATATATTTTTTTAAATAACTTTTTCTTTGTTTTTATGTTCAAAATGATTGTGTATACAAGTGTATACACTTTTTTATTTGTTAGGGAGGAAAAAGATATGGATTTCATTGTTACTGTCAATAATTTCCTAAATGGAGTCGTTTGGGGACCAATTGGATTGACATTATTATTTTTGGCAGGTGTTTGGATGACACTGCTGACAAAAGGTTTTCAAGTTACGCACTTTGCACACTGGATGAAACAAACAGTCGGAGCGATTTTTAAAGATTCAAATATTACAGCACATACAGATAAAGAAGATAAACAAATTAGTCAATTTCAAAGTATGTGTACAGCTTTAGCTGCTACTATTGGAACAGGGAATATTGTTGGGGTTTCTACTGCGATTATTTCTGGGGGACCAGGAGCTATTTTCTGGATGTGGATCATGGCTATTATTGGTATGATGACAAACTATTCTGAAAACGTACTAGGAATCTTCTATCGTATTAAAAATAAAGAAAATGAGTGGTCTGGAGGAGCCATGTACTATTTGGAAAATGGTCTTGGGGCAAAAAAAGGATGTAAATACATTGGTAAGATCTTAGCAATCTTATTCAGCTGTTTCTGTATCTTAGCTAGTTTCGGAATCGGGAATATTGCTCAAGTAAACTCTATTTCAGGAAACTTAAATGCCGCATTCACGATTCCAACATATATTACTGGTATTTTATTAGTTATCGTTTTATTTGTAGTAGTTGTTGGTGGAATTAAACGTATTGCTGCAGTAACAGAAAAACTAGTTCCATTTATGGCTCTAGTATATATCATTGGAGCAATCGCAATCGTTGTTATGCATGGTAATATGATTCCAGCCGCTTTTATGTCAATTATTAAAGGTGCTTTTGGATTAAGATCGGTTAAAGGTGGTATTATCGGTTATGGTTTAAAATCTGCCGTTGTATGGGGATTTAAACGTGGTGCTTTCTCAAACGAATCAGGTCTTGGTTCTTCTGTTATGGTACACTCAAGTTCGAACGTAAAAGAACCTGTTCAACAAGGTATGTGGGGAATCTTTGAAGTATTCGCAGATACAATTGTAGTATGTACATTAACAGCTTTAGTTGTTCTTACAAGTGGATTCTTTGATTTAAACACTGGTGCTCAAATTGTAGAAGTTTCTGGTGCAGCATTAGTTGGACGTATTTTTGGAGAAACATTTGGTTCTATTGGGCCTATGTTTATTGCGATTGCGATTTTGATGTTTGCCTTCTCAACTGTACTTGGATGGTCACATTATGGAGGTAAGAGCGTCGAATATTTATTAGGAACAAAAGCCGTTAAAGTATATCGTGTGATCTTCTGTGGTATGTCATTCTTCTCCGCAACAATGGATCTAACATTGGCTTGGGATTTATCCGATACATTTAATGGATTAATGATGATTCCTAACTTAATTGGGGTATTAGCTTGTTCGGCTACTGTAGCAGCAATCACTAAAAACTATATCGATCGCACATTCCTAAATAAAGATGTAACACCTATGTATTCGGCTTATCCGGAAATTCAAAAAATGCAAGAAAATAATGATTAATTAAGGTTGACTTTAGTTCAACCTTTTTTTTAGGGACATATTTTGGCAAAAAATTGAAATTTTGATGCGTACACGATATTATTATAGTATTGAGAAGTTTTAAATTATTTTTGGAGGAGAATTTAATGGCTAGAAAGAAGAAAACAGCTGTGACAACAGTGGAAAAAGAAATTGTGACCCCAGCTGAAGAAATTAAAGAAGAAAAAGCGGCTCCTAAAAAAACAACAAAAAAAGCGACTGCGAAAAAAGCAGAAGTGAAAGAAGAAGTTGTT
>JAUNDJ010000081.1:3773-14471 GCA_030526175.1 Bacillota bacterium
AAAAACAACAAAAAAAGCGACTGCGAAAAAAGCAGAAGTGAAAGAAGAAGTTGTTGCAGAAGCAGTAGAAGAAACAAAAGAAGTGGCTCCTAAGAAAAAAACAACAAAAAAAGCAACTGCCAAAAAAGCAGACGCAAAAGATAATGTTGAAGATGTAAAACCTAAGAAAAAAACAACAAGAAAAACAGCTACTAAAAAAGCAGAAACAATTGTACAAGAACCAGTTGTGGAAGAAGCACCAGCTGTAACACAACCAGTGGAAGCTGAACCAGTTGTGGAAGAAGCACCAGCTGTAGCACAACCAGTGGAAGAAGTTGTAGCTGTACAAGATGAACCAATGGTAGAATTATTTGTAGAGGAGGAGAGACCAATGGTACAAGGACCTAGAAAAAGTATTGCGTTTATCGGTTCAGAATGTTATCCATTCTGCAAGACAGGTGGTTTAGGAGATGTAATGTATGCCCTTCCTAAAGCACTTACAAAGTTGAATTGTGATGTTAAAGTTATCATCCCAAGATACGAATGTATCCCTTGGAAATACCAAGAACAAATGGTATATAGAGGATCATTCCAAATGGATCTATGTGCAGACGGACGTCAATATTATGTTGGAATTATGGAATACGAATGCGATGGTGTTGTTTATGATTTCATTGATAACCAAGAATTCTTTAGTGGACCAAAACCTTATTCATCAATCGTAGGAGATATCCCAAAATTCTGTTATTTCTCAAAAGCTGCTTTAGCTGCATTAAACTATATGAATTGGATTCCTGATATTATCCACTGCCACGACTGGCAAGCTGCATTAGTTCCTGTTTATCTAAGAACATTATTTGCAGATTCACCAATCACTCATGCAAAAACAATATTAACTATTCACAACTTACGTTTCCAAGGTGTTTATAATATTCCAACAATTCAATATTGGACAGGATTACCAGATTATGTATTTAACAAAGATGCATTAAAAACTGGATATGAAGATGCAAATATGTTAAAAGGTGGTATTACATACTCTAATATCGTTACAACTGTAAGTAATACTTATGCAGACGAAATTCAAACAGAATTCTATGGAGAAAAATTAGATGCACACTTACGTTATCACTCAGGAAAATTAAGAGGAATCGTAAATGGTATCGACGTAGATATCTGGAATCCTTATACAGATGCATTATTAGCACAAGGATATGACATCACAAATGTTCTTCAATTTAAACCAAACAACAAAAAACGTATTCAATGGGAATTAGGATTGGAACAAGATGAAAGTAAATTCGTTATTGGATTAATTTCTCGTTTAACAGATCAAAAAGGATTGGATTTAGTAAATGCGATCATTCCACAAATTATGGACGATCACACACAAGTTATCGTATTAGGAACTGGAGATCCAGTTTACGAAGAATCATTCCGTAGATACGAAAACCAATACAAAGGACGTTTCGCAGCATGTATCCAATACGATGAAGCACGTTCTCACAAGATTTATGCGGGTGCCGATGCCTTCTTAATCCCTTCTCAATTTGAACCATGTGGATTAACACAATTAATTTCTATGCGTTATGGTACAGTACCAATCGTACGTGAAACTGGAGGATTAAAAGATACAGTTGCTCCATATAACGTTTATACAAACGATGGAAATGGATTCACATTTGATCGTTACGATGCTGGACTATTATTAGACGCTATCAACCGTGCAAAAACTTTATATTTTGAACACCGTTGGCAATGGGATGAAATGGTTCAAAGAGATATGGACAAAGATGTTTCTTGGGAAGCAAGTGCACAAATTTACAGAAATATGTATTTAGAATTAGCAGGACAATAATTCTTAAGACTTGGGGACTTGAAAAAGTCCCTTTTCTTGTGTGTAATATGATTAGAAAAGAGATTGATTTATGGAAAAATTAAGAGAACGAATTATTAAAGATGGAATTGTGAAAAAAGGGAATGTTTTAAAAGTAGATAGCTTTGTGAATCACCAATTGGATGTGAAATTAATATATGAAATGGCATTCGAATGGAAACAAAGATTTGCGAGCAAACCAATTAATAAGATTCTTACTATTGAAGCTTCAGGGATAGGAATTGCTTCCATTGTTGCTTTGGTGTTCGATTGTCCTTTATTATTTGCGAAAAAAAGTGAATCAATCAATGTTGATGGTGAAATGTTTGTGACAAAAGTGGAATCTTTTACACATCAAAAAATGTATAACGTAATGGTTTCAAAAAAATATCTTTCTTCTACCGATCGTGTTTTGATTATTGATGATTTTCTGGCAAATGGATGTGCTCTAGAAGGCTTGATAGATCTTTGTGAACAAGCGAATGCACAAGTCGAAGGAATTGGTATCGTGATTGAAAAAGGCTTCCAAAGTGGTGGGCAACGAATTCGTGAGAAAGGATATGCGTTAGAATCTTTGGCGATTATTGAACAAATGGATGATGAAACAGGAGAAATTAAATTTCGAAAATAATTTTGTTGAAATAGAAAGGAGCTCGTTATTATGGCAAATTCATATTTTACAAGCGCATTTATTAAACCAGTTATTCAAACTTGGCTAGCTTCTATGGAGTGTGCGAAAGATTCTTCGTCTCCCAATCGTATGTACATAAGTGAACCATTAGGAAAAAAAGACGAAAATGGAAAAGATCTTTATCGAATGGGAATCATCCAATTTTACGACAAATCCATTCATCAAAAAGAAGCAGGAGAATTCTATGGAGACATCATGGAATTGATGATCTACGATGATTTTCCCGAAGTTGATTCTATTGCCAAATATCTCGCAAATCATATTTGTGAGCCAGTGTTTTATTTACATTTTGAAATGTATGATTTTGAATTTGTGATGGAACAGCTATCCGATTTTTTCCGTTTTTACTATGATGTGCATAAATCCAATGGAATTGAAGGGCAAACATATAAAAAAGATATTCATCGTATTCTTATATGTTGTACGGCCGGATTAACATCGGGATATTTTGCGGCAATGATGCAAGAAAAGATTGATAAACAATTGCCAGATTATGATATTGAAGTCCAATCTTGTAACGTAAACTTTCTTTCCGATTACATAGATACAAGTGATTTAGTATTGATTACACCACAAATTTCTTACTTAGAAAAAGAACTCAAAGAAAAATATGGAAATAAGATTCAGGCAATGGATCGTGTGGATTTCGCAACCTTTAATGTAGATCATGTACTAGAAACAATTTGGAACGCTTAGACAATTTCATTTGAGATTGTCTTTTTTACTTGTATAATGAAGTATATGGAAAAGGATGATCGTATGTTTTGGAAAATATTAGAAATAGAAGAAACAAAAGATAAGAAAAAAATTGTTCAAGCTTATCGTAAAAAATTACTACAAACTAATCCTGAAGATAAGCCAGAAGAATTTAAAATATTAAGACAAGCTTATGAAGAAGCGCTGGAATATGCCAATAGCACAAACAATGCATTAAAAAAGACACCATTGGAAGCCTGGAGTGAAAAATTGGATGTTCTTTACAATGATTTTGAAAAAAGAATTTCTCTTCAAGCCTGGCAAGAGTTATTTAGTGATGAGATTTGTCTGGCGATAGACAAGAGATTGATTGTTGAAGAAGCGTTGATGCAGTATTTATTACGCTATTATCGTATTCCCCATGAAATTTGGGTGTTTTTTAATGAACGCTTTCATTTGTTGGATCGAACAGAAGAATTATACGAAAAATATCCAAAAGATTTTATCGATTATATTGTTGTGAATGGGATCCATTATGAGGATATGCTTCCATACAACTTGTTTATCCCTGGAAAAAGTGGAAAAGATGTAGATGCGTATATTGATTGTTATTTGCGATTAAGAAATGCGATGTACGAAGAAGCACAACCTATTCTTCAAGAAATGGAATCATTATCCGAAGACCACCCTTATGGGAAGATTCTTCAGGCAAACATCGAATGGAACAGTGGAAGAGTACCTTCGATGGATGTTTATAAACAATTATATGAGCAATATCCAGAAGATAAATTTATTGCCTATTCTATGGCAAGTGCCTACAACTCAAATGGGGAATTCGCCAAAAGTGAAGATTTGTGCAAACGATTGTTAGAACCAGAACCAAACAACGAACGAGTAAAAATGTTGCTCGCCAATGTATTAGCAAATCAAGAAAGATATAAAGATGCCATTGAATGTATTCACGATATGATGCATGAAGCCGGTGGCGATCAAATGTGGTTATATGAATTGAATCAAAAACGTGCGCAATGGAATGTAATTTTAATTCAAAAATATGAAAGAATTCTTGAAGAAAATCCTAACGATCACCAAAATCGTGTAGATCTTTGTTGGGCATATCTACAAAACGATTTTTTTGAAAAGTGTTATTCGTTAGCCGATACACTGGAAGAAGAAAAGATGGAACCATTTGATTATTATAATTTAATGACCAATATCCATTTGAATAAAAAAGAATATAGCTTAGCTTTACCATGTATTGAACGAACAATTGTGGAATTGGAAAACATGGAAGAAGATGGTACGGAAAAAACGCACAAAAGAAAAAAACGTTATCCAGAAATGTTAAATCGAAAAGCATTCTGTTTAAATGAACTTCATAGAAATCAAGAAGCCATGGAAGTTTTTGAACAAGCGTTGACAGTATCTCCAGATAATCCAGAGATTATGACAAGTATTTGTCAAATCTCAATCGAAAAGAAAGATTATGCCTTGGCCGAAGAATACGCAAGACGAATCATTAAAAACGATCCGGAAAGTCACCAAGGATATGTATTGCTGGCATACGCTCTCTTTTATCAAAGATACGATAGGGGTGCTTTTGAAGCTGTTAATACGGCTTTGGAAATCAACGGTTCCGATTTAGATGCATATATATTAAAAATTCGTATCATGGTGCGTAATGAAGCATTTGAAGCAGCGCATGAAATCATCGGATTTTTAGAAGCCAATGGTGCGAAAGAAGATGCAAGCGTTCTATTCTGCAAAGGATTGATGTTAGAAATAGAAGAAGAAAATGAAAAAGAAGCGTTAGTATTCTATAAAAAGGCAGCAAGCAAGATTAAAGAAGTTGGAGTTTATAGTTTTGCACCCGAATTGTACTATCGTATGTTGTGGATCGAAGGGTCACAACTGAACGCAAACTATTCAAAAGACATCAATAAAATGTTGAAGATTGCCAATCGTGGGTTAAAAGAAGATCCAATCCATTATGGCTTGCTTGACTATAAGGCATGGTTGTTAACACGTGCTGGTAAGTGGAAACAAGCTTTAACCATTTATAAACAATTGGAAGCAAATGAACAACATTCACCAGATGTTGAAACGCAAATCGGATATATTTATTATCAAACTTTAGAAAAAGATGCACAAAAATCTTTGGAATATTATCTAAAGTCAATAGAGGTTGAAGATAATGGAAATAAGCGCTTTTATGCTGGAATGTGTCATCTGTATCTAGGACAGTTAGAAGAAGCGGAAATGCAGTTTAAAACGCTTCAGAAACAGAATCCTGAAGGGTTGGATAGTTATTTTCGATTGACTTTTGTTTATGAAGCAATGAATCGTTTAGAAGATGCTTTAGAAAATATTAATAAATCGATTGAAATCATTTCTCAACGAGAAGGAGATCAAAGCCGATACTATGATAAGAAAGTGCAAATCCTAAGACGAATGGGAAAAGTGGATGAAGCGGTAGAAGTGCTACAATACATGAAGGATACTTATCAATATCCACGAGCAAGGCAGGATATTGTGGAAACGTATTGTCAATATGGAGATTGGACAAAAGCACAAGCCTACATTGTCAAATGGAAAAAAGAAGATTTAAAAACATACAATCCAGAACCAGAGATTCGTATGTACGTTGTATTAAAAGAGTTTGACAAGGCAAAAGAAGTGTTTGATACATTTAAATCTCATTTAGATCCAGGAAGAAGAAAGGCTTTAGAAAAAACCTTGGCACAAATGGAAAGAGATGTGGAAAAAGAACTACAAGTTTTACTTGAACAAGAAGCTTTATTTAAGCAATATAAACATGCGGATTTATCACATGTGTATATGAACATTGCTGTATGTTACTTCCGTTTGAATCAAACTAAACTGCAAAAAGAATATGCCAAAAAAGCATTAAAATATATTAATAAAAAATTAAAAGAAAACAACTTAGAAAAAACGTTATTCTATGGTCGTAAATCAAAAGTTTTAGCTTTATTAGGAAAAGAAAAAGAAGCAAGAGAATATCTTGAACGAGCAAAAAAAGCTCCATTATGCGATTTTTGTCCATATTCTTCTTGTAAGGATGCGGATATTTATGAGACAAATGTAGAAGAATTCACTGGCAATTCTCAAAAAGCCTTAGAATTATCCAAAGAATATTTGTTGAAATGGCCAGACGAAGACGATTTTACATTAGAAATTGAATATTTAGAAAAGAAGGAAATTGAATGATAGTTGGAATTGATTTAGGAACCACAAATAGCCTTGTCGCTTATTATAAAGATGGAGAAGCACATCTAATCCCTAATCGTTTGGGAAAGGAACTAACACCATCGGTAGTTAGCGTCAATGAAAAAGATGAAATATTAGTTGGGGAAATCGCAAAAGAATATGGAGCGCTTCACCCAAGTTCCATGGCAAGAACTTTTAAGCGAGACATGGGAACAAAAAATACATATACATTAAAGGGACACGAATTCACAGCAGAAGAATTATCGAGCTTTGTTCTAAAATCCTTAAAAGAAGATGCCGAATCCTTTTTAGGCTGTGAAGTTGATGAAGCCATTATTTCTGTGCCAGCTTATTTTAATGACAAACAAAGAAAAGCTACAAAGAGAGCTGGGGAATTAGCTGGATTAAAAGTAAGTCGTATTATTAATGAACCTACTGCTTCAGCCATTTCTTATGGAGTGGGAGACGAAGATAAAATGGAACGAGTTCTAGTATTCGACCTAGGAGGAGGAACTTTTGATGTTTCAATTTTAGAATATTTTTGCAGCATTATGGAAGTTCATGCGATTGCCGGAGATAATCATTTAGGTGGTGAAGACTTCACACGTGTCTTAATGGATATGTTCATCAAAAAAATCCACGTAAATGAAGCGGATTTAGATTTAATAACGAAAAATAGAATTTATAAAGAGGCTGAAAAAGCGAAGATTTCATTCTCCAAAAACAAAGAAGTAGTGATTGCGATGGATGTTAACTCTGTATTCTACGAAGAAACATTCACAATCGATGAATACGAAAAAGAATGCTTACCACTTTTAGAAAGAATTCGTATTCCTATTGAAAAAAGTATTTACGATGCCAAGATTACTTTAGACGATATCGATCGAGTAATACTTGTTGGTGGTGCATCAAGAATGCCAATGGTTCGTCAATTTGTGAAAAAAATGATGAAAGTATATCCGGACTATTATGTGGATCCAGATACATCGGTATCGCAAGGATGTGCTTTACAATGTGGTATGAAGGCGCGTGATAAACAAATCGAAGAAATGATCTTAACCGATGTTTGTCCGTTTACACTAGGATGTGAAGTCATTCGATATAATGGTTCTTTTGAAGAAAGTGGTCATTTTTTACCAATCATCGAAAGAAATACAGTAATCCCAGTAAGCAAGAAACAAACGGTATATACGGCATATGACGATCAAGAAAAAGTAAATGTCAAAGTCTTACAAGGGGAATCGAGAATGGCAAGAAACAACTTGTTGATTGGAGAAGTGAGTATTGAAGTACCAAAGGCTCCTAAAGGAGAAGAAGCCATAGATATAACATATACATACGATGTCAATTCTTTATTAGAAGTGGAAGTGGAAGTGTTATCCACACACGAAAAGAAGAAAATCATTATTCAAAACGAAGAAAATAAGATTAGTGAAGAAGAAGCACAAGAACGCTTAGAAAAACTTCAATATTTGAAACAAAATCCACGTGAAGACGAAGAAAACTATTTTGTGATCACAAAAGGAAATCGACTATATGAGCAAGCGATTGGAAACGATCGTGAAGTGATTGAACAAGCGATTATGAATTTTGAACATGTTTTATCCACAGGTTCAAGATTGGAAATTGAACGAGCAAGAAAAAGAACTTTAGAGTTGTTTGAAGAAATGGATCACCAAGAAAGCGTTGGATATTTTTCATAGAAAAGGCGAGTAGATAACTACTCGCTAATTTTTTTTCTTTTTGGCTGGATTTAGGATAAATACCGCAATCATAGTGGCAAGACCAACAATCCCCAAGCTGATTGGGTAGATCAACATAATGGTAGAAAAAGTAGGTGATTTTGGGAATACTAAGAGTACCCAAAGAATACGTGTGGTACAAATTCCAACTAGAGCAATAACGGCTGGCCACATAGAAAGACCAAATCCTCGTAAATATCCAGATCCCATTTCTTGCCAGATGCTAAAGATATACGCAAAGAAGATTATCATTAAACGATGATATCCGAATTCGATAACTTGTGGATCGCTATTAAAGAAGGCCAGTAAATCTTTTCCGAAAAATAAAATTCCAAGAATCGAACTAAAAGTAAATAAAATAGCTAATAAGACAGAGCGTACAAACGTTTTCTTACAACGATCCAGTTTACCAGCACCATAGTTTTGTCCCACAAAAGTAGTGCATGCTTGCCCAAAAGAATTCATCACATAATACGCAAAGATTTCTAAATTAAAGGCGGCACTAGAAGCGGCGATGATAATAGAACCAAGAGAATTAATGGCGGATTGAACGATCACGTTCGCAACCGAGAATACAGCGCTTTGAATCCCAGAAGGAAGTCCGATTTGAAGAATTCGCTTAAGAATGGACCAATCAATTTTTAAATCCGAAAAAGAAATCTGAATGATATCCTCTGATTTTGTCAGTAAAATAAAAAGAATACTAGAACTAACTAAATTGGCTATCGCTGTCGCAATTGCTACCCCTTCAACAGACATATGAAGAATCACAACGCAAAATAGGTTGAGTAATACATTCACAATTCCAGAAAGTGTCAATGCAGCTAAAGGCGTTTTTGTGTTTCCTCTTGCACGATAAATTGCGGCTTCAAAGTTATATAAGAAAATAACAGGCATTCCTAATAGATAAATTCGTAAGTATTTTAATGCCAGAGGGAACACATTTTCTGGAACGGACATCATACTCAAAACTTTGGGAGCGCACAATTCTCCAAGCACCAACATGAATAATCCACCAAAAATCGCAATATAGATGGAAGTATGTACGGCTTTTCGAACAGTTGAGTTGTTTTCTTGTCCGATTGCTTGAGCAATGACCACGTTGGTTCCTAAAGAAATTCCTACGAATAAATTAACAAATAAACTTATTAATGAAGAATTTGCCCCTACAGCAGCCATCGCTTCGGTTCCTACGAACTGTCCAATAATTGCGACATCAGCGGCATTAAACAATTGTTGAAGAATGGCGGTTAAGGCCAATGGAATCGCATACCATAAAATCTTTGAGGTCAACGGACCTTCTGTCATACTTTTGTTTGTGTTCATAATTCTCTTTTCTCTCTTTCTCTCTCTATAATTTTAGCACTAAATAAGAAGTGGAGAGATGAAAAAGATAATCATTTCCTGTTTTTGGAAAAAAATCGAAGCCTAGATATTTTTTTATTATACTTGATTTAGAAAAAGGAGAAATCACTATGGAAGAAAAAAAAGTAGCAGTATTGATTGCCTCTGGTTTTGAAGAAGGGGAAACACTAACTATTGTAGATATTATTCGACGTGCAAATATCACATGTCATTTAATAGGATTTGAAAAAGAACTATGCGGAGCGCATGACATTCAAGTGGTTTGTGACGATGTAATTAGTGAAGCTGTAATCGATTACGATATGGTTGTATTACCAGGAGGATATGGGAATGCGCAAGCTTTGAGAGACAGTGATTTAGTTATCCACATTCTAAAAGAAATGGATAAACAAGGGAAATTTATCGGAGCCATGTGTGCAGCCCCAATCGCCTTAGAAAGAGCGGGTGTATTAGAAGGAAGAAATTATACAGCGTATCGAGGATATGATCAAAAAATACATTCTGGAAATTATTTAGAAGATATAGTTGTTCGTGACGGAAATCTTTTGACAAGCCGTGGACCAGCCACTGTATATGCGTATAGTTATGCTTTAGTTGACGCTCTAGGAGGCGATAGTGAAGCTGTAAAAAAATCGTATGGTTTACTATAATGCGTTTAAAAAGGAAGGAGAATAGATATGGCAAAAATTGCAGTAATGATGGCAACAGGATACGAAGAAGGGGAAACTCTTACTATTGTTGATATTTTAAGAAGAGCTGGATTAACATGTGATACATTCTATTTTGATACACCTTTAGTGGAAGGAATGCACCATATGTTTGTGAAAGCGGATAAACCATTTGGTGAAGAAGTAAAAGAATATGATATGATCGTTCTTCCAGGAGGAAGACCAGGGGGACAAAATTTAAAAGAAAATCCAAAAGTTATTCAAATGGTTCAATACTTTAATAATCATAATAAATTGATTGGAGCAATGTGTTCAGGAACCGTTGTTTTATCTTAAAACAGCAGAATACTCCAGCTTCTATAAGCTGGAGATGAATGCGTAGTTTTTTAGAACTCTAGTTTTTTAGTTAATGACATAAATAGTGTCAGTATGTGTGAGATTCTTAATTTAGAA
>JAUNDJ010000167.1 GCA_030526175.1 Bacillota bacterium
AACTGAAAATCCATGAAATGGAGTTTCGGGAATCCCTAGGCGTATCTTGCTTTTAGAGAGAAATACCCTTTATATATAGGTAATTAGTAAGAAGCCTTATACAACAGGTGATAATAAAAACTTCATTATGGTAGAAATACAGAGCTGCTGGTATAATTAATATAGAAATGAAAAGAACAAGAGGCATTGGTTATGGATAAAAAAATAAAAGAATATATATTGATTGAAACACGAGATGTAATTAATTTTAAAAAGTATGATGAACTATATAGTGTTTTTGAGAAAATTGTTGAATATGACGTTGCTGCTTTTGCGATAGAGGGAATATCTGAAAGATTAGTATCGGCCTTACAAAACATTGCCTTAAATAAAATAGATCGGCTAGAATTAGTAAAAAACTTTTCAGAGATTTCCAGCTGCTTTGAGCCTTATGTAAAAAAAGTGTTGTATCTTACTGATAAAAACAAATATTCTGAATTGAAAAAAAAGGATTCATCACTTCCAAATTATCTAGAAGAAATAGGTTTAAAGGTATTTGTTGAAAAAAGCAAGCGAACCCCACGCACTGACAAATTATTTATGGCTTATAAGTTAAGAAATCTTGAATCACATGAGTGTAAAAAATGGTCATATTCGAAGCTCTACTTTGAATTACAGG
This sequence comes from Bacillota bacterium, assembly GCA_030526175.1. Lineage (GTDB taxonomy): Bacteria > Bacillota_I > Bacilli_A > Erysipelotrichales > Erysipelotrichaceae > Floccifex. The sequence continues at coordinate 659 of JAUNDJ010000167.1, forward strand.
CACTTTTATGTGCATATTTAATGGTTACAGAAGCACAGCTGTCCTCTTTAAAGAAAGTTCTTTTAGGAAATACCTGCAATTTAAATTCTTTTTCAAAATTTGATATTGCTTCATTTAAACAGTTACCTCCTGAGCAGATAATCAGATTTCTTAGATGGGGAATTATTTGTATGAATCCCATGGTAAAAAAAATCTCCTCAGAAGGTTTCGAATTTTATTTCGAGAAAAATGGTTTGGCTGCTAAATCAATGTTTGAACGTGAAAAATATTTAAACAATACGGCATTTAAATATTATGATGAGAAAGATTTTGTTAGAATGGAAACTCATAACGAAACAATACAAAATGGAAAAAGAAATGAAGCTATGAATTCATATTGCAACTTGTTTTATGATTCGGATAATAGATACGAAAAGGCGGATTATTATAAATTAGTTGATGATGATTGGAAACTTTGGAAGACGATGGAATTCGAATATTGTTTGGATGGTTGTTTGAATATCATAGAATGCGATTACAAAGTACATTCATCTAATGAAAAAGATATTTTAAGATGGGCAGAATACCATTTTAATAACGATGGATCTTTAATGACAATTGATACAGATAAAGAACGTATTGTTTTCGAATATGAAAATAACGTATTGAAAAAAATTGTTTATCCTGGTGGAATTACGGAAGTTTCTTTTGTGGGTGATGAGCAATTCTTTTTCAAACAAGAAGTTAATAAAAGTGAAAAAATACTTAAGGAAAAAAGATACTATGAAAATGGGTATCTTGTTAGAATTGAGTACTTTAACAAGGATAAAAAAGATAATCCGGTAAAAATGACAAATTATTGGAATATAGATTATTATCCAAAAACAGACGCATGATTAGCTCATGCGTCTGTATGGTGAAGTTAAGACTCTGACTTGCTGTTAATGATAGCAAGGATAATTGTTTCAACTGCTTTAATAGCAGCAATGATAACTTCGTCACTAACCTTATTCATGGCAATACCTCCTTAATTAGGTGAATGCTTTACGGGTTACAAATTGAAGCCATCATTTTGCTATCATGATAGAATATCTCAAAATAACAGATAATGCAATAGAAATTACAAATCATTTTCTGAAATTATAGAGAGTGATTTTACTATGAAGCCTTCGTGTGATTAAGTTCATGCGAAGGTTTTTTTATCAAAATTAAACTTGCTTCCGGAAATCATAGTTGTCTTAATATACCTATTCTCTGATTTTATCAACTCGCAACCAAACCTAAACTCTGATTTTCTGCTACTTCTATCGAACCTGTCAGTTTACAAATCAATTATTTTCTCATTTTGACAAATATTCACTCAAACATGTTGTATAAGATCCTTTCTTGATTGGGGTAAGTATAAGGGGATGAACTCCCCTTCACTATAGAAGAAAGAGGATTTGAATTATGGCAGAAAAGAGATGTTATACAGTGAAAGATTTACAGGATATTTTGGGAGTGAGCAGACCTTCTG
>JAUNDJ010000168.1 GCA_030526175.1 Bacillota bacterium
AAATTGGCTATTCTTATTCGGCAACTTTTGGCACATTTTATATTGACACTAACATGCCAGATGTGCATCATCATTTCTTAATTTATCTATAACTAATGTTCGCCTAAAGAAAAGAGGTCTAGTATCTCTACTAGACCAATATCAATTAAAACACATAGTTTTAATATAAATTTGAACCGCCGTGTGCCGAACGGCATGCACGGTGGTGTGAGAGGTCGGAATTTCACGTTATAGTGAAATTTCTCCTACTCGATTGTTGATTGAAACAAAATGAATGAGACTTGACAGAACTTGAAGAAATTCATAATATTATTTTGTAACAAATTTGAAACGTTCACTCATCACCGGATGAGTGGTTAAAGCGTCTGGAATTAAATCGTAGGTGCAGTGATTATCGCTGTAAGATTTAATTCTGGGCGCTTTTTTTTTTTAGGAGGTATGTATGAAAAAGAAGAGCTTTTGGATGCGAACAAAAGAATTGAGTACGCAAATGGGATGGGAATTGATTGGAAGTGTCTTTGTTTCGATTGGGATTTATAACTTTGCCGTACAAGCTAAATTTCCAATGACAGGTTTTTCAGGAATATCCATTATTCTATATCGTCTTTTTAATATTCATATTGGGTTCTCAACTATCTTATTAAATATTCCTGTGGCAATCTTGTGTTATAAGCTTCTTGGAAAGAAGTTTTTTATGAGTTCTTTACGATGTATGATTATTTCTTCCATTATTATTGATTATATAGCGCCTATGTTTCCTGTCTATCAAGGGGATCGTCTATTAGCGGCTCTTTGTACGGGTGTGTTTGGAGGAATAGGATATGGAATCATCTATATTCGAAATTCTTCAACAGGAGGATCGGATTTTATTATCATGGCAATAAAAGCTTTGAAGCCACATTTGTCCTTAGGAAATATTGCCTTCTTATCCGATTTGGGAATTATATTAATTGGAGGAATTCTTTTTAAGGATATTGATGGAATTATCTATGGGATGATTGTCAATTTAATATTCTCTATTGTGGTAGATAAAATGATTTATGGTATGAACTCGGGAAAAGTCGCCTTTATTGTGACAAAAAAAGGACAAAAGATATGCGATGTGATCGAAGATTCTTGTCAACGTGGTAGTACGATTCTTCATGGACAAGGAGGATATAAAGGGGAAGATTTGCAGGTGGTCATGTGTGCTTGTAACAGTAAAGAAATGTATCCTATTCGAAAAGCTGTAAAAGAAGAAGACCCAGATTCTTTCTTTGTGATCATGGAATCGCATGAAGTGCATGGGGAAGGTTTCCAAATGATGAATGTTGGAGAATCATCGAATTAGTCTTATTGAATTATTTGACATCCGAATTATATCTGCTTACAATACGGCTAAAGACTATTAGCTTTATTAGGAGGAACAAATGGGAACAAAAGAAAAAATTCGTATTGAAGCTTTACGACTATTCTCCCAAAGAGGATATGATGCCGTAAGCGTAGAACAAATTGCCACGGCCGTTGGAATTAAAGCTCCATCTTTATACAAACATTATAAGAGTAAGAAGGAAATCTTTAATGCGATTTTTGAAGAAACAGATCGACGATATGAAACATTTATTGAAACCATTTCCATTGATGTGTCCGATCCACAAGAAAGCATTCATGTTTTTAAAAAGATTACGGTAGAAGATTTGATGGAGAAGGTAAGATCCTTGATTCATTATTCTTTACACGATGAATATGTAAGCTTGTTTCGAAAAATGATGACGATTGAACAATTTAGAACACCTGAACTTTCTGCCCTGTATTCGCAAAGATATGTCCATCAAATACAAGAGTATCATCAAGGTTTATTTTTGAAAATGATAGAGGCTGGTATTTTGGTAGAAGAAGATCCAGAAATCTTAGCGATGATATACGACGCACCCATTCTTGTCTTACTCGGTGAATGTGATAGACATCCAGAAAAGGAGCAAGAGTGTTTGCGTATTTTGGAGAAGCATGTCCAGTCATTTTATAAAACGTATACAAAAAAGGAATAGCGTAGTCGTGAATGTTTACAAATTCATGGACTACGATTTTTTTATCTAAGCCCAGCAGAATACTCCAGCTTGTATAAGCTGGAGATGAATGCGTAGTTTT
>JAUNDJ010000082.1 GCA_030526175.1 Bacillota bacterium
ACTTTCATTGCATCCATAGCTTCGTGAACACTGTTACGAGCATCACCTGAGTGTAGAATCAAGTTAAACGCCGTCATTTGAGACTCCATTTCATCCATAACTTTTTGTTCTGCCATCGATAGAACTCCTACTTTCTTTTTTATTCTTAAATGGTATTTCACCTTTAAAAATCAATATCCTCATTAATATTCTTACAAATAGAATACTTTATGACACAAGTATATAGGAGTGTAAGCGCTTTCACAACAATATTTTACCAAATTTTCACATAATCCTAACAAAATGTCTTGAATTGTAAAAATAATATAAAAAAAAAGGGAAATATTCCCTTTTCTATATAGCTTCGACACTTTGTCTTTTTACTAAATCCGAAAATAAGCCACCTCTTGAAACCAACTCATCAAAAGTACCATCTTCGACAATACGCCCTTTATCCAAGACAATAATACGGTCGCAATGACGAATCGTTGAAAGTCTGTGAGCGATGACAATACGCGTACATTTTAAAGAATCTAAAGATTCCGACACTTGTTTTTGTGTAATATTATCCAAAGCACTGGTTGCTTCATCAAACATAAGGATCTTCGGTTTACCAACAACCGCACGAGCAATTAAAATACGCTGTCTCTGTCCTCCAGAAACTCCAGCCGCCCCTTCGGAAATGAGAGTATTCATTCCCATTGGCATATCCTCAATATCTCTGGCAATATGCGCAATTTCAGCCGCTTCCCATGCATCCTTTAAACGAAGCTGTGGATGAGAAATCGTAATATTAGAAAAAATATCTCCTTGAAACAATTCTCCATTTTGAAGTACACAACCAATATGTTTACGAAGTGTTTTTAAGTTTAATCGACGAATATCTCGATTATCATAATAAACAGCTCCTTTTTCCGGCATTTCAAAGCCTAACATAAGTCGCATTAAAGTGGATTTACCACAACCAGTCGAACCACAAATCGCAACATACTCCCCATTTCTAATTTTAAGATTTAAATCTTTGATCACATAAGGAAGCCCTTCTCCATAACGGAAAGATACATTTGACAATTCAATGCCACCAGACAAACGATTTACCATTTCTTTATCTTCCCCATTTTCAGGTACAGATTCTAAAATAGGTTTTGCCATATCCAAGATTGGTTTAATCGTCGCAATTGTCATCGCAATAGAAGACAATTGACTAAAAGCCGACTCCACCATTCCATAAGAAGCATTAAAGGCAATATAATTTTCTGGACTTACATTTGTAACAATAGAAATATAATACATGATTAACGTACCTGTTAATCCAATTATAGAACCAATAACCCCATTCACTTTTAAGAACCAAGGTGGATTGTATTCCAATTGTAGTTCTTTCGAATACAAATCTGCCCATTTGGAAAAAGCACGTTTTTCAGCTCCAGCCAACTTAATTTTCTGAATCCCCGACAACACAGAGAATGTAAATCCATATTGTTTAGCTCCAGCTTCCATACTCTTTTTCGTAATCTTTGTTTGTACCCATGTAGTAAATAAAGAAAAAACAATCGTGATAGTTGTAATGCATAAAGAAGGCACCACCAAAGCTGGGGCAAAAGTAAAGATTTGAGCAATATACACAAGTGAGAAAACGGAACTCAATCCTGTTTTCACAATACTATTCATCAACGTAGAACACAACGAATTGACATAATCCAAACGTTGCGACAATTCTCCTGTATTGTATTGTTTAAAGAAGTCTGTAGGCAATGCCAATACACGCATCATAACGGCAGCTTCCACATTTAATGATTGTTTGTTCGAAACCTTGCGATTCAACAAAGTAGAAGCGCTCTCTAAAAGGATCGAAGAAAAAGATACCGACAACATATAAATGGATATACCAACAAGAAGCCTAGTACTTTGACTTTTTGCGACCGTCGAAAACAATTCTTTTGTCAAAATCGGATTTAACATTCCAATGGCCGTAATCACACCCATAATAAATAAGGTGAATACTACATCCGAAATGGTATACGTAGAAAACATATATACATATAAGTCTTTAATCGTTAATGATTTGGAAGGAAAAGGCTTATAGAAACAAATAGCTATGTTGTCTAAAGCTTGCACTGTTTTTTTATTCACACGTACACTCTTCCCCGTTTGTGGATCTATATATCGATATCCATATAAAGTGTCTGGAATTAATGCCACAGTTTGACCCGTTTCTTTAAAGCTAGTAATCATAGGACCATAAGCATCCTTATACCATCCTTGAGCCAATTTTACTTCACGAGACATAAGCCCATAACACTCTAATAGGTAATCAAATTGGTCATCTACACTTTTTATCGATTCTGGAATATCAATCTCGCGAATTTTAATACGATAATATTTCAAAACCTGTTCCAATGAAGATTTTGCGATTTGTTCATTATTCAATAAAGTCTTTACTGAATTTCCAATGACAGATTGGGCAATCGATTCAAAGGCTTGGGCAAAAGCGGCGTCATCTTGAAGTTTTCTTTGTTCAATTTGATTGTTAAACATTCCCATTTCCAAACCTCCTATTCGTTAATAACCAATTCTTGGTAGTATTCACAAGTTTCCATTAATTCTTCGTGGGTACCACGAGCAATAATTTCTCCTTGTTTCATAACCAAAATTAAATCACAATCACGAATCGTAGATAAACGATGCGCAATCACAATACACGTAATACCACGTTGAGCAATGGCTGAAACTACATTATGTTCTGTTTTGGCATCCAATGCCGAAGTCGCTTCATCCAAAATGATAATCGTTGGATCTTGTGCTAATACACGAGCAATTTCCAAACGCTGTCTTTGACCACCAGAAAAATCTTTTCCTCCTTCGGCTAACTTATGACTATAACCTTTTGGACGCTGCATGATATCGTCGTGAATTTGGGCATCACGAGCTGCTAAAATCACTTCAAAAGACTCAATGGTATCATCCCACATACGAATATTATTTTCGATTGTATCCTCAAATAAAATAATATCTTGATCGACAACCGCTACGGAAGATTTAAAAATCGAGCGATCAATTTCAGAAATTGTTTTCCTATTAAATAAGATTTTTCCAGACCAAGGCTCATACAATCCGGTCAACAATTTTGACATCGTGGACTTTCCACATCCAGAACTTCCCACAAAAGCCACTTTCTGTCCTTGTTCAATCGTTACGCTCATGTTCTTAATAACAGGATTTCCTAAACGAGCATAGCCAAAAGTAACATCTTGAATTTCAATACGACCAAAGATTTTAGAATTTTCTTGACCATCAATATCTCTTAAAATCGTATCCGAAGGATATTCCATAACATCTTCAATCAACTCCATTTGCGTACGCATTTCTTGTAAAGTTTGTCCAGAAGTAATCAAAGATTGAGCAGGCGAAATAAAACCAGATAAATATCCTTGGAAAGCCATAACCATACCTTGGGTAAACTTTCCTTGCATAATCAACATAACACCTAACGAAGTAATGATGATATTTGTCGCGGACGAAACAAACGCTGGAAATAAACCATAGTATTGATTTAATTTTTCAAACGCTACCTTTCCCGCATTGGCACTTGCCTGATATCCTGACCAACGAGAAAAATATCCATTTTCAGCCCCCGCGGCTTTAATAGTCTCAATCATTTTCATCCCCGCAACTTGCGTAGAAGCCAATTTTGCGTTATCACGCATAGAAACACGTGTGATATTTACACGCTTTTTCGAAATATACGTTGAAGTAGCCGAGTTAATAAAAACAGACAAAATCCCTATAACCGAAAGCATTGGTGAAAAACGGAACATGACAACTAAATAAAAGAACATCATTCCTACATTAATTACTAAAGGGACAAAGGTAGAAATTAAAGTATTCGCAATCGTTCCATTCGAATTCATACGCCCTTGAATATCCCCTGTCATACGTTGTGAAAAGAATTCCATCGGCATATTCAATACTTTCCAAAAATACGAAGTCGAGCCTACTGCTACCATCTTTCCATTAATGCGCAAAGTATAAATCGTTTGTATTAAAGAAGTAATGATCAATATCATATCAAAAAGAATTAATAAAGCTAAGAATGGATATACCCACTCTGGATTTTTTCCAGTCAACAAACGGTCAATAAACACTCGATAGAATCCTGGCGAAATGATGGAAATTAGCGAAGAAATAATTGTTGTGATTAACACAAACATAGCCGCTGTTCCATTTCCTTTTAATCTACGACGAGCAAACTCAATCATACTTTTTGGTTTACCACCTGGTTCAAAGTTTTCATTTGGTTCAAACATTAAGGCGATTCCTGTAAACGCATGGTCAAATTCTTCCATCGAAACAGAAACGTTTCCTCTTGCCGGGTCATTTAAATACGCTCGATTGTTTTTAAAACCATTCAACACCACAAAGTGATTTAAATTCCAGTGAATAATACATGGAAAAGTAGCTTCATTTTTAATATCTTCTAACTCTAATTTATATCCTGCAGCTGTTAAATTATAATTTCTAGCTGCTTTAATCACATTTAGTGCATTCGATCCATCACGAGAAACCCCGCAGTCTCTTCGAACCACTTCCAAAGGAACCCATTTGTCATAATATGCCAGAACCATTGCTAAAGAAGCGGCTCCACATTCTAATGCTTCTAGTTGCATAATGACTGGCACTTTGACAACACCTTTTTTTACTGGTGACTTAATTCTTTTATCCGCCATAATTAATTAAGAATAAAAGTTTTGGGAGCCACACTTTCAATAATTATTTCTGCCTTATAAGAACCATCGGGTAATGAAGTTTTGGCATGCGCCACATAAACCCATTCCCCTTCGTGCAAACCACCTGTTTCTTGGGCATATCTACCAATATTCTTTTCGACCTGGATAGGTTGAGAAGAAATAGAAGAAATTGTATACTTTTCTCCTTTTACGATCACACTCATGCCATTTTCAACATTCTTAAAATCGCCTTCCCAAACGTAAATTGATAAATCTCCATTTTCACAATTAGAACCACAGACCAATTTCGTTTCCAAACGCCCCATAAAGCTCCATACAAGCATCCCACATAAAACCACGATGATTCCTGTCATCATAAGCCACAAACCAGGATTTGAAGTTTTTAGATATTGATCCAATTGTTCTGGTGAATTAATTCTTTCGTATGTTTTTTCTCTAAATATTCTATTCTTAGCCATAATTTACCCTCTTCAATTTTCTATCAGTATTATATAGGTGAATCTTCTACCTTACAAGTTGACTCACTTGATATCCGAAGGAAGCACTAAATCAGAATAAATTCCTTTCGCTCCCATATTTATATATTCTTTTCCTTTTTGAATACTATTTACAGTATGTACATATATATCCAAACCAAATTGATCCGCTATATATTGAATCATTGGACAATAATAAATATCCCACATGGAAATGGCATCCACATTATGATTCCTTGACCAACGACTAATTTTCATAAAATCAACTATATTACCATTCCAATATACATAAGTCGCATAAATAAAATTCTTAAAAGGATAGATTTCACGAATCGTATCCACCATATTCGTGCTATATGCCTGAATGACAAAACGATCTAACACATCTAGGGCATCGTTTTCTTGTGCTTGTGCAACAATGGAACAAAAATGTTTACGAACATCCTCCATACTTTGATCCTTAGTATCCGTCACGATCCATACATCCGGATACTCTTTTAACAAGTCACAAAGACCTGAAAAAGTCAAAGGTGTATATTTTCCTAATATTTTTGTTTTCTTAAACTGCTCTAACGTTGGAACATGAGAGGAATCAATGCCTTCTTGTAAATCTGGATTTTCCCATAAATGACGACAAACTAAAAAATTATCACTCGTGTATACAAAATCCACTTCCATTGCACGATAGCCTTTCTCATAACTTTCCAAAAAGGCTTCGACACTTGGTGCCATAGAATTTCCTTCTATAGTCCCCATGGAATGTGCCACAACCGTTTCTCCTTTCCAAGTTCCCAATCTCTCACTTTGAGAAGCATCGGATAAAAAATATTGGTTTTCGATTTGTTTCTCAAAGTCGGATAAACGATGTGGAACCAGAAATGGGAAATAAAAGACACTAATGATTAACGAAAAAATAAGTACAACAACCGTACTGATTGTAAATAGTATTTTGTGTTTTCTACAAAAATATACAAAGATCAAACAAAACACCAGCAACAGTATTCCTCCACTCAAAAAAGGAATCGAATTCAACAAAGCGCTCATACTTTTCCAAGTAAAAAGACTTGTCAAAAATAAATACATAGCACCAACACAAATCATCCAAACTGCTGTTAATAAGATGAACAGTATTTTCTTTTTCATATGATACATTCTCCTAAAAAAAGTTATTTTAATCATTATACTTCTATCTTGCCAATTATGCATAAAAATAATACATTTTTTACTTATTCCCATACAAATTGCCCATTTCATTGTATTATAATTAATTTAGGTGATCCTATGTTAGATGAATTATTACAAAAATTAAATGAACCATATACAAAAGAAGATTTAGCTATTCTAGAAGAACAAGAAAAGAGACTCGTTTTTGAACATTTCACAAGCCAAGATGCTTATTTGTTAGGACAGTACATTATTAAAAACTCTGAAAAATATAAAGAAGGAATTGCCTTCAACATCCAAAGATGTAGCGATCAGGCCATTATTTTTCAATATATTGATGACAATAAGGCACAAAGAAATATTAATTTTGCTCAAATGAAACGAAATACCACACTTTGTACAAACCACAATTCTTTTTGGAGTCTAGTCAAAAGTTCGATTGATCAAAAAGTTCCATTAAAGGAGGAGTGTCTTCCCGTGGGTGGTGCCTATCCAATATTTGTTGGAAACGAAATGGTTGCGACCATTGCTCTTTCCGGACTACATTATGGAAATGATTTTCGGCTTTTAGTCGAATCTTTAGCTATGTACCTAGAAAAGAAAGTCCCAGAATTCAAAAAGGAAATCTTGTGATTTCCTTTTTTAGTCAAAATAATCGTCGTATTCTTCTTCGTAATCAAATTCATCCAAAGTATCACTGAAAGATTCCATTTCCTGATCAAACTTTTCATCATCTTCAACTTGTGCAATATATTCTCTTATTTCATCACTTTCAATCTCAAATTCCAGTTTATTTTCCAAACAGAATTTGCGGGCAATCGAGGTAAATACCACAAAACGATAGTGAAAATAATCGTCTTCCAATCCTAAATAGCGAATTTGTGCACGGAAATTTCGAAATGGTTTATTATTATGAAGTGCATGGGACAAACGTTGTTTGTAGCCTGTATTCATTATATCTTCCGTATATTGTTCCATTATATCATATTCACGCAATGCCTTTTGTTCGGGTAAAGAAACTAGATTTTCAAAAAATTCCTCTGTTTCAAATTCTAGTAATTCTTCTTTAGAAAACTCACTTTTGGCATCTTGTGAAAGAGGTACAAAAATCACTTCTCCCTCTATTCTATCAACATATCCTTTCCATCCATCGGCCATATCTTCAAAAGCCTGGGCGATATCTTCTAAATATACTTTACTCATAAAAATCCTTTCTAAAATTTAGCCATAGTTTGGCAAAAAAATCTTCTAGCGTTAATCGATAATCAATCGAATGATAGACACGAATTTCTCGATTCTTATTTTCAAAGATGTAGTGCATATCTTCCAAATCGATTCGTGGTGCAGAAATCATCGAAAAATTATCGACTCTTTCACTTTCTTGCATCAAAACAGAAATGACACCTTGATCTCCTAAGCCCCACAATTCTCCATGTGGCCAATGCGGGATATGGGCAAGCTTTTCATTTAATGCAATTAAGTTACTAAACAAATAGGCTCCTATCTTACCACAAGGTTTTACTTTTAGCTGCAATTCGGCCAAGGATACAGACAATGTTTTATATACTTTCATCGGAATTTGCCATACAGGCATTTTTGAAGAAAACAATACATTAGCAGCTAAGATATCTTGTTGGCAATTGAATTCAAAACCACCCTTTGGATAATCGCCACCACCAATCCAGATTGCCGTCATTTTTTCACAAATTCTTGGTTCCAACAAAATAGCCGAAGCCAAATCGGTTAAAGAGCCTTGACAACCAATAAACAAAGGTCGTTCATCTTCTTTCATCGCTTCTTTAATAATCATCTTTGCACCTGCCGAAAGGATAGGTGTTCGATTATTTTCTAAAGGATAGGAAGCACCTAATGCGATAGGATATTTTCCTTCCAGACCCATGAGTTGAACAACTTTACAAATCTCATCATAGCTCGCTTGTGCCGTTTCTCCATTTTTATACCAATAACCTTCCATTTTCGTATTCAAGTTAAAATGTCCTGCAATAATACCTTGCACCGCAAATTTAGGCGTCATTAATATATGAGCTAGAGCATATTGATCATCGGCTTCGTTAGCACAATCTGTGTAAACTAATAATCGTATCTGCTTATTTTTTGGGACTGAAAAATCATAATTCCACATACTTATAATACCTTTTCCATTTCTAAACAAGGCCATTTACCAATTTTCATATCGTAGCTTATTTCTTCCAAATCCACAAATCCCATTTTCTTATACAAGAAATATGCATTCGGATTATTCGTGAAAACCCCCAAAGTAATTTTCTTAGGATTCTCTTTTTCTTGAATATAGGCAATTGCTTGTTTCAACAACTCTTTCCCCAATCCTTGTTTTTGTCTATTTGGATCAACAATCACGAAGCCAAAACGCCAAATGTCTTCTTCTACTTTTCGAACAAACAAATGGGCCGCACAAACATCTTCTTCATCCACTAAAGAAAGCGGTATGTATGTTTCACACGCATATTCTTGATAATACGAGTCCAACGTATCTTCTTCTAAAGGAAACATTTCAAGGCGATCCGCTGACCATTGATACAATTGCGTTTCACTCTGAATCCATGAGGCGATTCTTTTCGAATCTTTTTTCTGATATCTTCTAAGTTTCATTTTTCTCACCAAGATTATTATAGAACGAATTCGCAAAAAGAAAAAGGAATCCTAGATTCCTTGCTCTTGAAGTTCCATACTAAATTCCCGAATGGATTTTTTATACGAAAAATACAATTGAATTGTCATACAGATCCAAATAACAGGCTCACAGATACAAACACCTAAATAGCCTAATGGTGGAATAATTAAGAATGTGAAGACGATTTTTCCAACAAACTCGATGATACTTGAAATTAATGGAATAATCTTTTTTCCCAATCCTTGTAAAGCGTTTCGATATGTCAACAATGGACACAACACACAATAGAATGGGACATTAATTTTCATATACATCGCCCCAACTTCAATCACTTCTTTTGTAGAAGTTCCACTAATCCATTGAATGAAAGTTGGTGCAAATAAGAATACAACAACTGTCATAATCATGGACATGACAATCCCAAATTTGTTTGTGAAAGATACTCCAGCTTGAATACGGTCAGGTTGTTTCGCTCTTTTATTTTGTGAAACAAATGTGGATACAGAAATCCCAAATGTCATTACTGGAAGCATCAACATAGAACCCATTTTTCTAGCCGCAACGTGTCCAGCAATAATGGATGTTCCAAAACCATTGATTCCAGATTGAAGAATCATAGAACCTACGGATACAATAGATGACATCATTGCCATAGAGAAACCTTGTCCTAGCATATCCTTTAACAATTCCCCATCAAAGACAAAATGTTCCTTTCTAGGGATTAAAACTTTTGCCTTTTTAATCACAAAAAACAAGCACAAAACAGTGGATAAAGATTGAGCAATCACAGTCGCAATAGCTGCTCCTTGAATTCCTAATCCAAGGCTTGTAATGCAGACAATGTCCAAGATTACATTAATGACCGATGAAAATAGTAGCACGATAAATGGCGTAACACTATCCCCAATGGAACGAAGCATTGCCGAACCTAAATTATAGAAAATAGTCACGATACTGAATAAGGCAATAATACGAATATAACTTAATGCATCCTCAATAATATCCGCTGGTGTATTAATAACCGCTAATAAGGTTGGTAACAGTAACATGAAAATAACGGTTAAGGATAAAGAAATAATTACACCCCAGACTAGAGAAGTTGCCACACTTTTCTTTAGACTATACTCATCTTTCGAACCAAAACAACGAGCAATGACAATCCCGAATCCCGTTCCAATTCCATTTCCAAAGCCCATGACAATTAATTCAAAAATAGCTGCTGTCGCTCCTACTGCCGCTAATGCGCTATCTCCTAAATAATGTCCAATAATTACCGTATCCACGGTATTATACATAGTTTGAAACAACATGGATAAGAAAAGTGGTATCGCAAAAAATACCAATCCCTTAATTATGCTGCCTTCTGTTAATGAATGTTCCTTCATAAATTTTCTCCTCCATATGGATTATAGAAAATACTTGCTTCTTATGCAATTTAATATAGACAAAAAAAGACATATTGATACGTCTCTTAAATCGCAAATCCTGGATTTGTTTCATAATCTAAATCTTTTTTCTATGCCGAAAGATCTTTATAGGAAATTAATTCAATCTGATTTTTTTCAATCCACTCCAACGTTTCTGGACTAATGCATCCTTCTAAATCTTTACAACGATATATGTTAAAGCTGGATAATTCAAACAATTCGGCAGAAATATATCCAGTGTGACAAATCAAAAAGGCATATTCTTTTCCACTAGTTAGAAATCCAGATACATCTTCAACAATAAATTTTGTCATATCCGAATCTCTTTGATTTTCCAGAGTCGGAGGAAATTTATACCATCCCATACCTCCTGCACAAACTCTAGTATCGTTCATAATCTGTGTGGAGTAAATTGTATTGTACTTTTTAGCCAAATCCAATGAGGCACGAACTGTTGTTTTCGTACCATACGCATGTCCATGAAGATAATCTGGAACTTTTCCAAACAACGCAATAAATTTTTGAATTTGCGCTTCAAATTCCGCATAGACTTCTTCATATACAACATGATCAAAATTATTGTCTTCCGTATCCAAAGCTCTATTCTGCGAACTTGTCTTAAACGTCTTTCCATCTTCTTGTAGTAAAGAAGGAATCTGTGAAGCGTCCAATAACGAAGGTCCTGTAGAAGCGTTCAAATCCACTCCTAGAGCAATATCATCAAGATACGGTTTGATCCATTGGGCAACTTCTTCAGCCCAAGGCATGTTTGTGAACATTCCCGTATTACGAACAATTCCCTTTTTAATAGCTTCTAAACATCCTAAAGCCTGTGCTTTAGTGATACCATAATCATCCGATTGCACTAATAATTTCATAAGATTTATTTTTTAACCTTTTCAACTAAATCCACTGCTGCATTTTTCGCCTTAATCAAGGCAACCGTTGCCTCTTTACTTACTTCTTTTACATCAATGTCCTTTACCTTTTGAACAACGACATTTGCCACTTCAATCGATTTTTCTTTAATCCCCGAATCTTTGACAACTTTCGCAACTGTATTAGCAGCCTTCAATCCTTTTTCTTTTAATTCGTCATAATCTACTTCTTTCACTTTTTCAACAACTTTATCCGCAACGTGTTTTCCTTTGACTTTTAATTCTTCATAATCAATCTCTTTTACTTTGTCTACTACGACTTTCGATGCGTCTTTAATCGCATTTTCAACTTTACTCATTTTTTCATTCATATTATATGTCCTCGATTTCTACATCTATTATACATTATTTTTCGTCCACTTGACCAAAAGTATGATTAAGGTTTTTAATAATATTATCAAGAAACAAACAAAAGGAGAATGAATTATGACTACAAAAGTTGCCGGAACCGACGGAAATGTTTATGTTCCCTATGAAAAGCGTAGCGGAAATGTATCCAAGGTATTTTTCACAAGAGATCTTTCTGCTGCTGGTCTTCAAAAAATTTTTGACCGTGTATCCGAAGGATTAACTGGGAAAATTGCCGTGAAAGTTCATACAGGAGAAGCACAAGGACCAAATATCATCCCTTGTTCTTGGATCAAAGAGCTTTACGATTCCAGATTAGAAGGAGCCACAATCGTAGAAACGAATACATACTATAAAGGTTCTCGATATACAACCGAAGATCACCTAAAAACTTTAGAAATCAACGGTTGGACATTCTGCCCCGTTGATATTATGGATGCCAATGGAACCAAAACTCTTCCTGTAAAAAATGGAAAATGGTTAGAAGAAGTACATACGGGAGAAACGCTTCCAAGCTATGATTCTTTTTTAGCCTTAACACACTTTAAAGGACATACTATGGGTGGATTTGGTGGTTCCAATAAGAATATCGGGATTGGATGTGCTGATGGACGTATTGGAAAAGGAGAAATCCACTCTAGAAAAGGAAGTAACAATCCTTGGGAAGTTGTTCAAGAAGAATTTATGGAAAGAATGACGGAATCCACAAAAGCTACCATTGATTACTTCAAAGATCACATTTCTTATATCAATGTCATGCGAAATATGTCCGTTTCCTGTGATTGTGAAGGCCCAGCTGCAGAACCAGTTATCACACCAGATATCGGTATTCTTGCCAGCTATGATATCTTAGCCGTTGATAATGCTTGTATAGATCTAATTTATAATCTTCCAGAAGGAGCTGGAAAAGCTCTGATTGAACGTGTTGAAACACGTCATGGATTACGACAATTGTCTTACATGAAAGAATTAGGTATGGGAAACGATCTCTATGAGTTGATTGATATTGATCATGACGATCAAATCATTAGTGCCCAACAAGCGGTAAAAGACATTAAACCCGTTTGGATTCCTGATGTATATAATACGTTTAAAGGAAAAAACAACTTTTAGAAAAATAAAATGGAAGATCTATTGGTCTTCCATTCTTTTTAATACTAAATTATACGCTTTAAAAAACCATGCTGAGAAGGCAGATGGATTTGTGTTTCGATATTGTTCAATTTCTTCTTTTGACATCCATTGTAAAAAAGAGATTTCTTTTGGATTAAATGGAAACTTCATATTCGTTCCATCTTGAAGTTTTACTAAGAATACATGATCAATTTCATGTTCGGATAAATATCCAAATCGAGCTAAATATGTAAAGGATCCGCATGGTAAAAACTCAGGAAATTCTACACCCAATTCTTCTAACGTACAACGATTTAAGGCTTTTTCCATCGTTTCGTTCATTCTAGGATGAGAACAGCAGGCATTGGACCATACACCTCCTGAATGATATTTTCCTTCCGCTCTTTTTTGAATTAAAAACTTTTGTGAAGATTCATCATAGACAAAAACAGAAAAGGCACGATGTAATAACGCTCTTCTATGAACTTCATACTTTTCTCCATAACCAATAATGTGGTCATTTTCATCCACAAGTGTAATGTGCTCATAAACCATAATCTTTTACCAACTTTCTTTTGCACATTATAACATATTCTTTTCTAAAATACTGTGAAACAAAAAAATAGACTTTGCAGCCAATGTCATTAAGTTAATTATTTAATGACAATCGGAGGAGTACATAAAAATGTA
>JAUNDJ010000083.1 GCA_030526175.1 Bacillota bacterium
TGACTGGACAGTTTTCAATTGGATAAGTGGACAGTTTTCACTTGACAAATACAAACACGTATTTCTCTGTTCATTATAGTGCTTTACGAATTCTTTCAACTGCTTCTGCAGTGGCTTCGTGAGAACCAAAAGAAGTCAATCGGAAATATCCTTCTCCTTGTTTTCCAAATCCAGCACCTGGTGTACCAACAATTTGAAGTTCGTTTAATAAGTAATCAAAGAATTCCCATGATCCCATTCCATTTGGACATTTTAACCAGATATATGGAGAGTTTACTCCACCAGTGTACCAGATTCCTTTTTCATCCAATACATCGGCGATCATTTTTGCGTTTTCCATATAATAAGCGATGTTTTCTTGACATTCTTTATATCCTTGTTCGCTTAATGCAGCTTCTCCAGCTCTTTGGATTACATATGGAACACCATTGAATTTTGTCGATTGACGACGATTCCACATTGGGTTTACTTCCGTTCCTGAACATACTAATTCACTTGGTACGATTGTCCATCCCATACGAGTTCCTGTAAATCCTGCTGTTTTTGATAAAGAACAAATTTCGATAGCGCAAGTTCTAGCTCCTTCTACCGCAAAAATAGAACGAGGATAGTCTTCTTTGATAAATGCTTCATAAGCAGAGTCATAAATAATGACAGATTGTGTTTCGTTTGCGAAATCTACCCATTCTTTTAATTGTGCTTTTGAATAAGCAGCTCCAGTAGGGTTGTTAGGAGAACAAATGTAGATAATGTAGCTTTTCTTTTCTACGTTTGTTGGCATTGGTAAGAACCCATTTTCTTGGTTTGCATCAATTAAGTTGATTTTTCTTCCACACATGATATTTGAATCCATATATACTGGATATACTGGATCTGGAATTAAGATTTCATTGTTTCCAAAGATGTCAGTGATATTTCCACAGTCGCTTTTAGCACCATCAGAAATGAATACTTCGTTGCTTGCTAATTCAACACCAAATGATGCGTAGTGCTTTTGTACGGCTTCAATCGTAAAACCATATCCTGTTTCTGGAGCGTATCCACGGAAAGTTGCTTGACTTGCCATTTCGTCTACAGCAGCGTGCATAGCTTTAATAACTGTTGGTGTTAATGGTAATGTAACATCCCCAATTCCTAAACGAATGACTTTTTTGTCAGGGTTAGCCGCTACATAGGCATTAACTTTTTTTGCGATATTTGAAAATAAATAGTTTTTTTCTAAATTGTTGTAATTTTCATTAACTAAGATACTCATAATATAATTCCTTCCTTTTTTATGATTAGGCTTCTAACATATTATCCATAGTGTAGTAACCAGGATTTTGTTTCACTAAATATTCAGCTGCTTTTACTGCACCATTTACGAAGATTTGGCGGCTAGTGGCATTGTGCGAAATTGTAATTGTTTCGTCTTGTCCAAAATAGTAAACAGTGTGTTCACCCGCAACCGTTCCTCCTCGAAGCGCTGAAATTCCAATTTCATGCCCACGTTTACCAATCATTCCTTCACGACCATATACGTGTTCGTATTTGTTGTCTGGATCCATCGCATTTAGTAACATGATGGCTGTTCCAGAAGGAGCATCCGCTTTTTGGTTGTGGTGTTTTTCAACCATTTCCATATCAAATTCTTCTTCTAACATTGGTGTCAACATTTGAAGTGCTTTTCTTAACACAGCCACTCCATAGGAATAGTTATAAGAGAAGAATACGGCATTTGTTTGTGATAATTCTTGGATGGCATTCATGTGTTCTTCTTGTAACCCAGTTGTTCCCATAACTAGGCTAGCTCCAGAAGCTTTACAATATTCACAGACCCAAGAAACGTTATCACGATGTGAGAAGTCGATGACAACATCTACTTTTTCTGTTAATTGATCTTTATTAAAGATATCAAAATTTCCTAATACTTCATGCCCATGAGCTTCACTTGTTGTTTTTAGTAACGTACCCATGCGTCCGCATCCGATAACTGCAACTTTCATCTAGATTAGTCCTACCTTTTCTAATTCCGCGCGTAATTTAGCTTTGTTCGATTCTTCCATTTCATACAATGGTAAACGATATCCTCCGACTTCTTTTCCCATCATATTTAAAGCTTCTTTAACAGGGATTGGATTTACTTCACAGAATAATGCGTGGATTAAATCTAAATAATCCAATTGTAATTTCAAGCTTTCTTGAGGTTTACCATCTAACCAAGTTTGAACAATATTGTGTGTATATTCTGGGGCAATATCAGCTAATACAGAAATAACTCCGCTTCCTCCTAATGCCATGATTGTTGTGATCATATCATCGTTTCCAGAATACATCGCAAAATCATCGTTTAAGTAACGTGCGATACTTGTCGCATAAGCGATGTTTCCACTGGCTTCTTTGATTCCAATGATATTTGGGTGTTTTGATAGTTGAGCAACAACTTTTTCACTAATTGAACATCCAGTTCTTCCAGGAATGTTATATAGGATAATTGGAATATTAACAGCATCTGCACAAGTTAAGAAGTGGTGTAACATACCTTTCTCATTAGCTTTGTTGTAATATGGAGAAATTAATAATAATTGATCGGCTCCCATTTTTTCGTATTTAATACTTCTTTGTTTCATGGCTTCTGTTGAGTTTGAACCAGCCCCGACAATTACTGGCACTCGTTTGTTAACAACTTTAATAGTGAATTCAACTACTTGGTCGTCTTCTTCTTGTGTCATTGTGGAACTTTCTCCAGTTGTTCCTAACACTAAGATTCCGTCTGTTTTATTGGCAATGTGCCATTCTAATAATTCTTCTAATTTTTCAAAGTTTACACTTCCATCTTCGTGGAATGGGGTAATAAGTGCGACAATACTTCCTTTAATTGGTTTCATATATATAAGACTCCTTTCACCAAATAAATAAAAACGTCAGTAAGCACACTATCTTACTGACATGAACTCTAACATATCAACTCGATAGCACTCCTACAAAGTAGACAGTCCAATAGATTTTCTCTATTGACCCATCATGGATACATGCCTGCATCCACAATTCGGCGAATTACCTTACGGAATGGATCCATCGCACGCCTGCTCTCCAATCTTTCGTCTCTTCGCGCCTCTATCTAGCCACTATTATACACCTATAGTAAAAAATTTCAAAAAAAAGTATAGCGAGATCAAGAAAGAATCGGGAGAGATTTCTTTTGTCGCTATACTAATTTTCTATTCTTTTGTCACGTAAACGAATCCGAAGACATTAGGTCCAGCGTGACAACCGATAGTACATCCAATTTCTTCGTAATCGGCATGTGCTCCGATTTGAGCCATTAATTCTTCACAATTTGTTCTGTCTTTTGTATAAATAGGAATAATTGGATAATTTGGATCGATATTAACAGAGTTAAATAAATCCACCATTTCTTTCATGGCCTTTTTCTTACCACGTTTCATTTTTTCAACAGCCAATTTACCTTCTTCATTTACAGAAACGATTAATTTTACTTTCATAAAATCTCCTAAAGAAGAAACTTTGGCAGGCATTCTTCCACCACGAGCTAAATATTCTAATGTATCAATACATGCGAATAATCGAGTACGATGTTTGAACGCTTCTACGCTTTCTACGATTTCTTGTGCACTAGCTCCTTGATCACGTAATTTACATGCGTGATATACATTTAGTGCTTGGGCTAAAGAACCCGTACGAGTATCGATGACATGAATTTTATCGTAATCTACCATGTTTTTAGCCATAACTGCTGTGGAATATGTACCAGAAAGTGCACTTGTAAAACAGATACAAATGGCTTCTTCTCCTTTGGCTTTTACATCTTCAAAAACATCTAAGTATGCAGCAGGTGCTGGTTGGGAAGTTTTAAGGTTTTCTGTTTCCATAATCTTCCAAAACTCGTCCATATCTTTTGTCTTATCGTCTAAGATTGTTTCTTGACCATAAGTGATATTTAATGGAACTAAATCTATATGTAATTCTTGTAATTTTTCTAAACGAATATCCGAACCGGAATCTGTAATAATTCTCATTTTTTTCTCCTAGGCTTCTTGCCGAAAAGGACTATATCTTAGTCCTTAGAGGGGTTCAAGCAGTAATTATTCTCAAGAATAAAAATGATACGAAACTGATGGTTTGTATCAATACATTTAGTTTTTTGTAAGGATGTAAAATGTTGTAAACGCTTTCAGTAAAAAGAGTGTAAAAAAGTAATAGAATGTTTGATTTTATAGGCTTTTCGTACTATATTTAAGTTGCCTAAAACAAAGGGCTTATACGAAAGATTTGTATAAAGAGGAAGAAAGGTATTATATATGAGAAAAACAAAAATTATTTGTACTATCGGTCCATCTAGTGAAAACGAAGAAACTTTAACAGAAATGGCCTTAGCCGGAATGAACGTTGCTCGTTTAAACTTCTCACACGGATCTTATGATGAACACCAAAAGAAAATTGATTTAGTAAAAAAAGTTAGAGCGAAATTAAACTTACCAATCGCTTTAATGTTAGATACTAAAGGTCCAGAATATCGTATTGGAACTTTTGAAAATGGATCTATTGAATTAAAAGAAGGAGATACTTTCACATTTACTTCAAACGATATCGTCGGAAATGAAAGTATCGTATCTGTAAGCTACAAAAACTTCGCAAATGAATTAAGCGTTGGTGATACAATTTTAGTAAACAATGGTATTTCTATTTTTGAAATCGTGGAATTAACAGAAACAGATGCAATTTGTAAAGTAATCAATGGTGGAAAACTTTCAAACAAAAAAAGTATGAGTTTCCCTAACCACGTAATGAAACAAGAATTCTTAAGTGAACAAGACAAAAATGACTTATTATTCGGTATTCAAAACGATGTAGATTTCGTTGCAGCTTCTTTCGTTTCAACAAAAGAAGACGTTCAAAAAATGCGTGCTTTCTTAGATGAAAATGGTGGAAAAGATATCCACATCATCGCAAAAATCGAAAACCGTTCAGGTGTTAACTGCGTAGATGAAATCTGTGAAGTTGCTGACGGTGTCATGGTAGCTCGTGGGGACTTAGGTGTTGAAATCCCATTCGTAGAAGTACCTGCTGTTCAAAAGAAAATCATCACAAAATGTCGTATGTTGGGAAAAACAGTTATTACTGCGACTGAAATGTTAGAATCCATGATCACAAATCCACGTCCAACTCGTGCTGAAATTTCAGACGTTGCCAATGCGGTATATGATGGAACTACAGCTGTAATGTTGTCTGGAGAATCAGCTGCTGGTAAATATCCAGTTGTTGCGGTACGTTACATGGCTGAAATTGCGCAATATACAGAAGAACACATTCACTACGAAAAACGTTTTAATAAAACTGATTTTGAAATTAAAGATACAGTCGATGCTGTATCGCACGCAACAGCTGCAATGGCAATTAATACACACGCTAAAGGAATCGTTATTTCTTCATTATCTGGAAAAACAGTTCGTATGGTTAGCCGTTTCCGTGCTCCAGTAGATATTATTGGAACAACAATTAGCGAAAAAGTATATCGTCAATTAAACTTAGTATGGGGTGTAATTCCAGTATTAAGTGAAGAATACAACTCAATGGATGTTATTTTCTATCAAGCAATGCACTGTGCTAAACAAGTGTTAAATGTGAAAAAAGGAGATAACGTTGTTATTACAGGTGGTCAAATCAATGGACAATCTGGTAACACAAACACAATTCGTGTAGAAACAATTAAATAGTTTTACTCAATTTGCGAATCTGCTTATGGAAATTAAGTGGATTCGCTTTTATAATATACGTATGGCAAAGAATGAATTTTTAAAAGAATGTATCGCTGATGCTTTTTTGATTTTGTTGAAAGAAAAAAATCCAGAAAAAATTACGGCTCAGGAAATTGCTCAAGCAGCAGGGGTTGGACGAGCCACTTATTTTAGGAATTTTGGTTCAAAAGAAGAAACGTTAGCTTTTGCACTCGTTCATTTATGGAATAAATGGACGGATGAAAGAATTGATTCAAAGACAATACGTAATAATATCGAAGATTTTTTTCAATTCAATTATGAAAATAGAGAATTAATTAAGCGCATCTATGAAGTACATTACGAACACACAATTTATAAGGCTTTCTTTCAAATCTTAAACGAATATCCTTCATACAATCCTTTGGAAGCCTATTTAACACGTTTTGCAGCATATGGTTTGTTTGGTTTATTAGAAGAGTGGGTGGCAAGAGATTTTAAAGAAGAACCAAGTCAATTGGCTGATTTTGTAGATAATCATATATTTTAAGGAGAAAGTAATAATGTTTAAAAGTGTTTTAGAACAAGATTTAGCACCTGTTATTCTATGTGATCTAAATCATACGATTGTATATATGAATCCGGCTTCGATAAAAAAATACGGAGCAGATCTAACTGGAAAATCTATTTTTGATTGTCATAATGACAAATCCATACAAATGATAAAAAAAGTCGTAGAGTGGTTTCAAAGTAGCGAATCGCATAATCGAATCTACACTTCTCGAAACGAAAAACAGAACAAAGACGTGTATATGATTGCGTTAAGAAATGAAAATAAGGAACTTATTGGTTACTATGAGAAACACGAATTTCGCAATGTAGAAACGGATGCATTGTACAATTTTTCAAATCTTAAGTGAATATCCTTCATATAATCCTTTGGAAGCATAAGATCTGTTTAGGTTATTAGAAGAATGGGTATCAAAAGAACCAAGTTAAATAGCCGTTTTTGTGGATAATCATATTTTTTAGGAGAAGGAACTATAAATAAAAAGAATCAATAACGATAATATATCTGCATGATTCTTTTTTTCTTTTGTAATAAAAAAGCCACTTATACATTCTATGAACCACTTGTGCATTGATTTATTGCATTTAATATTTATTAGTAATAATATTCTCGCACTGAAGTACTTCATTAGAAAGAAGGAAATATGAAGCTTATACATGGAATGTTAGTGAGTACAATGATGCTCTGTGTTTTTTTACCACAAAATATATATGCGTATACTTTACGAGAAAACGAAGAAAACAATTATGAAACAGAAGAGTTTGTAGATGAATTGTTCTCGTCTTTTGATGATCGACCAGTAATTCATTTACCAGATGGAGATTATTTACAAGGAGAATGTACTATCGTTGATGCGTATGATGAATCTATTGTATATGGTGTATACAATAGTGAAACATCGCTGAATTCTTTTAGTGTTGAAGAAGCAAAAATGGAAGTCATTGGGATAGAAAACGGCGATTTTCCTGTGGAAAGTATTGAGCCAAGAGGAGCAGATGTTCCATCACAAACAAAAATTATGACTCCAGGAAGTCATTACACGTCTAATAAATATACAAGTAAAAATGGATGGAGATTTAGTGGATATTTGTTTAGATGTGCAAACGGATCGGCAGGATATCAGACATGGAGAACTTTTGTGGACGGAGGAAGAATAGGTGCTCTTGGTGATGCGATTAATCAAAAGAATAATCCCAATGCATCGTATGGTCATACATTAAATGTAGGTACTTCATTTAGACTTGGAACAGTTTACAGTTGGGGATATGGAAGCTTTTGTTATTATACGTATGCTCCGATTTCAGGTACTTATTACACAATTGATTTTGAATAACGTATTTAGAGGGAAGTGAATCATGAATATGAAATGGAAGGATACAGTAGTAACAACATATATTATTCTTGTATCTATACTATTATGTTTTATTGTTCTTATTGCGCAAAGTGCTGAAGCAAAGCGAGAAATTCAAAAAATTATTTTTGGAGAATCATTTCAAACTAAATTATATGATGATGGAACATTAATCATTGATGAAAGTTCTTTAGATGCTAAACAAAATAAACTGGTTCATGGAACAATTTTGAAAATATATCCTTCCTTTCATGATTCTCCTGAAAAATACATATTATCAAAAAATGAGGATTCTCTTTGGAATAAAGAAATAGAACAGATAAAAAAAGTATATATAGGAAGTGTTATATATCCACAATCTTGTGCAAAATGGTTTTTTGGTTGTAATTATTTGGAATATTGTAATGTAGAAAAACTAGATACTAGAAATGTAGTCAGTATGCGATATATGTTTTGTAATGCAGGTAGTTTATCCAATACCTTTGTAATAGAGGGAATGAATAAATGGGATGTAGGATGTGTAAAAGAAATGAATTGGATGTTTCGAGCAGCCGGATTCAATTCAAAAACGTTCGATTTAGGAGATCTTTCCACATGGAATGTATCGAATGTCAAAGATATGAGTTATATGTTTGATAGTGCTGGGAAATATGCTGATAAATGGAATATTGGGGAAATATCAAATTGGAATGTTTCTAATACAAATTCTTTTGAACGCATGTTTGGTTATGCTGCTGAAAACACCACAAATTGGAATATGGGAGATTTGTATTCTTGGAATGTAGAAGGAAAAAATGTTGATAATATGTTTCTAAACGAAAAAACACCAATAGGATATAAATTTGTTCCAAAATACATAAAAGATAGCTATGTAGCCTCTAAATGAATTCGTTTAGAGGTTTTCCATTTAGAATAGAGGAATTAATTATGAATGTGGCAATTTTTGAAAACAATATGCAAGATCAAGAAAGACTTATCGAAAATATCCGATTATTAGAAAAACGGACTATGATAAAATGTACAATAATTATCATAAAAAATGAAGAACAATTGTTTTCGATAATAAACGATATTAATATATTGTTTTTGGACATTGAATTAGGGGATGTAAATGGAATTTCTTTGGGAAAAAAGATTAAAAATATAAATGTGGATTGTAAAGTGATCATTGTATCAGCATATCAAAAATATTTAATTGACGGGTATAAGATTAAAGCAGAAAGATATTTTGTAAAGCCAATAAACACTAAAGAATTTTTAGTAGAAATGAAAGATGTTATTCAAGAATACTATTACCGAGAATTAGGGTTCGTTGACGAAAAAATTTCACGAGATAAAATTGTGATTCATAATATTGTGTATATTGAATTTGTGAATCGACATACTGTGCTACATTGTATTAATAATAAGGAATACGAAACGTCATATCCGTTAAAATATTGGTTAGAGAAACTATGCGAATACAATTTCGTACAATGTTATAAATCGATTGTCGTAAACTTAGAGCATTTGAAACAAATTAAGAAAATTGATCTTCTTTTGACAAATGAACAAATTATTCCTATTTCTCGTTTCTACAAAAAAGAGGTCGAAGAAAAATATTATCGATATCTAGCCAAAAAAATATAAGGAGAAGTGAAAATGTTTATTTTTATCAAAATATTCATTCAAATGGAAATAGTCAATTACATATTTCAATCTATAAGCAAAAAAAAAGAAAAACCATGGATTTCTCATGGAATATGTATAATGTTTAGTTTTTTTCTTACCATTTTTAACTTTTCCTCTTTTTTTATAGCCAGCTTGATATCTGCTTTTTGTTTTTCTCACTTGTATGATAAAAAAATACTAGAAGGAATTATTCTTTTATTGTTGAATCAAATGAACTATTATTCAGTACAATATATTTTAGATTTATTATATTTGTTCACAGGAAAAAGTGTTTTTGTGACAAACAGCAAAGAATTAATTACACTCTTGCTCGTTTTTTTTCTATCAAATTTAATAGTTCATATTCTGTTACAACGAACAAAAAGTTCAGAAATAGAGTATTCAAATCTAATATTTGCGATTCCAAGTGTCATTGCTTTGCTGATGAAAATTGTTTTAGAAAATGAAGCATTACATAGTATTTATTTTTTTTCGACAGTACTAATGATTGTGCTACCAACAACAGGATATGTAACAATATATTATTATTATAAATCTTTTGAAAACATTGAATTGGAAAACCAGTTGCGATTAAATCAGAAACAATTGTTGGTGTCAAAAAAACAAGCTGATTACCTTAATCGATTGTATCGGGAAAATTTCGAAGATTTTCATAAGGTGCTTCACCAATTAAAAGACATAGGATCCATGATTGATGATGTGGATACAGAAATAAAAGAGAAATTGGAAACTTTAATGTCAGATATTGATCGAAGTTATAATGCGTATTTGGCGAATTCTTATGCAATGAATATGGCTATCCAGTATTATGACAAAGAGATAAAAGAAAACAATATTTCTATTCGAAATACCATTTTTGAAACTTTGTACTTTCTTCCTTTACAAGAAGAGATAGAAGTATTTAAAAAAATTTTGGAAATAGGAATTCATTATTGCTTAAAGGTAAAAGAAGAGGAAAGATTAATTATTATTCAGACAAGAGAATACGATAATCGTTTTGTTTTGAGATTTTCGTTTCCTTATGTACAAGAGTATGACGAAGTTTCAAATATTTTTACACACTATTTCACTTATCAAATGCGTATTTTTAGAGAAATCGATCGAGAGTTGGAGATAGAAACGTATTCTCTGATGTTTCCTATTACCGTGGAATAAATCCTCATATACACAAAATGTGTCACATATACCGATATTGTTGATAAAAAACTATAAACAATTATGATGGACATAGGAGGATATAAAAATGAAGAGATTATTAAATCTAGTATGGATAAGTCTAATATTAGTGGGATGTGCACAAATAAATGCTTCTGATTCGGTGAGTACTGCAATTAAGGAAGAAGAAACAGATTATCAGTTATTAGAAGAAAACTATCGAAAAGCAATTGATGAATCGTTTGCCGGAATAAATGGTAATGAAAAAGTACTTCGTATGCCAGATGGAAGTTGGCTAATAGGATCTTGTGTAGTAACTGATGTTGAGGAAGAAATTGTTTTTGGAGAATATGACAGTAACTTTGATGAAAACGCAATTAGTGTCGACGAATGTAAAGAAATTATGTTAAGAGAGTATTTAGAAGAAATTAAAAAATAGTAGATAGAATACTATGAATTTCGTAATGTAGAAACTGAAGACTTATACAAATTTGATTAAATAGTACATAAGAGGCAAAACTGTTAAGAAACAGTTTTGTTTTTTTTTTAGTAAAATGTAATTTAAGGGAATTGTTTGTTTCTATCAACTTTCCTATGATACTATTATAATGGCGTACTAACGCGCAAAGAGTCAAAAAAGGAGAAAAAGAAATGAGTAAAGGTTCAATTTGGATTACAGGAGCTGATGGAAAATTAGGTTCTGTATTAAAATCAACATTGAAAAACAATGTGGATTATCGTTTGATTCCAACAGATGAAGATGTGGACGTTACAAATTTAGAAGATGTGCAAGCACACGCAGATTTATATCGTCCAAACATTATTATTAACTGTGCCGCTTTAAGCGATGCCCACTATTGTGAAGAAAATAAAGCGAAAGCTTATGCTGTGAATGCGATTGGAGCAAGAAATTTAGCAATTGCTTCTCGTAAAATTAATGCGAAAATCATTCACATTTCAACAGATGATGTTTTTACTGGAACAAGTGATCACGTTTGGAATGAATTTGATCAACCAAGTCCAACAACTGTATATGGAAAATCAAAATTAGCAGGAGAACAATTTGTTCGAGAATTAAACCCAAAACACTTAATCATTCGTAGTAGCTGGGTGTATGGAAAAGGTCACAACAACTTCTTTTCTTATGTTGTTGATTTGGCAAAAAAAGGTGAAGTATTTGAAATGCCTATTGATGAAATCAGTTCGCCAACAAACTCAAAAACATTATCAAAATTTATCGTTTCTATGTTAGATTCAAGCGAATATGGAATTTATCATGCTTCTTGCGAAGGAACTTGTTCAAGATTTGAATTTGCCCAAGAAATCTTAGATGTAATGGGTTATGACAAAAACTTAGTAAAACCTTCGAAAGGCGATGGTTCTTCAACGGTATTAGATAACTTGATGATGGAAATCATGGGAAGTTATACAATGCCTCATTGGAAAGATGATATGAATGATTATGTCGAAAGAATGAAAGCGAAAGGAGTATTTTAATAGATGAAAGAAAAGAAAAAATTAGGCTTAACAACGAAGATTTTTATTGGTTTATTAGGGGGACTTGCCCTTGGTGTTATTTTAAATTTATTTGTTCCACACGGATATGTTCGTGATGCTGTATTGGTCGATGGTATTTTCTATGTAATCGGAAATGGATTTATCCGATTAATGAAAATGTTAGTTGTACCATTGGTATTCTGTTCATTAGTTTGTGGAGCAAGTGCAATTGGAGATACAAAAGCGTTAGGAAAAGTTGGGGGAAAAACTATTTTATTCTATTTAGCCACAACAGCCTTAGCCGTTACAGTCGCAATCTGTGTAGCCCAAGTGGTTCGCCCAGGTATTGGTCTTGATATGTCCGCTATCGAAACAAGCGAAGTAAACGCAACAACTTCAACAACAGTAGCCGATACATTATTAAATATTATTCCTGAAAACCCAATTTCTTCTTTGGCAAATGGAACAATGCTTCAAATTATCATGTTTGCTCTATTAGTCGGAGTACTTCTTGCCAAAATGGGAGAAAGAGCTGAATTAATCACAAACTTATTCAACCAATGTAACGATTTAATGATGGAAATGACAAATGCGGTAATGGGATTAGCTCCAATCGGAGTATTCTGTATGATCGCAAAAACATTTGCCAACTTAGGATTTGATGCTTTCTTACCATTATTAAAATATATGGGAAGTGTAGTCACAGGTCTTGGAATTCAATGTTTTATCGTATATATGTTACTATTATTCGTATTTTCTGGATTGAATCCTGTGAAATTTATTAAAAAGTTCTTCCCAGTTATGATGTTTGCGTTCTCAACATCTACTTCTAATGCGACAATTCCATTGAACATTGACACATTAGTAGATAAAATCGGGGTAGATCGTAAAATTGCTTCTTTCACAATCCCTCTAGGAGCAACAATCAATATGGATGGAACATCTATTATGCAAGGGGTTGCCGTAGTCTTTGCAGCACAAGCTTATGGTATTCACTTAGGATTAGGTGGATATTTAACAGTTATCGCAACCGCTACATTAGCTTCTGTGGGAACAGCAGGTATTCCTTCTGTAGGACTAGTTACATTATCTATGGTATTTACTGCCGTAGGTATTCCAGTAGAAGCTATCATGTTGATTATGGGAGTTGACCGTATCTTAGACATGCTTCGTACAGCTGTAAACATCACAGGAGATGCGGTTTGCACAACAATTGTTGCGAAACAAAACAAATCATTAAATGTGGATGTTTTCAACAATATGGATATTGAAACAGAAGCAGAATAGTAAAAAAGAAAGTCAAGAAATCAATTCTTGACTTTTCATTTTTGATAGAAAATCCCAAGATAATCTTGGAGTTCTGTATAGCTTAAGCGATGAGTTTCAATAGTAAAACTCTTTTTTTATATTTAGACTGAAAAAGCGCAAAAAGATGACAAAAGATATACACTGCAAGTATCATGGTATTGATAAGTTCAATAAGAAATTGAACGTAATATGCAATGAGAGAAAGAGGCTGTAACAGTTGAATAACAGTCAAAAATAAAAATAACAAAATAAAAAA
>JAUNDJ010000169.1 GCA_030526175.1 Bacillota bacterium
TCTGATTGTTTACTTTTCCAAGATTTGCTTCTTTCTGGAAATCACCGTTCTTTCCAACAACTAATGTTCCAATATCATTTTTTATACAGTAATCCATAATAATTCGAGCACTCTTGCTCAAATAATCATCCACTCTGTGATTTCTCTTCTGTAAGAGGATGCTCTGTTTTCTCGTTTGTTTCTCATTCTTCTGTTTGTCTTTGATGCTTTGCAGTCTGGCATTTTTCTTATTAAACCACTGATATTCCTTTTGATAGATTTACTAGAGTTTCTTTGGATAAAGTTACAACAGAATTTATGCTCGTTTATTTAAGACTAAACATAAGAAAACTATTCAAATTCTACGATCGTAAATCAAAATTGAAATACTGGAAAGCACCAGAAGATTTACAGGAAGAAAAGAAAAAGAAGCTGAGAAATCTAACTTTAAAGGTAGGTTTCTTTACAGCTCCTTTCTGAATTAACTAGAAATATATGCTTGGTCTGCTTCTTCTTGACTAATATATCCAGCTTTTACCATATTATCCAATACGTATTGTTGACGTTTTTTGGCAGCCTCATAATGGTTATACAATTCATAATTAGAAGGCGATTGAGGAATACCGGCTAATAAAGAACATTCTCCCAAGCCAAGTTGAATAGGATATACTCCATAATAATCCACGCTTGCTTCGAAAATTCCACTATTGTTCGCCCCATAATTAATAATATTCACATATATCGTTAATATTTCTTCTTTCGTAAATAAGCTTTCTAACTTATTCGCAAAAAAGAATTCCATCAATTTCCAACGAACATTCGAACTATATTGCCCATATAAGTTTTTGGCCAATTGTTGGGTAATAGTCGATCCTCCACTGGTTGCCAAAGAAGAAATGAACTGACTGGCAATTGCTCTTCCTAAAGAAAGAAAATCGATACCACTATGTTGATAAAAACGTTTATCTTCTGCAGAAACCGTCGCATTCAATAGATGTTCCGGAAGCTCTTCATAAGGGACATAATTCTCTTTTAATTTAACTTTCTCAACCAATGAGGAAATAGGAACGGCATCTTCATATACTCGATAATCTTGATACCCTCTATATACAATAAAAGATAAAAATCCGATAAGGACGATCAAAAAGACCATAATTAGCTTTTTTAATTTCTTAATCATACTATATACTACTCCACATCTTTATTATATTACTCTTCTTACAAAAAAACAAAAGAAGTGAATGGAATCACTTCTTCTGAATCTCTATTTATTATTGTTTACAGCTTTCATCACTTGACGAATTTTTGCTTCACTAGGTTTTTGGCCCATTTGTAAGAACATTGCACGAATCATTTTTTCGTTAATAGGTGGATTTTCTTTTAATTCTTTTTCAAATTTCTTTTTTGTGAAATAAAATCCTAAAGCTCCTCCGATTAACACTCCGATTAATGTAAATAAAATTGAATTCAACATATAATAATCAGCCTCACTATCTACAAGAATAATTCTACTATCTTTTGTAGCTTTTGACAACAACAATTTATCTAAGCACAGCAGAATACTCCAGCTTCTATAAGCTGGAGATGAATGTGTAGTTTTTTAAAATCTGTTTTTTTAGTTAATGACATAAATGGTGTCAGTATGTGTGGGATTCTTAATTTAAAATCGTATGTATATTCTAGAAAGGAGAAGACCATGTATCTGACTATCAAACAGCAGCTGAATCATCTTTCTAAAGAAGAATATGAGATACTTCGTGAGCTTTCTCATGTTGCCAAGAATCTTAAGAATGAAGCTCTCTATAATGTTCGTCAGCATTTTTTCAATACAGGAAAGTATCTTTCTTATAATCAGAATTATCACTTGTTGAAAAACTCAGAGAATTATAAGATCCTGAATTCCAATATGGCAGAACAGATCATTAAGAAAGTGGCTTCGGATTTTCAATCGTTTTTTGAATTACTAAAACGAAAGAACAATGGGAAATACGATGCGAAAGTTCATATTCCACAGTATCTTCCCAAAGATGGATTGACTATTCTGATCATTGGTATGGTACGTCTAAAAGAGGATACATTTGTACTTCCTTATTCAAGATCGTA
>JAUNDJ010000170.1 GCA_030526175.1 Bacillota bacterium
GTGGTAGAAGCAAGAAGCTCCCTCTTCAAACAAGTTAAGAGGGAGTAGTTCACTATTAATATCATTATATTGAAAAAAAGCTGAAAAACGGGATCGGATTCTTCCTTAGGAAGATGATTCTGCTTTTTGATAGTCATATATGTGGTCTTATCCTTTCTAAAAATTATATGATAAAATACATGCCATATGTCCTAACACTATTCATAACTTTATCTTTCTTTATAAATAGAAATTTCAAAAGCTCGACGCATTCATTTCCAGCTTATCGAAGCTAGAGTATTCTGCTCGATTTTGGATAAAAGAAAAAATCTGATTTCATGAAGAAATCAGATTTAATTCATTATCTTATTTTTTTCCAATAACTTTTTTACCACCCATATATGGTTGTAAAGCTTCTGGAATTAATACAGTTCCATCTTCTTGGTAATTGTTTTCTAATAATGCAATTAATCCACGAGGAGAGGCAACAACTGTATTGTTTAGTGTGTGAAGGAAATAAGTTCCTTTTTCACCTTTAGTACGAATTCCTAAACGTCTTGCTTGAGCATCGCTTAAGTTTGAGCAACTTCCTACTTCGAAGTATTTTTGTTGACGTGGTGACCATGCTTCAATATCACATGATTTTACTTTAAGATCAGCTAAATCTCCTGAACAGCATTCTAATTGACGTACTGGAATATCCCAACTGCGGAATAAATCAACAGTCAATTTCCACATTTTTTCATACCAATCCATTGAATCTTCTGGTTCACAAAGAACAACCATTTCTTGTTTTTCAAATTGGTGAACACGATACAATCCACGTTCTTCTAATCCGTGTGATCCACCTTCTTTACGGAAACATGGAGAATAAGATGTCATATTGATAGGTAACTCTTCTTTCTTAATAATTTGTCCTTTGAATTTACCAATCATCGAGTGTTCTGAAGTTCCGATTAAATATAAATCTTCTCCTTCGATTTTATACATCATAGCTTGCATTTCAGGGAATGACATTACACCTTCTACTACATCACCATGAATCATGAATGGAGGGATTGCATATGTGAATCCGTTTTCAATCATGAAATCTCTAGCGTGAGAAATCATTGCTTCGTGTAAACGAGCAATATCTCCTAATAAATAATAGAATCCTTCACCACTTGTTCTTCCTGCTGCTTCTTTATCCATACCGTTTACAGATTTAATAATATCTGCGTGGTGAGGAATTTCATATGCAGGAACAACTGGTTCTCCAAAACGTTCTACTTCAACGTTTTCTGAATCATCTTTACCAATTGGAACACTAGGGTCAATAATATTTGGAATTTGTAACATTTTGCTGCGTACAGATTCTCTTAATTGGTTTTCTCTTTCCCCTAAGTTCGCAATTTCATTTTTCATGTTTGCGATATCTTGTTTTACTTGTTCAGCTTCTTCTTTTTTTCCTTGTTTCATTAATGCGCCAATTTCTTTAGAGATTTTTTTGCTTTGCGCTTTTAATTCATCTCCTTTTACTTGGCAAGCTCTCATTTCTTTGTCTTCTTCCAATACTTCATCCACTAAGTGTAATTTAGAATCTTGGAATTTCTTTTTCATGTTTTCTTTTACGATTTCTGGATTTTCTCGTACAAATTTGATGTCTAACATTTCTATCTTCCTTTCTTAAAAATAAAAAGAGACCTTACCCACAAGGGACGAAGGTCTCGTGTTGCCACCCTTTTTCATCTTAATAAATAAGATCTCTATCATGATAACGGTTTGAGACCGGATTTTACTACTAATTTCATAAAATCACTCTAAGGTGCTTTTTCCTTTTCCTTCTTCGATATTTTCACCAACCATATCGTCTCTACAAAGAATTTAGAAGTACTTTTCCTTATCTACGTTTTTACCTAATTTTTATACCATTTATTTGGCAAATTATCAATGAATACATATAAATTATGTATTTCTGAGTAATCATATGAACATAAAGTATGAATTCATATAAAGAAAAAAGAGGATGTAACAGTTAAGACGTTCGGATAAAATCCGGGCGTCTTTTTTCGTCCTTTTATCAATACTATTTCTCTGTTCATCGTAAAAATA
>JAUNDJ010000084.1 GCA_030526175.1 Bacillota bacterium
TTTCCTAAGAAAATTAGGAGGAAACTTAAATATCAAACTTCGCAAACGAAGACAGTAATGTCTTCCAGAAGCTCCCTGTTCTTAACGAAGTGTAAGAGGGAGTAGTTCACTGGATAAAAACGATTTATAAACATAAATTATCAGATATAACTGATAAAAATATTGTATTGAGTTGTTTATAAGATATACATGTGATAGATTAAAGCTAGGATTGGTAAGGAGTTGGTAACTGTGATAAAACGTGAATTGTATATGCAACGTATTCGTCCATTTTATAATACGGATTTAATCAAAGTGATGACAGGAATGAGACGTTGTGGGAAATCTGTCATGTTAAATCTTATAAAGCAGGAACTTATTGAAACAGGTGTTTCTGCATCTCAGATCATTTTCATTAACTTTGAAGATATGAGATATTCTCATCTACATACTGCAACTGCACTATATGAGGAGATTATGAATAAAGTTGGTTCTGTGAATGGAAGGATATATCTTTTTTTTGATGAAATTCAAGAGGTGAGAGATTGGGAGAAGTGTATTAATTCTTTCCGAGTTTCTTTAGACTGTGATATATACATAACGGGTTCTAACGCAAAATTATTATCAGGAGAATTAGCTACTTATTTAGGAGGACGATATGTAGAATTTGTGATTTACCCTTTTTCGTTTTTGGAATTCTTAGAATTGTATAGAATGAGTTTTCCAGAAGCATCCAATCAACTTTGTTTTCAAAAATATCTTTTGGTTGGTGGAATGCCTTATCTTGCGAATATTCATTATGAGAATGAGCCATCCAAACAATATCTAAATGACTTATTCAATTCAGTACAGCTAAAAGATATTGTGAAAAGGAATAAAATACGTGATATAGATCTTTTAGAGAGAATTATTGCGTACGTTGTCACAAATATAGGAACAACCTTTTCGGCGACATCTCTATCTAAGTATTAAAAAAAAGAACAGAGAACGGTTTCCCCAGAAACAGTTTTAAATTATATAAAATATTGTTGTGATTCTTATCTTTTCTATAAGGTAAAAAGAGAAGAGGTTCAAGGAAAACAAATATTATCTTCCAATGAAAAATACTATATGGCAGATCATGGTATTCGCGAGGCAGTATTTGGAGGAAATACAAAAGACATTAATCTTGTTCTTGAGAATATCGTTTACATGGAACTCCTACGAAGAGGATACTCGATTACAGTTGGTAAAGTAGGAAATAAAGAGATTGACTTTGTGTGTAAGAAACAAGAAGATAAACTATATGTGCAAGTAACATATTTATTGGCATCGGAAGAAACGATAGAACGAGAATTTGGGGTATATGATAGTGTGAGTGATAATTATCCGAAATATGTGGTTTCTATGGATGAACTGGATTTTAGTCGAAATGGTATTAAACATCGTAATATCAGAGATTTTCTTTTGCAGAAAGACTGGTACTAAAGAATAATGATTTGAGGCAAGTTTTACACTTGTCTTTTTTTTGGAAACTATTGAAATGAAAGCGGTTTCCTAGTAGAATATAGGAAACTGAAATACATAAAATAGTTTCCGAGGGAGAAGATCATGAAAGAAGACATACTCAATGCTTGTATTGTCTTGTTTAACCAAAAGGGACTGAAATTTACAATGGATGATTTGGCAAAGAAAATGGGGATGAGCAAAAAGACTTTGTATACTCTGTTTTCGGATAAACAAGCTTTATTTTTAGAAATGGTAGATTATCTCTTTTTGGCTATTCAAGAGAGCAAGAAAGAAGTGATGAACGATACTCGTTTATCCACATTAGAAAAGATTCAAAAAATATTAGGGGTGATGCCCGAAAGCTATGCGCAAATTGACTTTCGCCAGTTGTATGGTCTAAAAGACAAGTATCCGAAAACCTACAAGCGAGTAGAAAATCATTTAGAAACAGGCTGGGAAGATACAATTAATCTTTTGGAACAAGGAATGAAAGAAGGTGTCATTCGAAAAACTTCCATTCCTCTTGTCAAAATGATGCTTGAAGCCAGTCTGGAACAGTTTTTTCAAAGAGATATATTAATTCGTGCCAATCTTACGTACCAAGAAGCGTTAGACGAAGTGGTACATATACTCATAGAAGGCATTCAGAAAGGAGAGTAACTATGTTGTCGAATAAAGAAAAAGTATCGTATGGATTAGGAGCTATTGGAAAAGATATGGTTTACATGTTGTCGGCTAGCTATATCTTATATTATTACCAAGATATTTTGGGTGTGAATGCGATTGTGATGGGAACAATCTTGATGGCAGCGCGTGTATTCGACGCCTTTAATGATCCACTAATGGGTATTCTTGTTGCCAAAACAAAAACCAAGTGGGGGAAATTTAGACCTTGGTTACTCATTGGAACGTTATTGAATGCGGTTGTATTAGTATTGATGTTTGCTTGTCCGCCAAGTCTTTCAGGAAATGGTCTTGTCGCATATGCAGCCATTACTTATATTTTATGGGGTGTGACATATACGATGATGGATATTCCATTCTGGTCAATGATTCCAGCTTTTACCCAAGGAGGAAAAGAAAGAGAAGGATTATCCACCCTTGCTCGTTCTTGTGCGGGTGTTGGTTCAGCTTTGATTACTGTGATCACCATGATGTGTGTTATGGCTTTGGGAAAAGGAAATGAACTTCTTGGATTTAAATGGTTTGCACTGATTGTAGCTGTTCTTTTTGTACTCTTTATCACATGGACTTGTGTGACGATTCAAGAAAAATCAACAGTAAAAATGGAAGCCCCAAGTGTTAAAGAGATGTTTACTTCTTTATTCAAAAACGATCAGGCAATGACGATAGTGATTACGATTGTACTCATCAACTTATCTTTATATATTACTTCAAACTTAGTTATTTATTTTTTCAAATACGACTTTGGGACAGAAGGATGGTATGAAGCCTTTACTTTATTCAATACCTTTGGTGGAGCCATTCAAATTTTATCTATGATGGTTCTATATCCACTTCTTCGCAAGAAATATAGATCGATGCAGATTTTCTTTGGCTCTTTAATTATGGCTATTCTAGGATATATCACATTAATTGTTCTTTCGTTTGTGAACATGAGTAATGTCTTCTTATTATTCATTCCTGGTTTCTTAATTTTTGCGGCTTTTGGAATGATGACGGTTTTGACAACCGTATTTTTAGCCGATACGGTCGATTATGGCGAAGTCAAAAATCATTCGAGAGATGAATCCGTTATCTTTTCTATGCAGACTTTTGTCGTAAAATTAGCCAGTGGACTAGCCGCCTTTATCGTATCCATTTGTTTAAGTGTATGTCATATTAGTAGTGATACAAATGCGATTGTAGATGTAACGAACACAATCAATGTCGTTGGTCTACGATTAACGATGGGTGTTCTTCCTATTTTAGGCTTGCTTGTTGCGTATATTTTCTTTAAAAAGAAATATATTTTAACGGAAGAAAAAGTGGCACAAATATCCGCCCATCTTCAAAAGGATAGATTATGATTTCAACGATACAAATTGAACAAGTCCTAGCGAATTGTGCAAAACCCTTTCAACTGGATTATATTGCAGGAACATTGTTTATAGGAAATGGAAACAATGGTTCCATAATGATTTCGCATGGTTTTACAGAAAGTCAAAAAAAATACGAAGAACTCATCTACTATTTCTTACAAGAAGGCTATTGTGTATGTATCCACGATCATAAAAATCATGGACATTCTCGAAAAACGCCACAAAAGTATACACATATCGATCGTTTCCAAGAATATGTGGAAGATTTAGAAAAGGTTGTCCAAGAAAAACTATTAACTATGCCCAAACCCTATTATATTTTTGCCCATTCTATGGGAGGATTGATTGCTTCTCTTTTTTTGGAACAACATCCAGGTGTGTTTGAAAAAGCGATATTAAGCTCACCAATGTTTGAAGTCAATCGATCAGGAATTCCGTATGGGCTTGCCAAGGCTGTGGCCAATGCATTCTGTATTCTGGGAAAAGGAGAATCCCCTCTTCCGGGCCAAGGAAGTTTTAGTTCAAAAGAAAACTTTGAAGGCAGTGCTGCTACTTGTTACGAACGATATAAGATTTATTTTGAAAAACAGCTACAAGATCCATTTCTACAAAGTGGAGGACCTACATATCAATGGACAAAAGAAAGCTTTAGGGCTTGCGAACAAGGAATCAAGAATGCAAGTTCCATCTCCATACCTGTTTTATTGTTTCAAGCGGACAAAGACGATTTTGTGCTTCCAAAAGGGCAAGAAGAGTTTATTAAACGACTAAAAAATGGAAAGCTCGTGTTTGTGCCAAATACGAAACATGAGATTTATTTGAGTGAGGATAAGATTTTATTCGATTATCTACAAAAGATATTTAATTTTTTAGAGACAGTGTAGGAATACACTGTTTTCTTTATTATAATAGCTGTATTAATAAACGTAGGAGTAAAGAATATGAGTACAATAGAGATTGATAGTCTTACAAGGAATTACGGACATGGTAAGGGTGTTTTTGATCTTTCGTTTCAAGTACATCGAGGAGAAGTCTTTGGCTTTTTAGGTCCAAATGGAGCGGGAAAGACAACGACCATTCGTCACTTGTTAGGTTTTATCAAAAGTAAAAAGGGAAAATGTAAAATTTATGGTTTAGACTGTTGGAAGAATCGGGATGAACTTCAAAAGAAACTGGGTTATATTCCTGGGGAAATTAGTTTTTTTGAAGATATGACCGGGGAACAGTTCTTAAAATTCAAACTAAAATATCGAGGAATACAAGACGATTCTCGTATGAAAGAATTGATTGAGATGTTTGAGCTCAATCCCAAAGGGAAGATTAAGAAGATGAGTAAGGGGATGAAACAGAAATTGGGCATTGTCGCTGCTTTTATGCACAATCCGGATATTTTGATTTTAGACGAACCAACCAGCGGTTTAGATCCTTTGATGCAAAATCGTTTTATTCAGCTATTGGAAGAAGAAAAGAAAAAAGGAAAAACCATCTTACTTTCGAGTCATATTTTTGATGAAGTTGAACGCGTATGCGATCGAGTAGGGATTATTCGCGAAGGAAAACTAGTGACTGTGGATTCCATTGAAACACTACGAAGTCGTCATATGCGTTCTTATAAAGTGCATTTGGATTCGCAAGAAGAAGCGATTTCTTTTGCGAAAGATTTTGATGGGAAACAAGAAGGTAATACCGTTGAACTCGTGGCCAAACAAAATTTAGAATCTATTTTTATCAATTATTATGGAGGAAAAGAATAATGAACTGGACCTTATATAAACGAGAAATGAAAAAGAGTTTAAAACTTCTAATATTGTTTGGACTAGTCATTACTATGTATGTCGCAATCATCATCGGCATGTATGAACCAGAAATGATGGCTTCTTTGGATCAGATTGTTGAAATGATGCCAGAACTTATGTCAGCAGTTGGTATGAAAGCGGGAGAAAATACGCTAATTGGATTTATCATTTCGTATTTATATGGATTTATCCTGCTTGTTTTTCCTATGGTCTTTTGTATGATACGCGCCAATGGATTGGTTTCTAGTTATGTGGAAAAAGGGTCTATGGTTACTTTACTTTGTGCACCCATAAAAAAATCTAAGATTGTTTGTACGCAAATGTATGTATTAATGAGTGGTATCTTACTGTTAATCTTTTATGCCACAGGATTGGAAATTGGACTCACCATGAAAATGTTTCCTAATGAAATTGTCGTAAAAGAAATACTGATGCTAAATGGGGGGCTATTGTGTCTACATATATTTATTGGAAGTATATGTTTTCTAGCTTCTTGCTTATTTTCGGAAACAAAATATAGCCTAGCTTTTGGCGTAGGTATTCCTACTTTTATGTATGTAGTGCAGATGCTTGGAAATGTTGGAGAAAAAGCAGAATTCCTAAAAAATTATACATTCTTCACATTATTTGATACATATGGCTTAGTTTCTGGAACTATGGAAGCAATTGTTTCGGCCTTGTTGTTACTAGTAGGGGCTTTTGTTTTATACGCATTAAGTGTTCTTGTCTTTTGTCGAAAAGACATGCACGTGTAAGGAGAAAAATCATGAATAAGATCACTTGTATTTGTTTGGGTGTTCGTAATATGGAAGAATCGATTCATTTCTATCGGGATAAATTGGGATTTGAAACCGATTGTACAGAAGACAATCCCCAAGTTTGTTTCTTTAATACGCCAGGAAAAAAGTTTGAATTGTATCCTTTGACCCTTTTGGCCGAAGATATCAATCCCAAAGACCCTCCAAAAATTGGAAGTGGATTTGGTGGTATCACCTTATTGTATAATGTGGAAGAAAAAGAACAAGTGGATGAAATGGTTGAACTCGTTCGTCAAGCTGGGGGGAAGATTGTCCAAGAAGCCCAAGATGTGTTCTGGGGAGGCTATCATGCTTATTTTGCCGATCCCGATGGCTATTATTGGGAAATTGCCTGGGGACCAGATTTTAAATACGATGACCAGGGTATGTTGATGTTTTAGGAGTGTATTATGATTCTATTAGTGGTAGATTGTCAAAAGGGCTGTTTCGATTCGAGATTATTTGCGTATGAAATTGTGAAAGAAAATATTAAAAGACTGATTTTTGAGGCTAGAAAAAATCAAATCGAAGTTGTCTATGTGCAACACGATGATGGACCGGGAACGGATTTGGATAAAGAGACGGATAACTATGAAAT
Organism: Bacillota bacterium; assembly: GCA_030526175.1. Classification (GTDB taxonomy): domain Bacteria; phylum Bacillota_I; class Bacilli_A; order Erysipelotrichales; family Erysipelotrichaceae; genus Floccifex. The sequence goes on from JAUNDJ010000084.1 coordinate 6,701, forward strand.
TATTGAAGAATTTGCTCCTAGAAGTGGAGAAAGACGGTTTGAAAAGAATGTGAACAGTGCATTTCATTCCATGACTGGATTGTGTGAGTATTTAGATGAGAAACAAGAAACTCAGCTTATTGTTGTGGGTGTTTCAACGGATTATTGTATGGATGCGACAATTAAAAGTGGTTTTGAAAAAGGTTTTCAACTGTATGTGCCTTCATATGCCAATTCGACCTATGACAATCCATATTTTGATAAAGAAACGGCTTATAAATTCTACAACGAATTCATGTGGCCAAAGCGCTATGCCACAATAATTACTGTGGAAGAAGCGATTCAACTTATGGGTAAAGAATGACATCACATTTGTGGTGTTTTCTTTTTGTTCGCTTTCCTATACAATAGGCTAATAAGGAGAATTTATGGAAATACCTGTATTATTACGAGAAGAAATCACAAAGCTTGCCCAGGATTATCAACAAAATCAGTTGAAACAAACGGCACAAAATATAACGGAAAAATATAAAAACGAAAGTGGACAAGGGAAACATCTTGTCTCAACGAATATGGAAGCGGCTGTGTATGCGATGGTTCGTATGCCTGCTACTTTTGGTGCGGTTAGCTCGGCTTTAGAATCGACCTTAGAAATGATGGATATGGATATTCATTCTGTCTTAGATATGGGCGCAGGAACAGGTGCTGCTAGTTGGGCCATTCGAAGCGTATTAGATGGTGAGTTGTCGTTCACTTGTGTAGAACGAGAAAGTGCAATGATCCACTATGGAAAACAACTGGGAAAACTGGATGAAACTCTTTCGAAATCCATATGGATACAGCGAGATTTAAATGAGGATATTCCGGAACATGCCGATTTAGTGGTGGTCAGTTATGCACTGAATGAATTTAGTGAAGAAAAAAGAATACAAGTCTTACAAAAGCTGTGGAATGCTACGGATAAGTTATTTTTAATCTTAGAACCAGGAACACCCGTAGGTTCGTCCCAATTGAAAAAGGCCAAAGATTTATTAGTGGAATGGGGAGGGCACATTGTCGCACCATGTCCACATAACGATTCTTGCCCAATGTCCGATTCTAACTGGTGTCATTTTACGACACGAGTGGCACGTAGTAAGATTCATAAAACTTTGAAAAATGGAGATGTACCATATGAAGATGAAAAATTTTCGTATTTAGCGGTTTCAAAAGAGAAAGTGGATGTTTCCTTTGCACGTATATTACGACATCCAATTAAGGAAGCTGGAAAAATTACTTTACAGCTTTGTACAAAAGAGGGAATTGAAACAAGAATTGTCACAAAAAAGAACAAAGACTGTTTCAAAAAGGCACGAAAATCGAGCGCTGGCGATTCCTTTGGTAAAGAATCAGTTGAGTAAATGCGATAAAACTGATATAGTATTTGAGAAAAAAGATGAAATAGGAGATATTTATTATGGCAATTTCAGCAGGAGATTTTAAAACAGGATTAACATTAATCGTTGACGGAGATCCATGTCAAGTATTAGATTTCCAACACGTAAAACCTGGTAAAGGAGCTGCAATCTTAAAAACTAAGATGAAAAACTTAAAAACAGGTTCTACACAAGAAAGAAACTTCAACGCCAATACAAAATTTGACGCTGCTCAAATCGAAAAGAAACAAGCACAATATTCATACGAAGCTGATGGAATTTACTACTTCATGGATATGGAAACATATGACACTTATGAATTAAGTGCTGATCAAATTGGTGACAACAAATACTACATCATCGAAGGAATGGATGTTTCATTAGCGTTCTTCGAAGGAATGTTGTTGACTGTATCATTACCAGCTACAGTAGTATTAACAGTTGTAGAAACAACTCCACCTATCAAAGGAGCACCTTCTACACAATTAAAAGACGCTACTACAGACACTGGATTAACTTTAAGAGTTCCACCATTCATCGAACAAGGTGAAAAAATCGTTGTCTTCACAGCGGATGGAAAATACGAAGGAAGAGCTTAATAAGCTCTTTTTTTTGCCTATGAAAAAGAAAGTTGTATTAATTACCGGAGCGGCCAAAGGAATTGGAAAAGCGATTGCCTTGGAACTCGCACAAGCAGGATACGATATCGTGATCAATTATTTTAGTTCACAAGAACAAGCGATGGAATTAAAAAATCAGATTGAAGAATTGGGTGTTTCTTGTCTAGCTATTCAAGCCGATGTTTCAAAAGAAGAAGAAGTCGAAGAGATGTTTCAAATTATTGAAGCCAAATTTGAAGGTGTTGACATTTTAGTCAACAATGCCGCCATTGATCTTTCGAATTTATTCCATTTAAAGACGGCTGATGAATTTCGTAGAACCATGGATGTGAATGTGATTGGTGCGTATAATTGCTCAAATCGAGCATATCGATATATGTTAGACAAAGAATTTGGCAGAATTATCAATATCTCAAGTACCAATGGAATCAATACCTACTATCCAATGTGTTTGGACTATGATGCTTCCAAAGCGGCTTTGATTTCCTTAACTCATAATTTGGCGGTGCAATTTAGTCCATATGTCAATGTGAATGCGATTGCACCAGGCTTTATTGGAACCGAATCGGAGCTGGATGGATACGATGAAGAATTCTTAAAAGAAGAACAAGAAAAAATTTTAGTAAATCGATATGGGAAACCGGAAGAAGTCGCTCATTTAGTAAAATTCCTGATTAGTGATCAGGCAAACTATATTAATAACACAGTCATTCGTATTGATGGAGGACAAATGGGAGCTGTTTAGGCTCCCATCTTTTTGTATAAAGGAATATGGAAATAATCGTAGTGTTTCGTAATCCATTTTCCTCCTGTGACTTTTTCTTTACTAAAATATTCTTCCCATTCTCCTTCTGGTAAATAGAAGCTTCCTATTCCTTCTTCGTTAAAAATAGGGGCTACTAAATACGAATCTCCTAACATATATTGTTGGTCTAAATATCGACAATTTGGATCCTCAGGAAATTCTAAGACCATTGAACGCATGAGTGGGATTCCGGTTTTTGATGTCTTTTGGGCTTGTTCTAAAATATAAGGCATCAAATCCCATTTCACTTTTGTGAAGTGACGAAGAACTTCAACGGCTTCTTGTCCATAATGCCAAGGTACTCGATAAGAGGTATTTCCATGAAGACGAGAGTGGGTAGAAAGAAGACCAAAAGCGCACCATCTTTTGTACAAATCTGGCGGTGTTGTATCTTCAAAGCCACCTATATCGTGCGACCAAAAGCCAAATCCGCTGGATGTGAACGACAAACCACCTCGTAAACTTTCGGCCATGGATTCATACGAAGCCGAACAATCTCCACCCCAGTGTACTGGAAATTTTTGACAACCTGCGGTAGCACTGCGTGCAAACACGACGGCTTCTTCTTTTCCTTTGATTTCTTGAATCGTTTGAAAAATCAAATTGTTAAATAAATAGGTGTAATAATTGTGCATTTTTTCTGGAGGTGCTTGATTGTAGTAGGTTACATCGGTAGGGATTCGTTCACCAAAATCGGTTTTGAAACAATCCACTCCCATTTCCAATAATTCGACTAAGTATTTCTTATACCAGGCACATGCTTCTGGATTTGTGAAATCCACAATGGCTAGACCTGGTTGCCACATATCCCATTGCCAGACATTTCCATTTTTTCGCTTTAAGAAATATCCTTTTTCTTTTCCTTGGGTAAATAAGCGAGATTGTTGGGCAACATAAGGATTGATCCATACACATACTTTAATTCCTTTGGCATGAATTTTTTCAATTAAGCCTTTTGGATCTGGAAATGTTTTCGCATCCCATAAAAAGTCTGTCCAATGTCTTTGTTTCATCCAGTTACAGTCGAAATGAAAAACAGATAGCGGTATCTCATTTTCTTCCATCTTATTGATAAAGCTTAAGACTGTTTTTTCATCGTAGCTGGTCATAAAAGATGTGGATAACCATAAGCCAAAGGACCAGGCAGGTGGTAAAGCTGGTTTTCCTGTTAAATCGGTATATCTTTGGAGAACATCTTTCATGGTTGGTCCATTGATCAAAAAGTAATCTAAGCTTTGTCCTGGTAAAGAAAACTGAACACGTTCGACGTTTTCACTTCCTACTTCAAATTCAACACGATCCGTGGAATTGACAAAAACACCATATCCTCGATTTGTCATATAGAAGGGTACATTTTTGTATGCTTGTTCGGTGTTGGTTCCACCATCTTTGTTCCAAATCTCTACCATTTGTCCGTTTTTTACCAATGGGGTAAATTGTTCGCCAAATCCATATACGAGTTCGCCCACGGATAAAGACAATTCTTGTTTCATGAAACAATTTGTGTCATCGTACGAATAATAATCTCCTTGATAATTCTCTTTCACATAGGCTAAGTTGTTCTTTGTAGATTTGGTTAAAAACTTTCCATTGGCATAGTAGTGCATAGAAAAGTTTTTCTTATTTATGGCCAAAGACAAGCTTCCACTGTGGACCACGATTTGTTCTTCATTTTCTTCGTATTGAAGGGAGCTATTTTCTAAATTCAGAGAAAAGTGTGGATCGTTTTGATCGTTAACTCCCATATAATGGTAAGCTTGAACACGAATGACTTCTTCTTTTGGAGAAGAGATGAGAAGGGTTAACATGGCCCCATCAAATCCACGTACAGGCGCATAAAGATACAACGTATTATTTCTTTCGAAACAATCTTCTACATAAGTTGGCGAAAGGATGCCTAGGCCTTTGCCTTGTAGCCAAAATCCATTTAAAAATTTCATAGTTTTTTTCCTCAAAATTAGTATACATTTTTTCTGAAAAAAAAGTACCCAATCGGGTACTAATCGTTCATCATTTTGGATAAGGCAAGTAGAATGGATAATTTTCCATATTCGGTTGTTAATCCACCCTGCATATATAGTGTATAAGGTTCTACACAAGGGGCATCGGCACTCAACTCGATTGTGCTTCCTTGCGTAAAGCTTCCAGCAGCCATAACTTCATCAAAAGGATAACCAGGCATTGGAGCTGGCATAACTTTGACAAACGAGTCAATTGGGGAAGCTTCTTGAATACCTTGCGTAAAACGAACAAGGTTATCTAAATTTCCTAGTTCTAAAGTTTGAATGATATCGGTTCTTGGTTCGTTATATCTTGGAGATACATTTTTAAACCCTAATTTTTCTAACATATAGCTAGAGAATACCGCTGTTTTTAAAGAGTTCTTTACGGCATTTGGTGCCATAAATAAGCCTTTGAAAAAAGAGTTGTTTAAGTTAAAGTTGGCTCCTAAATCTTTTCCGATTCCTGGAGAAGTTAAGCGTTCGGCTACCATGTGGATATATTCTTTATTTCCCGCAATATATCCTCCAGTTGCTGCAATTCCGCCTCCTAAGTTTTTCATTAAAGAACCTACGACAACATCGGCTCCCACGTGTCCTGGTTCTCTTGTTTCGACAAGTTCTCCATAACAGTTATCGACCATGATGATGACTTCTTGATTGACTTCACGAATCTTTTGGATAATACGTTCAATTTTGGCAATAGTCAATGAGTCTCGACTCGAATATCCTCGAGATCTTTGAATTTCGACTAATTTTACATTGTTTTCTTTTAAACGATTCACGATAGTTTCGTCATCAAAATCGTTATCCACTAGATCGATTTGTTCGTATTTAACTCCATTGGCTTTTAAAGATTGTGTGGAAGTTCCAATGATTCCAATCATTTCTTGTAAAGAATCATAAGGGGCTCCAGTTAAGGAAATCATCGTATCCCCATATTTTAATAAGGCGGATAATGTTAGGTATAAAGCATTTGTACCACTCATAATTTGTGGGCGAACAAGTGCATCTTCATTTCCTAAGATAAACGCAAACATTCTCTCTAATTTGTCTCGTCCTTCGTCATAATTTCCATATCCGTTGATATCGGCAAAATCGGAATAGGAAACTCGATTTTCAATAAAAGCGGATAAGACTTTGTTTGTATTTTCAAGACACACTTGATCGATTTGGTCATAAACGTCTTTTAAAACCACATCGCTTTCTTGTGCCATTTTCAATAATTCTGGATGGATTTGATCTAAAATCATAATGTTCTCCTTTTCGTTCAACTCACCTATTATACATCAATATTTCATTTCGTCATCATAATAATGTATAGTATGGGTGTAAAAGAGAGAGGGATTAGAATGAATTATCAAGAAATATTGGAAAAAAGCAGACCATTGGTCGGAGATGTTTGTAAGTCATGTCCGGTATGTAATGGAAAAGCTTGTGGAAATAGAATTCCAGGTCCTGGGGCAAAAGGGTCTGGATTAGGCGCTATTCGTAACTATGAAGCCTGGCAAGAAATCTTTTTGAATATGGATACGATTGTGGAAAATAAGGAAGTGGATACTTCGTTTGAAGTATTTGGAAAAACGTTCAAATATCCAATTTTTGCCGGTCCAGTAGGAGCGGTGAATAATCATTATGGAAAAATGTATGACGATGTGGCTTACAATAGTATATTAATCAAAGCGTGCGCAGAAAATGGAATTTTAGGTTTTACAGGGGATGGAGTGAACTACTCCCTCTTAACTTGTTTGAAGAGGGAGCTTCTTGCTTCTACCAC
>JAUNDJ010000001.1 GCA_030526175.1 Bacillota bacterium
ATACCACGAAGAGCAGTTTTTCACCATCGCTCTTATAAATCTCCCAGAGGAGTTTATTCGGCTTCATGACCTTGTCATAAGCATCTGCCTTACCGGCCATAGCGGCAGTCAAACGGCCTACAGCCTCTGGGGCTTCAAGAACCTTGTGGAAGAAACGAAGAGCACCCTCGTTTTCAAGCATATCCTGCTTGAAATGGCTCTTTGCAACGAGGAGGGTCATAAAACAATAGAAGTTTTCGAATGAGTTATTCATATCTATATATGGGTTAGAGTTAAACTTTCAAGGAAATTCCCAGCCAGTCTTAAGACTGACCGGGAAGTTGAGTTAATACCAGATGTTACCTACAGCTCTACCGAGCATATAAGTGATCCACCATGCGAATAACGAGAGAGGAATCGCTGCAAAAAGCCACCACCAAGAGATAGTGATTGCAAGATACCACGGAGCAATAACAAGCACCGCTATTACAACGAAGTAGCAGAGCGACGCAATCACCAATGAGATGAGGGCATTAGTAAACTGTCTTGCTTTCATTGTTAGTTCACCTGTTTAGAGATTATACACAATCCTCAACCTTGAGGGTGGGATCTTCGATGATCTGGGTGAGTTCAGCGAGCTTGTGGATGCCGAGGAGATAACGCTTTCCTTGCTCATCATTGCCAGCAATTTCTTGAAGAGCAGCAATACCGAACTTCTGTCTGCTGTTCATGATAACTGCATCTGGGGCATTAGATTCGTCGAGTCTAATCGCTACAACGAGGCCCAGACGCTCGTTGGTCATTGCGAGAATTTTCTTCATACGCGTAAGAAAAATAGGAGTTTTGTTAATGTTAAGGAGTTTCTGTTTCGTCTTAATTTTCAAAGACTCATCAGGCGCTTTGGTGGGCGCGACAGAATTAAAAAATGCTACTCCTCGTCATCCCGACGAAGAGTAGCTCCAAACCCTTAACTATGAAAAACAGAGAAAGAGAGACTGATGGGATTCGAACCCATTCTTAGACTAGTGCTAGTGATCTACTGTACTTCGAACACTCGTGGGCCTTCAGTGGCATATCAACAGCCCAACCTTGAGTGGACTCACGACGATTTTGTCCAAACGGAGGAGTAAGTAACTCCGGATAGCTTAAGACATTCGGTCTATGTGCGCCTTTTTACACTACAGTCTCGTTTAGCAATTAGACCCATTACTGGGAGCCTACACACCACGTCAAGGTTTGCTAAATTGTGTAGGTTGCCTCCCTTGACTTCTGACGAAGTTGGGAGAGGTTATTGACTTAGAAATGGTTCCTTATCCAGAGGATGCATTGTAAGTCGCGGACACTCACCGCACTGATGAATAGCAGGATACTACTCTAGGACTTTCCTAAGGTCCTTTTAATCAGCTCAAGTACATTGCTGGTACAATGTCTTAATTGCGCTTTTAACGCCATATAAACTTCATCACGCTGCAGTTTGCTACCAGAGTTCTGACCGGCTCCTCCCGGTATGCAGGATGAACTGAAGTTCATATATATCTCTCCCAGGTACGACTCCACTAAGATATGAGATATAATAGTTCTCTTAGCTTTGACACTCTCCATCTTCCGATGTTGTTAGCAGTAAGCGGGCAGAACCTCAAGCGGAGAGTGCTTGTTCTTGAAGTTCCTTAATGCCCAAAAATTGAAAGTAAAGCGGAGTATACAGGAAAATAATTTCGTAGGGCTACCGCAATCTCTATTTAGAGATTCTTCCCTCTAATGGTTTTGAACATAAGTTCCCATTTCCCGATTAATTGTAAGAAACGGGAATAAAGTTTTAATTAGTTAAACAATTTGCCAAAACCACTCACTTTATGGGGACCAATGATATAGGCGCCCAAATCGGAGCGATTTTGACAATTTTCTGAAAAGCCTGGCAGTGCTAGACTGTCAGAATGAGGGAGAGAATTCTCAACATTATGACATTATGACAGAGAGAATTCTCAACATTATGACATTATGACAGTTCTCCCTGTGTTGAGGATCAGTTCTTCAGATCTTGGATACGGCGTTCTAAGAGTTCTAGCCAGAACGGATTAAAGATGTTGATGAATTCCATACATGCTTTAACGATCTGATCAGCCTCAAGCCAACCAAGGGTCTTGCAGCTGGTGATGTCATGAACATTGATTTGAGAACGACCCTCGATGATGTCCTGAAGAATCTCAACGGCCTTCTCCGTAGCTTTGTAAGCCGGAATAGAGAAGTGATGGGTATATCCATCCTTACCGGTGTAGATGTAGCTGCGTACTTCGTTGTCCAGCATGTCGGTATCAAATACCTTATCATGAGTGAGAACATCTTCGAGATTCTCCAGGCAATTTACCATACGATTCTCAAGAGCGGTGATGACATTCGTAATCTCACCAGAACCAAGATAGAATGCATACTTACGCTGTTCTGAACCAGAGGCATTTACTTTTACCTCATTACCGATGAAGGCACGGCCTTCTACGAAAAAGATCTTTTTCATTGCTGTTTTGGGTTTAAAAAAATAAATAACTTGGAGATTGAGGAGCCGATCAAGGCTCCACAACCATTGCTCGAAGTAAACGATACTCATTGCCGGTAACTAGAAATAGGCAAAAGCATCGTTTTCCTTCGAACTGATAATCGTGGTTGGGAGTGAACTCGATTACACCATTATCGGTTTCGAGCTCACCCCAACGCATGGTACCGAGAAGCGTAACGAGTGGCATTACGCTTTCGGGAAGAAATTATTCGGATACGCTGCTTTAAGCGCGTCAGTAGCCTGCTTAACAAGCGCTGCGGACACGTTGTCTACCACCTTGAAGGTGTAGAAACGATCGTTAACCGTAGGCACAGCCTTGTTCTTACCATCTACCTTTACGCTCTTGGAGTTGCGGTCGTACTCGAGAGTGTACACACCACCCCTGCTGACAGGGATGATAATCACCGGCTTGGTGACGACAGCACGCATCGTATCGAGATCACCACGAATGAACGAGGTGTCCTCGGTAGCATGGCTCCATTTGGACACGATAGCCTTGCGACGACCGTCTTCGAGCTTGGTGTCGAACTTAGGAGCAGGCTGTCCATCAACAACGAGTCCCACGTGCATACCACGAATGGAAGACAATCCAATCGTGCGAGCAACGCCAGTGAGAGCCGACATATTCTCGTCCAACTCAGTGGAGAGGAAGCGCTTAGACACGACGTCTTCACCGTCTATATGGTACCTTTTACCGGTGTTTTCCTGAGGCACTACCAAATATGGAGTACCAATCTCCAGAGGCACACCTGCCTCAAAATTGAGACCCTCGACGGCCTTAGTGTCGTCGTATTGAAGGTCGGTCTCGTTTTCCACGAACTGATCCTTTTCAGGGTTCGTGAGAATGGTCACATTTTTTCCCATCTGAAAATAAATTTAAAAAGTTAATACTAAAGATATCCGAGAAAAAAAAGAATTATATTCTCTTCTGCGGTAAATATAGCCCTGTGCCATGCTGCGTCGCCGCGAAGCTTTAAAGGGGACCTACGTTCCCGCAGATCCCCTTATGGTATTACCGTAGATTAGGCTTTGTCGCATCCCTGAAGGGATTAAGACGAAGCCCAGAGCGAAGCTCTGTTATCGAATGTCGCGGAGGTGAGCCACATTGTTTCTGAATGCGCGAATCTCTTCGATGACCTCCTCGATCGACGGAGTGAGGACAGCCAGAGCACGACGCACCTTTACGTCATACTCCTTGTCCTCGATGATGTCGAGGACATCTGCTACTGTCCATTCGTCAGCTCTGAAGGCCGACCCGCAGGTGCGTGCCAGCTCGCTGTAAGCGGCCTCGAGCTCCTCTTTGTTATCACTCTTAGCGAAGAAGATGTGTACTGCGAGAGTTCCGCAATCCACGTCGGCGATAGTTACATTCTTTCTCATAATAGGGTTCGTGCTTGCTTCCGTTAGGTTACTTGGTTAACTCTGCAAACCGCACTTCCGTTTACAGAGGTTGTTGATTAAAGATTGTACGCGTTATGAGTAACAGAGAATGCGCGAACCCTCTCCGGATAGTCACCTTTGCCAGAAAGGCAGCTTATCATCGTCCTCGTCGTACCAATCGTGGTCGACTTGGACGGCTGCATAATCAGTCATACTATCATCCTGACTTGAACTCCTGCGTCTTTGTAGGCGCAGAAGTTCTCGAATGAAGTATCATACCATTCTCCGAAGAGACGGTACTGATACTTCACAGATACCGACTCCTCGCCAAGCTCCTTCTTTAGCTGTAGAACTTTGTATTCTACGGATTCGCGGACTGGAACTCCAGTCATACGATGGACGCGAACTCGTTTACGTCCAAGGACCGAACGTTCTAAACGTGGATCCTGAAAACTCTTTAAAGTCTTCATATGGTTCCCACTCCAGTCTCGCTCTGGAATGCCTGTCTCTAGCAGTCTGTGGGAGTGACTATTCTGTTCCCAAGGAGTCACCTCGGAGTCTTGCTTAGTGGATAGCTTAGAGTTGTCAACTCCGTTCTATCACTTTAGTGTCGCCTTCAACGCCACAGGGATCTCCACACCCGCCTTCTTGAAGTCGTCCGCAGTGGCGAGACGAGTCTCACCCAGCCAGTACTTCTTGACATCGAACATGGACACGTCCTTCCCAGGACGGTTGTTGCACATGCTCGGCTTGCGAGTGCCACGCAGCTTCGCGAGAGCCTCAGCGGTTCTCGGAAGCAGGCGTCCGTTCCAACCAGACTCCACCTTGGCGATGGAGATGTGGAGGCACGGGATAGTGGTCTCCCCGGATGCTATGTTGATCAGGTTCTTTGACGTCGTCGAGACGCCGAACGGAACCTTCTCTGCGGTAGACTGCACGGTCCACCAGAGCTTGTCAGCGCTCTGGGCCCACTGTCCGTCAGTAGGCTTGGCAGCGTACAGCGTGCCTCCTGCGAGGGTTGCAGGTGACACCCATCCGAAGACGAGATCCTCTCCTCTGTAGGCGAAGGCACGGAACGCCTTGCCGCTGGTCTCGCTAGACCAACGGTGCTCGTCCTCCCCGTAGGGAAGGACGATGACGTCCCAACCCTCCTTGTTGAGGAGTCCAATCTCGGCGCCATTGATGGCGTCGATCTGCTTGTTAGACAGCTCAACAATGTTCAACATTTCAACACCTTCGATTTTAACCATCTTGCCCATTCTAGTACTAGGAAGTTAGTTACACGGTAAGACTCCAAGTTAGGCCTTGGTTTATCTCCGTGCATTCATCGAATTTTGAATGATCCGTATTGTCGGTGGATACACTCGTAATCCCGTCAGTTCACACAGGAACTGCTACTGCTTACTGCTCTCGAGGAGCACGTGGGCGCGAAGCTCACGTCACACTTGTGTGGACTACTGTACTTCATCCGTGTGATATCGACTGGTTTCTACCAGGAATACTCATACGATTCGGCGTATGATAGCCTAGTGGCTCGCGGTTGCCACGACCGTTCCATCTCCATCAACTCTGATACCAGCCCACGGTGTTGAACAGGGGATATCCTCGGAAGACTTCTGATGAAATTGGTTCCCACCTGGAGTATCGAACTCCATTCGCTTCACAGCGAACTACCTGTAAGGTAGGAATGCAGGCTGTCTACGTTATTGCGCCATACAATACCTCCAGCATGCCATTCTGTCACAATGGCAGCTACGCCTCATTCTGTCACAATGAGACTAGACACAGACAAGTCTGTGGCGACATAATACAACACTGTCGGATCGTCGCGGGGATCCTGGTCGTGAGGACGGGAATAGTGAGAACGCTAAATAAGCCATGCTGGAAGCATAGTTCAATCGAGTGGACGTCAAGCAACTATCAACGACCGTGGCTGGTCCACTAATGCTCGGCGGCATGTATGACGATACATCATGCGGCACACATAAGCAAAAGAGACGCGCTGGCGCTACCCACTCGTGCGTTCTGGTTTTCCCGTAGGGAATACCCGGGGCCATGCTGCGTAGGTGTTTATACGTTCGCTTCACATACAAAAAATACCGGGGGTATGTTTTTTTGATCGGTCAAAAATTATAAAAAAATTTTTTCATATTGGTCAAGTATTTGCAAATTCTTTACCGATCAACTACAAAATTAAACCGGTAACCTACATTAGCTTTACCAATCTATCATTCGTACACCTTATTATATTATATACGCGCGTATATGTATATTTGTGTATCGTTGGCCCTCGGCCATTAAGTCTAGTTATATAAGTTTATAAGTCTAGTTAGAGTAAAGTTTTTGCAGCTAATCGGTTTAGTTTTGCAATCGATCGGTTTAGTTTTGCAACTCATCGGTAAAATTTTTGCAATATGGATAATAAGCAATTTGTGAAAGTGCCCAATATTGATCTTAAGGCACAAGGTTTAGAGATGAAAGATCTCGTAGTATATGCTTACTTAAAGAAGCATTATAATTATGTAACAAAGGAAGCATTCCCTTCCTTTTCCACTTTGGCTCAAGAATCTGGTATTTCTAAGCCTACTGTAATGAAATGTGTAGATCGTCTAGCTTCTGCTGGATATATCTCTATTACTAAGCAGAAGAAAGTAAATCATTACACATTCTCTGATATAAATAAGTTTGAAATCTATTCTTTTGATTTCTTAGATGATCCTAGTCTTAATACTAATGATAAGGCTTACATAATTTGTATGCAACCTCATATGTATAAGAATCCTGAACTCGGTACTGGTAAAGTTACCTTTACAGACCAGGAGGTTGCGGATAGACTGGGAATTGATTATCGTACTTTACGCAAATATGAATCCCACCTACAGGAAGGAAATCATCCTATTATGACTCTAGTTCCTACTCAACTTAAAGATCCTATTACTGGTCTAGCTATTAATGAACGTGTATTTGATTTCGAAGCATATAATAATTTACTTGCTCTTAAGTTCCAACAGATTGATAAAGAACTAAATGATAAAGTAAGTAGAGAAGATTATGAGAAACTATTACGTGAGTTTAAAGAACTCAAAAAGCAAGTATTAACTACGGAAATAAAACCAGTTGAACTTTAATTGAGTAATGACTATTTAATTAGGAATTATTTTTTATTTTATAAGTAAATGTATAACTTTGTTAATAAAATTATGCTATTATGAGTTACGATAATATAAGAAAGAAACTCGGAAAATATTCGAAAGGTGGTCAAATCAAAAAGCTTCAAATGGGAGGTAATATGTCCTTCCAAGATACTCAAGAATTAGACCAGATTCGTGAAAGAATGGAAAGATTTGGAGGATTCAATGGATTAACTACAGAAGATAAATCTAGATATATGGAGTTAATCGAATTAGAATCTATGGATATGGAAGATAATGCTAGTCAAGCTCAAATTGACACTTCTCTTCCTGATATTCAGAAGCAGACTCAGGCTATGGTGGATCAACAGAATCAAGATCAAAAAACTTCTGACGCTAATAGTTTAGTTGCCGATGAAATGAGTCGTCTGAATAAAGAGACTTCTAAGAACGCTAAGTTGACTGGAGTAGCTAATGCTTTTGGGGTCAATTCAGATTACATTGGTGATGGTAAAGGACAAATGAATGCTGCAGGAGCCGCAGCCACCGGTATTATCGCCCACGCTGGAGTTGGTGCTATGAAAGCAGTTGATCAATTAGCGATGGGTGACAAAAACTTTGGTGCACAATCTGCTGCCATCGATCAAGCTGTGCACGGTGTATCTGGAGCTTTGATGTCTTCCGGAAATCCTTATGCTATGGCAGCTGGTGCTGCACTTGAAGGTGTTAACTTCCTTACTAAAGCTGGAGGTCAAACTGTTCAAGGATTTGATATTGATGTTAATAGCTCTGGGTATGGAAATATTGGTCATATGGAATCCAGTTCATCCAGAGACTTTGGAGCTATGATTGGTCTTGGTGGATTAAATCGAGCTAAGATGCAACGCAAGTTACAAAATAGAAATGAACAAGCTCAGATGGCTCTTAAAGCTGCTAACATTGCAGATACAACTAAGTTTGAACAAGAAGCTAGAATGAATTCAGTTGATGAGGTATTGAGAGCTAATTCTATCGCATTGGCTGGTGGTATTGATACAAATGTTTTAGGAAGTTAATTATGTATTGGGAAGAATTTGATAAACAATTTATAACATTTGCACAGAATGGTGCTAAACTGGAACAAATTGAAGTATCAGAAGAAAAGTCTGTTATTCCTGAAGGTGCTCTTCATAAGAATAAACACGCAGACTTTGATCTCGATGTTACTAAGAAAGGAATTCCAGTTGTTACAGTAAAGGATGATAATGTAGAAACTCTTGAAGAAATTCAAGCGCAATCCGATACTTTAGTGCAACATGCCGAAATAGAACATAATGAGATTATATTTAGTAAGGAACTTACTGATATAATTGAAGAAGGTAGAAAGAAATGGCACGACTCAGATGAAAAAGATAAGTCCATTTGTCTAGAAGTAGGTATGCGCCTAGTAAAAGAAATTATGGAAAACACAGATGATAACACTGGTTTAATTGATAAACTTGATAAATGATTGGATTTTATGTATACTGAACAATTAAAAGATGGAGGATCTATCAAAGTTTTGAAACCAACAGATACTATTACAGTAGGCGATAAAGAATTTGATGTTGAAATAGCAGACACTAATGAGAAAAGATCTGATGGACTTTCTAGATGTAAAAGTCTAAAAGATGATCAAGGTATGCTCTTCGTATTTGATTCTCCTTCTACAAACTATTTCACTATGAAGGAAACAGATATCGATCTAGATATTGTTTTCATAGACGATGAAGATACTGTAATCAGTGTAGAATCTGTAGAAGCTAGAGATCCTGAACCTGTTGTATGTGATAAACCTTATAAATACGTTCTTGAAGTCTGCATAGATTCAGATATTCAACCTGGAGACGAAGTGGAATTTGAAGATGACGAATACACCGAGGATGAAAAGAAAGAAATGGCTACTCATAGTAAGATGCTAGTTCTTGATTCTAATGGTAATGTTCAAATGAAACTTGAAGGTGGTGAACGTATTGTAAGTATGATCAAGACTCGTCAACTTATTAAAGCTGCACTTAAAGCTTATAAGTCTGATGACGATGCTGATTACGCTAGAGTTGGCAAGCTTATCTTTAAAGAACTTGACGCTCAAGATGGAAGAGATCCCCAATATGTAGAAAAGAATGCTGAAGGAGGTAGTCTTAAATTTGCTGAAGGTGGAGCTGGAACATTTGTTGCAAATAAGAAGATTCGTAAACAAAATGAAGATGTTACTTTAACATCATCAGATCTTCTCAGAGATGTTCCGCAATATAATACTAGAGTATCTGAACCAGAACCTAACAATTCTACTAATTCTTCTTATTGGGACGGGAAAGATTTTTCTTTAACAGCACCTACAAATTCTACAATTGCTTCTTCGACTTATACGTTAGATCCAGATCTGAAATCTTGGTTTCCAACTTTAGATTTTTCTAAATTTGCTATTCACTCAGATATTTTTGGAGACGATTATGTTCTAACCAATAAATCACATCACGCTTGCACAACAGGTCCTATGGGGTGGTGGAATGAGCACTTTGTTAAATCTGATAAAGGTAGAGAATTAGATTTAAAACCTATTTCATTCTGGAATAGACTTGATGATTCAGATTCTGATCTTTTACACGATGATGATTGGGAAACAGTATTTCATGGATATGGTGCTGATGGTAATAATTATTCAGATTTAAAACCTGGAGATATTGCTATTTCTTTCGCATATGATAAGAATGGAAAGAAAACTAAACATGCATCCATGTGGACTGGATCAGATTGGAGAAGTGATTTTATTCAAAATCATGCGTGGGTTTATTCGAATGTAAAAGGACGCAATGGAGATAATTCATTTATGATTCTTAGAAATAAGAAATTAAATGGAAGTGTTCCTCAAGCTAAAGAAGGAACAAAGATTCATATTAAGAAATCTAATGAAGGAAAGTTTACTGATTATTGCGGTGGTAAAGTAACTGACGAATGTATTGAAAAAGGAAAACATTCTACTTCTGCAGCAGTTAGAAAAAGAGCAACTTTTGCAGCAAACGCTAGAACTTGGAAACATGCAGATGGAGGAACTGTTGGAAGTGGAACACATGTAAGTAATTTATAGATTAGAGATAATAATTAGGATATTAAATATTCAGAAGAAGATTTTCTTCAAGATCCTGATTCTCATTCTACTTTACCAATCCAAGCTAATACTCCCAAAGAAGATTCTTCTTATTGGGACAAATTTGATCAGACTTCTGTAGCTGCAGAACCAAATCCAACAGTTGCTACACCAGTAAGAACAAATACATCTACTACATATTCAGGTTGGCAAGACTTCCGTGATAAGATGGTAGCTTACTTAATGGGCAAGGGTCTATCAAAGAACGCTGCTATGTGGAGAGCTGCTCAAATGGGTGCTGAAACAGGCCACGGTACTAATAGTGGTTCATCAGTATTTAATTTTGGTAATATTACTAAAGGTTCTAACTGGACTGGAAGAACTACAAGATTCGGAAATAATCCTCTTGATTTCAGAGTTTATAATTCTTTTGAAGAAGGAATTGATGATTATCTTAGACTTCTTGGTACTTATGGAATTACTAATGAAGATGAAGGCGAATCCTTTATTTCTAAATTAACTAAAGGTCCAAGAAAATGGGGAACTGATGCAGACCTCATGAGACGAGTTTATAATATGTATATCCGATAAACTAAAAATCCTCGGCAACGAAAGTTGTCGGGGATTTTCTGTTTTTATAACTCACATAATGTTTATTTTCGTAATTCGATAAAGATCTAAAAGAATTGGCATTATTTACTTTTCCGAAACTCGATATTTAAATTTACAGTGTAATTACAAAACAAGAGCTCTTAATTACTAATCTTTTAAAATTTAAATGTCATGTCAGAAGAAAAAACTTATGTATTTGGAAATGATGCCAATTCTATGTTGCCAGCTTTAATGAATGGTAACTGTGGTTTTGGCGGAGGTTGGTGGGTAATCATTCTACTTGCTCTCTTGTGGGGACGTAATGGTTACAACAACGGTGATTACAGTCAGATTCTTGCATCTATGAACGGTAATCAAGGTCGTGATCTATTAGCGCAAGGTATTGCTGGTAATGGATCAGCTATTCAGCAATTAGCTACTCAGTTTAACTGCGATAAGAATGCAATGGCTCAGGCACTTGCTTCTCTTAGCACAGGTATTCAGACTGTAGGTAACTCAGTTGGTATGAGTGGTGCTCAGGTTATTAATGCTATTCAGCAAGGTAACATGCAGCTTGCTTCTCAAATCAGTCAATGTTGCTGCGATAACAAACTCCTTGTTACTCAGGCAGGTTATGAAAATCGAATCGCTATTTCTGATCAGACTGGAATTCTCGGCTCGAAAATTGATGGTCAGACAGCTCTTATTAACGATCGATTCTGTCAACTCGAAATGCGAGAGATGCAGAACAAGATTGATGCACTTCGTGAAGCTAACTCCAGCTTACGTGGTCAGATTGACAACGCTAACCAGACTGCACAGATTACTTCTTATGTAAACTCTGTAGTTAGTCCAGTAGCAGCTGACGTTGCAGCTCTTAAAGCCGCAGCTCCTCCTACAGTAGCAGTTCCTTACCCTCAACTAAGTGCAGTTCCAACCGCTTATCTCTATGGTGGCTACGGTCCTTACGGAACAGGTTCTATTTGGTCTTAATTTTAAGGAAAGGAGGTAATTATGTTACAACCGCTTAAATTGATCAATAGAAATGGAATTCCTGCTCTAACTACAATTAATGCTGTTGTAGAAAATGGACAGTTGATATTTACTCTAAATCCACACCCTTATGTAGGTAATCGTACCTTTAATGGTGTTATTGCGATTAGAATAAATAGCGCTTATACTGTTCCATCCAGTACAACTCCAGCTGTTTACTTTTAGACAGAAGGAGTAGCTGGTTCTAAACAAGCATTACTTGGAGCAGACGGAACTACCGCAGCTAATTCGTCAGATATAACGAATGGAATGATAATGCTTTGCTTCTGGGATCCAGATAGCAGTACATTAAGAATGTTAACCGGATTATAATAAATTGTTATGTTTCAGAGTTTAAGACAAAATAGTCAAATATTCATTCTTCATAAAGGAGATTCTCCAGTTTTGGAAATAGGTTACGTAGTCAACGTAAGTATGCCTAAACCAAAATATGCCGTCCCACCAACATTTGGTCAAGTACAAGATATGGTAGTAGATGTTACTGCTAAAGTTGATGGACAGATTGTAAATTATACGATGCTTCCTGCAAACCAAGATGTTGCGGATACTTATAGTAATAATGAGAATATCGTTATTACAGATAATAGAGAGGCTATGAATGCCGAGATTATATCTACAAAACAAAAGAGTATAGATATACTAAATAGTATCGAAACACATAAAAATACTATTTCGGATTGTGATAAAATCTTAAGTGAGCTAAATCCAGAGTATGCTGAGAAACAACAGCAACAATCTGAAATCAATTCTCTTAAATCACAATTAATGGATGTTACGACTACTTTGTCTTCTCTGACTCAACTTATTAAAGAACTTAAGGAGGAAAAGAAATGAACAGAATGTGGGAAATAAGAGAAGGATATGCTCACGATTACGGTAAGGGTGGTCGTATGGGTAGTCACTCTTCAGAAGAAGAGGAAGCTTACGAGTGTGGCTTTGAAGATGGCTATGCTAAAGCTATGGAAGATATTAAGTATGGTGAACGCCGATCAATGCGTAGATAATTATGAGACTAGATGTTAAAGATAAGTTTCCATCCGGAATGGAAGAATATCTTGCATTTAATGGATGGCACTTCAATAAAAAGATGTGTGACTGGGCAGTCTCTAAAATGCGTGTATCTGATGGAGGTCCATTGAAGCATATCTATACAGCTGAATCTGTTGAAACCTTATTTAAGAAATGTGGGATCACATTAAAGAACCAATTCGATTACGATTGTGTTTATGTAGCAAATATGGCTAGAGCAGATTTCTACGGTTCATCTATTGCAGATGAAATCAAGCTGGCTAAATTCATAAAGGACTTTATGGATGACCCGGATGGATATGAAGAAATAGCTTTCACTAGATTTTACGCAGACTGCATCGGAAAAGGAATCGCCATTCCTTGGGAAGATATGTTATAAACAAAGAAAGAGGACCTGGATTCCAGGCCCTCTTTTTTCATTCTATTGTCTTTATTTTATCTAGTAGATGAGGAATAATAGGATTCCTCACACAATCTTCA
The DNA here is from genome assembly GCA_030526175.1 of Bacillota bacterium. Classification (GTDB taxonomy): domain Bacteria; phylum Bacillota_I; class Bacilli_A; order Erysipelotrichales; family Erysipelotrichaceae; genus Floccifex. The sequence goes on from JAUNDJ010000001.1 coordinate 13,301, forward strand.
TCAGTAAACTACACAACACCGACTAACTCATCGTTTCTGAAAAGCTCAGTCAGCTTTGCGAGGGAGGATTGATCACGATGTCTCATGTCAACTTGCTCTATATCGCCCATAATAATATATTTTGAGTTCTGGCCGATGCGTGTAATTACTGATTTAAAAGTCTAAATACTAACGTTCTGACATTCATCTAGAATGACAATTGCATTATCTATATTAATACCGCGTACGTATGCGATAGGTTGGATTTCAATCTTTTTCTCTCCAACTAATCTCTTTCTTTCAGGTTCACCAATTATTTTATCAATGTTACCGAAGAACGAGATCATAAATGGATCCATCTTATCGTAAATATCTCCAGGAAGAATACCGATATCTTCTCCTGGAATGGTAGTTACTGATTTAACTAGAACAATCTTTTCAATAAGATTCTTCTCGAGAGCTTTAAGAGCTGCATATACTGCCAAGTAAGTTTTTCCTGATCCTGGAATGCCGGTGCAGATAGAGACTTCATGCTCGTCGATACATTTTAAGAATTCTTTTTGTCGAGTGTTCTTACATTTGATTTGTTTAACATGAAGCTTTTTCGGTTCCTCTACATACTCGAGAGTTTGCTTCGTGCCTTTTACTTTTTTAGATTTACCACTCATATAGATATGTTTTATTGATATACTAATATAGAACTTAATATTGAGATAAAAAAATTTAGTACATGGAACTGAATTATTAAATTAAAATTAGATTTAATTCAATAGATTGTACTTAAACTCCGGGATTATAAAGGTTTTAAATATCTGGAAAACAATTGTTTATGTCAATCTCTGTAAAATTAGTAAACACTTTTTATTTTTTAGTCTTATGTGTAAATTTGTTAATTAAATAATGTAATTATGAATAATTTATCAGTGACTGGAATTGTGAACAGCTATCACACCTTTGAAAGAGAATTTTGGCTTTCGTATAAAGCATTAGAAGCTATTATGAATCCAATGCTTTTTAATACAATTAAAGTAAATTTACTGAAGAGCAAACGAATTGATCCAAAATACTTTTATATGGTTGATGTTAATGAGTATGAATTGAAAAAATCAGAAATTGATGCTGAATGGAAACAAAAGAGTGAAGAATCAAAAAAAGCTGGATCTGATGTACACGAAATGATTAGAAATGAATTTGTTACAAATTTATTTCAAGCACAACAGGATTTTCAAGTACAAGGTGAACTTCAAGTTCCTGATACATTCTTAATGTCTGAAGGTGGTATATTTCCTGAGCAAAGAATGGAATTGGAATTGGATCCTGAATACTTACTTGTTGGAATTGCCGATTTAGTAAATATTCACGATGGACAATTTGATATCATTGACTGGAAAACAGATGAGGATGGAATTAAATTTAAATCTCATTTCGATGTTGCTAAAAAGCACGCGAAGAAAATGAAATATCCGCTTACTAAGTTCGATGATGTCAATGGGATTCATTATCAACTTCAATTATCTTTATATGCGTGGATGATTCAACAGTTACGTCCTGACTTAAAAGTTGGAGATCTAAAAATTGTTTGGGTCAAAGATATGAAGGTTAAACGCATATATGAAGTGGATTATCTTCAGGATGAAATTGAGAATCTTATTAAGTGGCATCTTAAGAGTACGAAATTAAAATATAAAACAAATCAATGTAGAGAGGTAAATTATGAATCAGTTTAAAAAATATTGGAAGTACTTGGTTGTTGGGTTGATAGGAATTTTTATGGGATTGATGATAAACATTCCTTCTTGTAATAAATAGGAACCCATTATAAAGATCGAATACGTTAAAGGTGAGGAGATTCATGACACTTGTTATATTAACGTTCCTAAAGTTGCATATTTAGAAATTCCGGTAACCGAAGAACAAGTATTGAATTATATAGAATCTCATCCTGAAAAGTTTGAAATTCCAGATTCAATTCCGTCTGATTCGATTAATGCTGATTCTTTATTGAGATGGGATTACTTCGCAGAACGAACATATGTAAACACATTATTTGATAACGATTCGCTTGGATTTTGTGAGACTGAATGTGTTGTATCTGAAAATGAATTGAAGAATCTTTATTATAGATATATACCCATACAAAAGACTACTACTGTAATCATACCAGAAGAAAAGAAACGAATAACTCCTTTCATTGAAGCTGAAGCTGGACCAATTATTAATTCTAATTTTAAAGGTATAAATGGTGCTGGAATTGGAGTTGGTGCAGGTATGATCTTTAGAAGTGGATGGGGCATAAAAGCTAATTACGAATTAGATGTTTTGACTTCAGGTGTAGAACACGAAATTAAAGCAGGAATTATTAAACAATTTTAAATATGTTTGGACAAATAGTAAAGAATGCTCCTCAAATCATCGAGGGGCATTTTAATGAAATTACAGGTCGAGAGAAGACTTTGTCAGAATCCAGAATTAGTATTTGTAAACAATGTCCTTTGTGCTCAACTAACAGATTAGGATTAGTCTGTGATTCAAAGAAATGTGCAAGTAAGGAAACTGGAGAATTAGTTTTAGCTCCTACTAAAGGCGTAGTTTGCGGATGTGGTTGCAGATTAGAAGCTAAAACAAGACTTAAGAATGCCAAATGCGTTCTAGGTAAATGGTGATATAAAAGTATTCAATAATAGTTAACTATTTGATTTACATATAGTTATATTGTTTAATTTACCTTTATTATTATCTAATCGTTTAACCCGTTTAAAACTCGTATATTTGAATATCAAAATCAATGATATGGAACAATACGAAGAATGGGAAGATTCGGCTTTGAACATCAAAGATTTCAATTATGCATATACAGCTATGGAAATCTAGAATAACTTAAAAGCTGAATGGTTGAAAGTAAAGAAACATCTCCCTAAGGATGATGCTGAACTGCGAAAGGCAGTAGAAAGTTTTGAAAAATGTTTAAATTATTTTTATGAATTATGACTCGTGAAGAAATGAAAACTGCTCTCGATAATATCGAGTTGCTTGAAAAAGATCTGATGAGATCTCTAACTTCCGAAGAGGAAGAAATTGTACTAGCCAAAGGCTGGAAAGCTTTATTTGAAAAGTTAGGTTTTGACGAAGATGACTACAAAACTTTCAGACGTATTGAAGCACTAATTAGTGCATTCTGCACTGAAAGCGAAGAGCGTTACGAAGAGGAACTTGCAAAGGACAATGGTTCTGCACGTTTTGTACTGCAGAGTATTGTAAACGATCTTGAAGCTAAGGATCAAGCAGAACTTCTTAAGAAACAAGAAGAAGTTAAAGTTGGAGAAATGAAGAATAAATCTAGAGTATGCTCCAAGTGTGATTCCGCTTCCGAAAGTACTTTTGATCTTGATAAAATGGATCCTGATACCGAAGGAGATTTCAAAGATCACCTATATGAAGTTTATGACACTTTGAAGCCTGAAAGTTTTCAATTCGAAAATCTGAATGTCGACGAATATGTTAAGCGTCTGATAGATGGCGAAACTTTAACTCTTGATTCTGACACAATGAATCAGGTAGTTGATTGGATGTGGAATTCTGATATGAATTTTAACATTCAGATTATAGACAACATCATTCGTCTTAAGAAATAAAGTTTAGGCTCTTTTAAAGAGAGCCTTTATTCCCCTTGGTGTAAGGTACACACGGAGACTCTAAATCTCTTTCGCTTTTGTTGCGCGAGTACCGGGTTCGATTCCTGGAGGGGGAACTACTAATAATTTTTAACAGTTAAAATTATGAATCAGAATTACATTAATTATTTTATGCCGGAATACTGGGGAATTTAACCCACAGTTAAAGTAAAAGAAGAGTAGAATCCAATTTTGAAATCTGGAGTATATAATCAAAAAGTTAAAGATGATGTAGAGGCTAGACGCAATTCTATTTCTGAAATGTCAGATAAAAAGAAAAAAGTAGCTGAACTTCAGGATCAATTATTTAATATTGGAGCTTTTTAGTCAGGACTCTCTTATTAGAGAGCAGTTGATGGAATTCAAGGCAAACTGACCAACGCTGCATTAGCTAAGGCTAAGAAGATGGGATATACTTATGATTCAGAAAATAATCAACTAGTAAAGGAATCAGAAAATAATAGAAATGTCGACTCTATTGTCGCAGATACTATTTTTGATTCTAACGCATTTCCTGTATTTGGCCCAGAATCTACAAAGAAATATTATTCAAATCCAATATTTAGCTCAGTGGAACTTCCTAGCGGTTTGGATGCTATTACTTTTCACAAGAAACGTCTTAATGTACAAAATCCTTATTGGGTACTAGATAAAAAAACTAATACTCTTATGCAAATGTAGGGAGATAAAGTTTTAAAATCTCAAAAAGTAGCTAATGGATGGAATACAGAATCTGATGCGGCTGATGTTATGAATGCTCATGAATTTACTGCAGCTGGTGGAGCTAGGTATGATAAAGTTTTAGGAACTACTCCGGCAGGAGTATTTACCTTTTAGAAAGCTTTTCCTTCTCCGTATAAGGAGAATGGAGTTAAAATGCCAGCACGTCATTTAATTGAAACAACTACTGGTACAATAATGCCACATGCAGTACACGCTATTCCTGGAGGAAATAGAATAGATTCTTACAACAATGGGCAATATAATATTTCTTACGGATGTATATCTCCAGGTCCTGGAGAATTTGCTGATCTTGCTTCTAGAATTCAGACAGGTGACACTATCTACATTCTTCCTGGTATTGAAGGTAATAGAATGATTGAAAGGAATGGACAGTTAGGTGTTGAGTTCGGTCAAGAAGAATTGACTGACGAGATTTATCACGAAAGATGGAAAGGTAAAGGCCATACATCCAAAGTAAATTATTTCGGATGGCTTAAAGGGTTATAATATGAATAAATTATATTTGTTGGTTTTATTATGTTTAATGTGTTTTGGATCATGTTCACCGAAAATCGAGACTATTCAGGAAGAAGTTATTGATTCATTAGAGCTATATATTCAACCTTATAATATTTCTAATTCGAAACAAGTAATCGATTTTAAAGATTCACTTCAGATACATTTAAATGAAATAATCACGAAGCCAACAAATATAATTATTCTTCCAAACATTCAATTGGATGATAGTCTTAAAGCGACTAGTACAAAATACAAAGCATCAGCAATATTACGAAATCAGGTTTCAATGAATTTATCTGGTCCTGTTATTGGATTTACCAATTATGATATATCTACCAGATGCAGGGGCATTGATAATTGGGGAGTTTTAGGATTATCTTTTTTAAATAAAAACACATGCATTGTTTCTACTTATAGACTTAAAGATAAAAGTTTAATCTGGAAAGTTGGAATACACGAACTAATGCATGCACATTATGGATTAAGGCATTGTCCTAATGATTCAGATTCATGTATTATGAAAGACGCAAAAGGAAAAGCAAACTTTAAAAATAAAGATCATTTGTGTGATACATGTAAAAAATTAATTTATGATTGATGAAATTAAATTAAAAGCGCTGGTAGCAATGGTGGATGTCGAGGAAATAATTGATCTTTGTGAAAAGCATCAATTAACTAATGAACAATGGTTTTTAGATTTTCTAGATCAATTAAATAAATTAAGTGTTAAATTCTAAAATTATGGCATGCAAGAAATCATCTGCACCCAAGAAGAAATGTGGTGGCGGTAAAGTTGGTAAATAATGTAATCACAATTTGTGATATGCTTCTATAGCACAGTGGCTAGTGCAGCTGATTTGTAATCAGCAGGTCGTTGGTTCGAATCCGACTAGAAGCTCTAATAAATTATTACAAAAATGACAATGCGAGTATTTGTAAACGGAGATTTTAGCAATATTAAATTTTCAGCAGGCGAATCTGATAATATCTATACTATAGGTACGGGAACTGAAGTGTTCAGTGGTACTCCTGAAATCAAATGGAATCAAGTTGCTTTTTTGAAGCACTCTCAGCAAACTTGGACGCATGGAATATTCTTCGGCAAAGAAGTCGACTTGAGTAACTTGATAACTAAAGAAGAAATATCTCCTATTGAAACTGCAGCTTATGGTGCAATCCAAAGAGGAGCTTTAGGAACTATTAATGGACAATCCATTGAAGAAGGAGATGTTACTTTAGACTTAAGTCTATATAAAGTTGTATCTGAACTTCCAACTCAGGATATTCAAGATAATAAGATTTATCTTGTTCCAAATTCAGCTAGTACAGCTCAAAAGAATGTATTTGATGAATACATCTATAATTCTACAGATAACACCTGGGAATTGCTTGGACAATATACAGCAGAAATAGATTTATCAGCATATTTAAAAACTGAAGATGCAGATAAGAAATACATGAAACTTAGTAATGGTGGTTCTACAGTTTCAACAAGCTCGCAAGGCTCATTGAATAACTATGGCAATAATGGCCAAGCATTTAATGCAGTTAGAGATGTGGGCGCTTCTTCTGCTACTGGCAAGCCAATCAATGCAGCATCTTTCGGTGTTAAGTTAGATGGTACTACTGCATTTACGCACAAGACATATAACACGTTTAATCCAACAACAGGTGCATATACTGGAGCTAGAAACACAGCAGTGTTAACATTCTCCGGGTAATCTGGTTTACGATATGCAAAGAATACTGGTAGTGCATCAGATGTTACCGATGACATGTACAAGTATGTAGGTGTCATTGACTCTCCTGATGAGAACCAAAGATGCTATTCAGCAAAACAAGTCGATGATTTACTTGCACAAAGAGATGCTGAAATTGCAGAGTTAAAGAGACTAGTTGCTGCTTTAACGCCAACAGAATGATATTATGAAATATGATTTTACTACGTTACGCGAAAAACTAATACAATATCTGGATTCTGAATATGTTTGTATGTATTCAGAATATCCAGATACATTGGATCTCACATCCGAAAAAGAATTATACGAGTTATCCAAAATTATTCTTCATGAATTGAAATGTAATGGAAATTTTCTGAGATCTAGCTTTGATCAATTTGAGTCCAATTACAATACTCAGACGAAAATGACTGGAAACTGGTGGGAATGGAGAATTGGTATTCCTTATAATTATATATATATTTGTCTTTTAGCTGACGTTGATAAAAAATCATGCGACAAAACTCTAAATAAGTTTGTAAGAAGGTTTGCTAAATATGGAGATCTTACATACGCTAATCAAGCTTCTATTTGTAAGAATCTTTTCATGCTTGGAATTCTTATGGAAAATGAGACTTATATCGATGAGTCTCTCAGATTAGCTGTCAAAGCATTTAAACCTACAAATCTATTCAAAGCTAATATCGCAAACAAATTACAAAAGTTCTGTATAAGGCATCCGAAGTTTCCACATCCTACTTGGTTGTTTAAATGGAAAGAAGGATTATATCCTGATGGAACTTTTATTCAACACACTTCCATTCCATATATTGGAACTTATGGGAAGGAAATGTTACAATTTGCTGCTATGGTTTTATCTTGTGGAGTACAACTTCCAGATAAAATTATGTCTTATCTACTACAATGGATTAAAGCATTTGAATTAAATATTTATAAATGTCAGATAATGCTTATGAACTGCGGACGATCTGCCGATAAAGTAGATGCATTCAATGAAGCTTCTGAAATGATTAAATATTTAAGACAAATTAATATTCATCCAGAAAATTCTGAATTTACTCTTCTATTCCAAGAATATGGAGATCGGGTGATTTATCAAACTCCTAAATTTAGATTTTGTATTGCTGGATCTTCTGATAGAATCGCTTCATATGAAGGATTTGATGGAAACAACTTATTTGGAAGAAATCAAGGTCTTGGTGCTACTTATCTCTATTTACCAGAAGATAAGAATTACAAATACGGATACTTTTCTAGAGTAGGATATGAATCAATTCCTGGAACTTTAATTGAGTCTCCATCTTGTGTAGAGAGCAAGCAGCCTTTATTCGATTATGATCCTAAATATTTAAAAGATTTAAAATTTAGTTGTTCAGGATCTTTAGTAACAATGCAATATCACAGTAATCTATTTGGATCAGTTTCAAAATACTGGGGACTTCTTGGTGATTCTATAGTATGTTACGGTGAATCAGATTATCCTGCACAATGTGTAGTAGATAATCGATACAATGCTGAATTAGAAGTTACTGAATTTGGAGTCTTTGATAAAGCAAATAGGATTGAATATTACGGAGTATTTGAAATCAATGATACGCAGATTGTAACTAAATCTGGTACACGGTATCAATATAAAATACATGTTCTATGACTAATGAAGAAATCGTTAATAATGCGAAGTATATAATTCTTCCAGAATCTGCTGTAGATAATCCAGCACATCCTTATTTATATGATTATTCAAATATAACTTCAAATAGATTACCGGAGCCTAAATCTGAAGATCTATATTTAAATAGTCCTGGTAATGCACATCATTACACGACTGAATACCATTTGAATAATACACTTCCAGAATTGAATAAGTTACTAAACTTTTCATATGATATTAATGATTTCTATAAAATAGAAAATGTAAACTCCGAAGGTGATTTTTCATATTTACTTCCGAAACAGAATAAACAATACAGAACAACTTCGGTAAAGATTTCTGAAGTAGAAAAAGAAAAGTATTATGCGCGACCAATTACTGAGTTGATTAATAGTAATGAACTGGTAAATGTAAGTAAATGTTTTGATGAAGATTCATTTGGATCTTTTATTCATACTCCTTATCATAGATTATATAAATTTGCACATAATTCAGCAGTAATTGAAAACTTAGAATCTAATAACGGAAAGACTTTATTAGTAAGTCACGATAGTCATTGTATTCCAGTTATTCCAATCTTAGCAAATTATTATAAGTGTGTAATTGCTTTAGATAATAGATTCGGATTTGATGTAAAAGATATCCTGATACAGGATAAACAAATTGATGATTGTTTGTTTGTTCTTTGGGAAAATAATGGTCCTGATAAATACTTTGTTAAGAATTTAGCTTGATCATAAAGGAAAGTTGGTAGAGTGGTCGATTACACCGGTCTTGAAAACCGGCGTGCTGAGAGGCACCGGGGGTTCGAATCCCTCACTTTCCGCACTGCTCATGCCGTCTAGTTGGTTTGGACATCTCCCTTTCACGGAGAAGATCACCGGTTCGAGTCCGGTCGTGAGTACCCCATAACTAAAAATTTGATTTTTTTTTCATAGTAATAATTGTTCTGCACGGTTCGGGAGAATAGTGCAGTTTGGGCTTTTAGTTCAGTTGGCTAGAACATCTGCTTTGCAAGCAGGGGGTCGGGAGTTCGAGTCTCCCAAGGTCCACAATGGTTCTGTAGCTCAGTCGGTTAGAGCATCTGACTGTTAATCAGAGGGTCGCTGGTTCGAGTCCAGCCGGGACCGCAAAACAAAGATTCTTTGTTATATGGTGCGTTAGTTCAGATGGTTAGAATACATGCTTGTCACGCATGGGGTCACGGGTTCGAGTCCCGTACGCACCGCATGAAAACATTAACATATATAATTATCGGATTTATGCACACACCTCTTACTATGGATACTGGAACTATTGTTGCAGTAACTATTTTATTAGGTGCATATTATTTATATTTAAAATCTAAAGAACAATGAATGTATTGAAAAAAGGATCAAAAGGAGAAGATGTAAAGACACTACAGCGTATCCTTGGATGTAAAGATGACGGAGTCTTCGGAGCTAAGACTGAAGAACTTGTTAAATTATGGCAAGAAGTACATAAATTAGAGGCTGATGGAATTGTAGGCCCTGCTACTTGGGATGCTATGATGAGCAATGAGGGAGATGATCTTGGTGATGGTTTACATATCACAAAAGACTTCATTGACACTCATATTACTAAATCAGATCGTAAGATAAAATATCTTGTCATTCACTATACAGCTGGTGGCAGTTCTAAAGCAGGTGCTGCTAAGAAGAATCGTGACGTGTTCTTAAATAGAGAAGCTAGTGCTGACTTTTGTGTAGATGATGAGACAGTTATCCAAGTTAATCCTGATCCTTTAAAATATTATTGCTGGGCTGTAGGTGATGGTAAAGGTAAAAAAGGAATCTTTAACAAAGATTGCATTAGCATTGAAATGTGTAGCAACCTAGCAAAGAATACTACACCTAAAGTTCCTAACCATGTCGGATGGTTCTTTACTGACTCTGTTATAGAGAATACTATTAAGCTTTGTAAGTATTTGATGAAGAAATATAATATCGATATCGATCATGTAATTCGTCACTACGATGCAACCGATAAAGCTTGTCCAGGTTTGATTGGATGGAATACAGGATACATATTTCATGCAGGCACTGGAGAAAGAACCAAAGTTAAAAATAATGAAGACCAATGGATTGAGTTTAAAAATCGATTGGTTAATTCGTAAAATATGCACGTATTCTTTTTAAACGTACATTTAAACCCAGCATTCTAGAAATGTTGGGTTTATTTTTTTAGTTTGCTATTTATTAATAAATTTGTATGTTAATTTAAAAACATAATGGAATCAGAAACATTATAGATAATCTTATAGATTTTAGAAAGATTTGGAATCATGGGAGTTGTGGGCGTAGCCCTCTTCGTATTGATTTTTAAGTTTAGTGATAAACTGATTACTGCTCTAGCTGAACGTATAGCAAATGGTAAGATGCACATTTCAAAAAGTTCATCTAGAAAGCAGCGTAAGGAGAGTATCTTTAAATGTAATCGCTTAATTGGAGAATTGATGCACAAGCTCGGAGCAGATAGAACTGCGGTATTTGAGTATCATAATGGCGGATATAATTTAACAGGACTCCCATTCTTACACTTTTCTTTATGCATCCAAAAAAATAAATTAGGAGTTGATGAATTAAGTAAAGATTTTGACAATGTACTTGTCTCAGCAGTTCCTGAATTTGTAAACAATCTCGATAAGAATGTAATTTACTTTCTTAAAAATTTGGATGAATTAAAACTTAGTTTTCCACGTCTATATCGAGAGCTAGACGAAGATGGAATGAAAGAAGTTATATTTTGTAGATTAGAAGGTGCAGATGATTCCATTGGTTTCTTAATGCTCGCTTTCAAAGACGAGTGCACATTATCTCAAACAAGAATAACGAAAGAGCTTCTTAAGAAGACTCAAAAAATGTCTGCGTTGTTAGACGGTAAAAAATAATGAATTATGAATTATGCTAATGTAAAGTTCGGCAATGAATGCCGCGACAAACTGATTGAAGGTGTCAATCTAGTGGCCGATGCAGTTGCTTGCACCTATGGCCCTAATGGTCGAAATGTAATTATTCGAACTCCGGGTGGAGTTAAGATTACCAAAGACGGCTACAATGTAGCTTCAATGGTAAATGATCAAGATCCATACATTATGATGGGTGTTGAAATTATTCAAGACATTTGTAAGAAAACTGCTAAAGATGTTGGTGATGGAACCTCCACGTCAGCTATCTTAGCTAGAGCAATTGTCAATAAGTACAAGGATTGTGAAGATCCTATACAAGTAACACGTGATTTAAGTACATTTACAGATAAGGTAATATCTTATCTTGAAGAATATAAACTAAATGTAAAATCCAAAGAAGATTTGGTTAAGGTTGCAGCTTTATCTGCAAATAATGATCAAACAATTGGAAACTTAATTGCGGATGCGTTTGATAAAGTCGGTAAAGATGGAATTGTTACCTTTGAAGAATCCGAGGACGTGAAGGACAGAGTAGAATATACGGAAGGATTTCGGATTGATAACGGATTTTCATCTCCTTATTTTATCAATACATCTAAGGGGACGTGCGAATTGGAGAATGTTCTGGTATATATATCAGAGACTAAAATGGAAGAATTAAACGATGTCGTAAAGCTGGCTGATCGAGCAGTAAAAGAAAAGCGTTCCCTTCTCTTGTTGGCGCCGGAATTTGATTCAGAAATTTTAGTATTTCTCTCGTCGAATACAAATCTATTGAAGTCGTGTACAGTGATTAGTCCGAATCACAGGAACTTTAGAGAAATTATGCTCAAGGATATGCGAGCTCTTCTCGGCACGAGTTCTGTTTGCAAACGAGTTAGTATCACTAAAGATCACACGACTTTCATGGGTTGTGATTCTGACCAAGAAGAGGTTGCTAAGCGTGTAGAAGAGATTCGAAATACTCTTAGGGATTCTAGATTAGGAGATATCGAATTGGAATTCTACAAAAAGCGCTTAGCCAACTTTACTTCTGGAATTGCTACAATATATGTTGGCGGATATTCTAAAGTTGAAGCCAAGGAAAGATATGATAGAATCGAAGATGCTGTATGTGCAACTCAAGCTGCACTTGATGGAGGAATTCTTCCTGGTGGTGGAGTAATGCTTAGAGAAGTTGCAGAAGCACTATTTAAACAGGATCCTTCATTCTACGAAGTATTAAAAACTCCATCCAATCTATTACACACTGAGAAGAATTCTCCCAAAGAAATGTTTGATAATGGAGTTATTGAACCATTCTTGGTTACCAAGACGGTTCTTCAGAATGCAGTATCTACTGCTTCTTTAATTTTAACAGCTGACGCTGCAGTTTTAAATATGATAACTTTTTAATGATAAATGATTATGGAACTTAAGAAAGAAATTATGCCACTGTATAGCACAGTGATGATTGAATTGTATGAAGAGAATCCTTATGAGATTCATGAAACTGAAACTGGTCTTAAACTTACTTCTGGTACTTTCGACAATCCTGATACCGGAAATAAAGATATGAAAGATCGATTTATGGTAACTGGCAGCGTAAAAGCAGTTGGACCTGATTGTAAATATGCTCATGAAGGAGATGATGTTATGGTAGATGTTAGAGGTTTGCGCCCTATCATTTTTATGGGTAACTATTATTTCCAGGTAGCAGAACAAAATATAATTGCCTTATTGGCAGATGATTTAACTGAAAGATTTAAAAAGTAATGGAAGACGAGAAAATTTATTTTATTCCTGGCGATGTGGTAACACTTCGTCAGGATTTGCCGAATAAACCGGTAATGATGGTTGTTCGTAAAAAGACCTTGACAATCAAAGGTGAAGAGAAGTTCCTTTAGGGAATAGTTTGTAGATGGTTCTGCAACGATTGGCACATGGAAGAAAGTGTATTTAGTACTAAGGATTTAATTAAACTTTAATATCATGGATAACGAATGGGCATAGGTAATGATTACCGACGGTAATGGTAAACAAAGAATGGTTTGGTATAATAAGACTACTGGAGAAATGCAGTATTCTGCACCAATGGACACAGCAGATGAAGCTGGATCTGTAATGATGGCATCTAGAAATCCTAATAATCCAAACGAAATTCGTTTCGGCTAGTATGGTGTAGAAGGCGGTGTCTACTGGGATAGAGGACACGTACTTCAGGGCGCCGATAATTGGCAAAGAAACGATAGTACAGAAAAGGATACTCGTAAGAGAGTAGAACCTATTATAAAGAAACAACAAGATGGAGGTCATATGAATTATTCAAAATATCTTAAACAAGGCGGACAAATTCCTCAGGAACTTATTTAGTCTTATTAGGAAGATCCTGAAACCACTATCGAACAACTTCTTCAATTAGGTGATGAAGGCACTGAATATTTACAAGCCTTAGCTGAACTTGATCCTAATGTAGAACAATATGTACAAGAAATTATGGCTAATATGCAAGAAGATAACAGTGAAAACACTGAATTCATGCGTAAAGGTGGATGCGTAAAAAAATCCAACAAAGGCCGTAAAATTGCTAAGAAAGCTTCTGGAAATAAAGTTTGCAAGTGTATTGTAAAACGTTCTGGAGGTACACTTGTAGAAGTTGACAGTTGCACAGGTAAACGTGTGTCTAAAACTTCTAAGTTATCCGTTGGAGGAACTATGATTCCAAAAGGTCAAAAGGCTTTTAGAGGAGGGGTTTCAAGAATAGGTGATTTTGATGCCGATGCTTTTATGAAGCAATTTGATCAAGATGTTGCTGATGCAAGAGCTCTAGGAAAAGCTAAGCCTGGAACTACATTAACTACATATGATCCACTTGTTGCGACAGCAAGTTTTAATCCTGTTCCTAATTATATTTATATACCTCGTGTAAGTTTTCAGCCAATCAATTTTGGTGATAGGCTGAGATATCAATTCTTTACAGATGCCCCAGTAGAAACTCCTGCTCAAGAAACTACTCAGGATAATAACGGTTCTGGAAATTCTGCATCCGGAAATGCATCTGCTGTTAGAAACGAAAATAGATGGGGTAAAGGACTCAAAGGAAAGATTAATGGATATACCTATGACGAGGCTTTAGCACGTCAGAATGAAATGCTAAATGCAGAAGGATTTAATGCTGTTCTCGCAGGAAGAAATCGCGGAGCTGACGGATTTTGGGGTAAAACTTCGATGGCTGAATGGGAACGTTATCTAAAGTTTAAAGCTGACAAAGAAAAAGCGAAAGCTGCTGAGGAAGCTGCTAAGAATTATGGCAATGATATGACTAATAGACAATTGATCGATTACGATCCTGATGCAGAAGGAGCTCAAACATTAAGTGCCGAGGCTGCTGTCAGACGTCAAAGATTAGTCGATTGGGAAGCTCAGCAAGCTAAAGCTCAACGTGATGCACTTGTTTACAAAGGAACTCAGTATAATGATGCGACTTCTTATAACGCTGCAGTTGATGCTGATAATGCTTTTGAACAGCACAGAGCTATGGTCAATGCAACCGAGCAAGGCCGTACAGCTAATGATAAATATACAGCTAGACGTTTTGAAAATACAGCACAAAATATGAATGCTGACAACGGACTTAAATTTATTTTGTCCCGTCAATATTCATCTCCTGAAGCAAGACAATTTGCAATCGATCGTTATTTGAAAGATCATTATAGAGGTCCGGAATTGATTCGAATGAGACGTATTGCTTATAATTATCAAGCTCCTACAGCAGGTAAACATTTTGTTGATCCTTCAAAACAATTGACTGCTGAACAACTAAATGCTAAGACTTTTAATCCAGCAAGCAATGTAGATTTTAGTCAGAATGTAGTAGAGCGTCCTGAACTTATTGCTCCGGTATCAGCTCCTGCAACTTCATAGGCTACTCCAACAGCTAGACAAATTATTGCTACAAATCCGGGATTGGCTATTGCACATCCAGCTAGTGCTTATGATGCAGCTACGTTAGCAGCAACTGGTCAGGGAATTGAAGCTTTAGGATATCATGCTGAGGGAGGAAAACTTAGTAAATTTAACACTGTTAAATTGTCTTATAAAAACTTATTATGATAAAATTTTTCGCTTACGATATTGCTAAAAACTAGATCATCGTAAACGAACCAGAAATATTCCTTGTTAAGGAATTTGCTGATTTGTGGACTAATGAAAGAAATATCTGTGAGGAAGATCCCACAGGTGAACAAAAATTAAGAGGTTATAAAGAACTCGTATATATTTATATGGCTATTGATTGGGGTGCTCCTGGTTCAAAGGACACCCCGGCCAATCGCCGACAATATGCGTTAGAAGCCTCAGGACTCAGTGAAGATGAGTTTGATACCGAAAATAAACCTATTGACCCGATTTTCAAAGCAGCTTGTGCCAAGTATCAGACTTTGCAAGATAGCTCTTCAATTGTCGGAGGTCTTCGTTAGACATATATCAACAAGATTCACGAGATGCAAGAATTTGTTAAGAGTATCGATTATAACGAGCGTGCTGATTCTGGTATGCCAATCTTTAAGATCAAAGACACTCTCGCAGAAATGCAAGCAATTTCTAAAGCATTGGATTCTCTGAAAGATCTAGAAAATAGATACAAAGAAGAACAACAGGAAGCTTCTGGTTTACGCGGTGATACCACACCAGGTATGTTTGATTAATTATGAATTTAGAAGACATAAAAAAGGTATCAAACAAATTAGTAGTCAAGAGGGTTAAACAACCTACACAAATTACAGATTCTTTAATTGCTGACACTAAAAAAATTGACGAATCTAAGAATAAGAAATCTGTATCTAAAAAAGATAAACTGGAAGAAGAATTTTAGGCAATGATTCATTATGATGAAATTTAGGTTGATCCTGAAGAGCCTAAAGAAGCACGTAAAAAATCGGAAGACGAATGGGATGTAAAAATTGGAGATCCGATCACGTTCTTTGATCCAGAATTATCTTATGAATTAACTGGATATAGACCAATTACTGCAACTCAAGGATTAGATTTCGATCCAAAACTTTTTACAGAAGCTGCACGTAATTATAAACGTAATTAGAGATACACATAGCTACTTCCTGGTACATTTGCGCATAGAGCTCATTGGCAACAAGAGTTTAACAGATGTAAGAATGGAGTTACG
Organism: Bacillota bacterium; assembly: GCA_030526175.1. Taxonomy (GTDB): domain Bacteria; phylum Bacillota_I; class Bacilli_A; order Erysipelotrichales; family Erysipelotrichaceae; genus Floccifex. The sequence goes on from JAUNDJ010000001.1 coordinate 29,673, forward strand.
ATTGGTAAATATAGATTAACTGGAGAAAATTATTTCTGGTTAAATTATTATCGAATTCCTTCAGTACTTGATAGAAGTGGTGCGGAATTGCAAGAAGAAAGTTTCCCTACATTTATTGCTAAGCAATATGAATACTTCCATTACTTGGAACTTTGTAGAAAAGTAGGAATGGATGGAATTGCGTTTAAATCTCGTGGTGTCGGCGCTTCTGAAATTGCTGCAAGTAATTGTGTACACGCTTATACATTCCATAGAGCTACCAGAAATATTGTAACAGCGTTCGCTGATACTTATGTAACTACAACATTGGCAAAAGTTTGGCAAGAATTAGATTTCTTAAATACTTGTACCGAAGGAGCTTTCAGACGTGTTCGTATGAAAATTGATACTAACATGAAGAAGAAAGCTTCTAAAGTAGATGCTGATAAAAATGAAACTGGTTGGATGTCTATTATTGAAGGGTGTGTAGCAGATGAGCCTCGTAAACTTCGTGGTGCTCGTACGTTTTCCTTATTCTTCGAAGAGGCTGGTTCTAATCCAAAATTAGTAGATACTTACATTCAGTCTCGTGCACTTGTTGTAATCAACGGCTATCGAGTTGGAAATCGATTCGTATTCGGTACCGCTGGTGACTCTGGTCCAAATCTTGCTGGACTTAAAGATATGTTCTATAATCCAGAAGAGTACTTCATGCTTCCTTATCATCATAAGTATACGTAGAGTGGTGAGGGAACTTTTACAGGCTACTTCATTCCATCATATACAATGTGGTTCGGTACTCCAGATAATCCTGGATTTGATGAACGTGGAGTAGTTGATGAAGCTAGAGCGAAAGCGTATTATCAAGCTGAATGGGCTAAAATAAAAGATCCTTCTAAGTTAATGAAAGATAAAGCTGAGTATTGCTTTACTCCTGAAGATGCTTTCATTTTGGAAGGTGATAATCATTTCGATCAAGAAAAATTGGTTGAACAATTACAAGCGATTGAGTTACATAAAACTGTCGAAAAGCCTAGATGCATTCGACTTAGTTGGGGACTTAAAGATGGAGAAGTCGATCGAGACTCTAAACCCAAGTGTGAATTTGTAGAATAGAGCAAAATCTAGATTACAGAATTACCTATGGAAGATCAAAACGGATTAGCTTATGCTAATTTGTATGTGGGTGGTATCGACGCCATTGACGTGGATTCTACTACGTCTACTGGTCAAACAGATGTTTCTGAATTCTGTTTTGTTATAATGCGCCGACAGATCGGATTGAAATCTCCAAAAGTTGTAGCTATATATAAAGAGCGTCCAGCTCACATTCAAACTGCTTTCGATACTGCTATTAAACTTTGCCAGTTCTATAATTGCAAAGCACTTGTCGAGGCAACTCGTATTTCTATTAAATAGTATTTCGAAAGATTTCATAAATTAGAGTATCTGATGCACCGACCAAAAGCATCAGCTAATACTTCTCAAAGAACTAACTTTAAACAATTCGGTGTTCCTGCGACAGGAGCTATTATCGAGCATCAATTGGATTTGATTGAGCAATATATTGTTGATTATTGTGAACAGATTCAATTCCCAAATCTCTTAGATGAACTAATGAGATATTCTTACGAAAATAAGCGTAAGTTCGATATTGTCGCAGCTTTTGGAATCTGTTTATTGGCAGACGAAGAAATGCTGGGTAAAGTTGCAAGAACTAGTGCGAACGGTGATAAAAAATTAAATATAGGATATGGACGTAATGAATTTGGACAATCCGTGTTTGGTAATAGAGTGCCCCAAACCGAAGTGTCTTACGATATGTCAACTTAGAGAGTGCGTTTTAGATTTAATTAAAGAAATCTACGGATATGAATTTAATAAACGACTCGAAGTATCAAGACATAATGACGACTATGTAATACACATGTATATACATAATTAGCGATTTGGTCCATTGACTATTGCTGGTCAATTTGACACAGATCAAGAATTTTTAGATTTCGTTAGAGAAGAATTAAGAACTAGAAACTTAATCAGATCCGAACATTATAAAATTGATTTACATGCAGATAACTAACGCAAGAAAAGGTTCGCAAGAATATTTAATTGATTGGTGTGATTACGTTATTAACGATCTTGTAAAAGAAAAAACTTCGCTATTTAAAGCGTACAATTATTTCAACGGTGTTCGAGATCACTATCAATACGAACATCTTGAAAAGAATGAAGGAGTTGGAAATCCAACATCTGTAAGTTTCACACCACTTACTAGAAAACATATAGAGGCTTTAGTTGGAGAATATCTTACAACTAAACCAAAACCAAAAGTTGCTTGCAAAGACGAGCAAACTCTTACTAATATCTTTAGAGATAAATAGTTGGAAATTAGCAAGCAATTAAAAGATTATGTATCTAAATTTGCCGAAAACGCCATTTATTCCGCCATTGCTGGAACTCCTCAGCAGGATCAAAAAACTGTCGATTAGGAAATTGACAGAGAAATAAAACGAATTTAGGATTCGGTAAATAGAAACTTTTTATCCAATTATGAAATTGCGGCTCAAGACATTATTCAATATGTAATTCAAAATAGACAAATGGATTTCATGAATAAAGTTGAGCAACTATTTCTTGATTTATTAATTTCCGGGCAAGCGTACTTTAAAGTAATTCCATCTCCATCTAGAGATAATTTTAGAATTGAAGTTTGTGATCCATTAAATACTTGGATTGATAAAGATCCGAAAAGCAGATATATGAAACACGCATATAAATCTGTTGTTAGAAAGTGGATGACTTGCGAGGAAATTGAAATTAAATATGGAAATTTGCTTTCTGAAGAAGATCTTAAAGACATCAGAGATGGAAATCATTATAGATCGGAAGAGGGCAATTATGCATTGATTACTGGTCAATCTGCCAGATGTGGAGGAGTTGGAAGCGTTGGTGCAGGAATTTGGGCTGATACCGGAGTTCATCCTTATGATAATGAACCAGATTATAAATGGGATTTGATTCCTGTTTATGAAGTAGAATGGATCGATAGTGCTTTTAGAGATAAAAAATATATCGGATACTGCTATCATGTTACTCGAATCGGTGAAGATATTTATATCATGGATGATACCGATGTACTTCTTCCACGACAGGCCGATGCTCCTAATGAACCTCGATTAAGTGTTAACGGTATTTGGTATACTAATGGACACGGAGCTCCTTATTCTCTTATGCTTGCTACCGCAGATCTTCAAGATAATTATGATTTGCTCAATTATAAGCTTGACAATCTAATTGCATTGAGTGGTACAGCTGGTGCAATTGTAGACTTAGCTGTACTTCCAGAAGTTCTAGGTGACGATATGGAAGAACGTATTATCAAGTATCAAGCATATCGTAAGGCAGGTCTGTCCATCATGGATAGCTCTCAAGACGGACAGCAAAACATTAATACCATTTATAATGGATTTAATGATACTCAAGGTCTTTAGGCGATTCAATATATTCAGTTAGCAATTCAACATATTGAAGATACCGTCAGCTCTATCACAGGCGTATTTAGAGAGAGACTCGGTGGAATCCAGCAGAGAGATGCTGTAGCTAATGTTGAAGCAGGCATGCAGTAGTCTTATATTATTACTAAACGCTATTATAATGCAATGGATACTTTAGTACAAGAACTTCTGACAGATTGCATTGATATGGCTAAGACTGTGTATAAAGATGGATTTACTGGACAAATAGTTTTAGGAGATCAATAGCAGATCTTTACTCTTTTGCCAGAATATTATTCTTTTACTTCGTACGATATTACTCTTGCCGATAGTGCTGAAATAATCAAAGAACAAGAATTGATTAAACAGTTGGCTATTCAGTTAGCGGGATCTTCTCAGATTGATCCTGAGATATTACTTATAGTTTCTACCTCTAAGAGTCTTACAGAGATGAAACAATTGGTTAGAAAATCTATTCAAGAAAAGAAATTGGAAAACAATCAATTACAACAACTTACTCAGCAATTGCAAGAAGCTCAGAAAAATATGCAGCAAATGCAAAAGCAGTTAGAAGAAAGCACTCGTAAGATTGCTCAGCTTAACGAGAAGAAACTTAATATCGAACAACAAAATAATCAAATGGATCAAGAACTTGGCTACTTTAAGATTCAAACTGAAAAAGAACTTAAAGAGAAAGAGTTGGATCTTATTAAAGAAAGAAATAAATTGGAAGCTGCGCAACTTCTTGACAGTAATCCGCTTAACGATGAAATAAAAGATAATAAATTCTAAAAAGTATGAATCCAACTATTTATATTGATTTATTTAGAGTTTCTGCAGATGGTAAATTCTTAGAAGCTGTTTTCGATTGTCCTTATGGATATCAATTTACTAAATTTTTAGTAACTGCTAATTATCGTGCTGCAAACGCCTCTGGATCCATGGTTCAGAATGAAGAAGTCTTTGACATCGGTGATGGAATTTTTAATGAACTTGATGAAGTTAAAAATGACGGAACTTATAGTTACAGACTTTCTAGAAAAACTCATTGGGTTGTTCGAATTCCGATTGAAGAGGAACTTGACATTCATGTACCTGCAATTTACACCGGCGTGCTAAGTGCACAGCAAGTAAAGAGAATTTCTCCTCATCACATTTAGGAAGAAGAAGATCATGTTGATGATTGGAATCCTAGAGTGATTGGTGAAGAAGATTTGGTACACGAAATTATGCACGAAGTTGCAGGACCTGCAAACTTACCAGATGCTACTGCAATATGTTCAGATGTAAGCAATGTTTACAACAACATATTGGATGAAGTTATTAACTCTACTGGAGTTTGTGATAAGGTTTCAGATCAGGCAATTAGAAATTATCTGATTCTATTTGCACATCAGGAAGCACTACGATTGGGACATAAAGAAGATGCTATTCTATATTTTAACATGATTAATAACAACTTTAATAGATGTGGCACTTTCGCTAGACAAGGTTCTGGTCCAAAATGTGGATGTCAGAGTAACGCTGGTGCATCTGTAAGTCGCCCATCTGTTTCATCTCGAGGCGCATCCTGCGGATGTGGAAAGTAATGATTGATGTAGAGAACACTCTTTATAGTACTATTCAGGAAAGAGTCGACAGGATGAGATTTCTTGCCGACTCTGCTCCTGAAGCTTTTAAGAAGATCATGTATGTGGTTATTCTTAAAGATTTACAAGAATGGGCTAAATATAGAGGAGAAGAATGTACTGCAAAACAATTACAATAGAAAATTGATGAGTACATTTTGAGAAATCCAGAGTTTAATATTCAGCGTATTATAAACACTAAGGATTATGTAAACGTAAATACTCCACAAACATTGTCTACGTGGAGACGAGTTTGGGACGATCCTAATGTTATTTATAATCGTTACTCTGAGAAAAATATTTTGCCCGAAAGTTACGCATATACTCCGGACCCAACATGTTCACCTAAGTTTGTATACTTTAATGGAGTTAACGAATATGGAGAGCCTGATGTCGATAGGGGTAAATTATCAGTATGTGAGAAAATGAATATTTATATTGATCGAGAAACTGGAACCATGTGGTATATTCAGGAGGATGGAAACTGGAGTACTATTAAAGGTGATTCTGTTCCTGAAGTAGAATGGGATAACATCAAAAATGCTCCTACAATCTATTCTGGAATTAAGCACAATCTTACAGAGCATAATACTGTAAAAGTAGAATTGCTAGAAGATGGCGAACCATCTAACGAAGATATTGATTTGTTTGACGCTAAAAACGTGGAGGAATTGCTATGATGGATGACTCTTTAATTACTAAATCGGTATTAAAAGCTTTCGGTGATAGAAGTAAGCTTTTATTTTGTTTTGCTAGCGCTTTGAATGAATCAAACGAATCTGCAAAATATGTTAATATTATCACATCAATTCCTTACGCTACTGATTGGAATATCAGTTTGAATGTATCCGGATTAACAGTTTTAAATAAATTTATTTCTTTCGCGTTTGAAGGAAATTGTGATCAAGTTATTCAGGGTAAAGGATTCAATGCTGCTGACGGAAAGATTCGAGCATTAATTATATATAAGGATGAGAATGGAAATTTATCACTTCTCTTAGAAGTTGAATCTGATTTTGTACATCAAATTAATGCTTTTGTATCAAATTTAGAGAATAAAAGTGTAAACTGTATTACTACTATTAATATTCTTGAAGAACGTCCTTATATCTCTCAGTATGCAGCATTTGGATTTGATATTATTCAAGGTGAACTTCCTGCGGGACAAATAATTAGTCCAGACTCTATTCAATATTTTGCTTTGCAAATTGATGAACAAAGAAAGATTTGGTATAGTTCTCTCCCTGATGATAACAAAGTATTTGATACCATTTATAAAGCAAATAAAGCTAATAAATTGGATCATCCAATCACTTTAAAAGTTTCTGGTACAGGCCACACTCTTGCTGAAGTTTAGACTGATTTGTCTAATTCAGAAATAGATCTTCCGGTAAATGTCAGAGTAATTGCTCCTTCAAGCGAATACGAAGAAGGAAAGAACTACTACGGATTTCAGATTGAAGATGGAATGCTTTGTAGATTTGATCCTCGTAAGCCTGAGGCAGAGCCTGCAACATCCACTTCTTATGGAACAGTTCGTTTAGGTGGTGCAATGGATAAGAAACTTAATTATTATCCAGTTACTTTGATGGATGGAGATCTCTATGTTTATGTACCAGCTGGAACTTCTGTTGAGAGTATTCCAGACACATTTATTGAATCACTTAATTAAGAATACTTATGGCAAAGTTTTTAGATCAAACAGGTCTTGTTACACTCTGGAATAAAATTAAAGAAACTTTTACATCTAAGGATGAGTTTGCAACATATAAAACATTTGTTGCAGATAATTATATGAAGAATCCTGTTGGCTCTGGTGCAAAAGGACAAGTTTTAACATTAAATTCTAATTCTACATATTCATGGAAAACTCCTGCTTCTAGTAGATCTGATTATAAAGATGGTGGATATTTTCCTGAACGAGATGTTGTATCTGATATTAGATTCTGCGATGTAGATTGTGAAACATATTCTGTACTTTTACTCATTAATTATAATAATGTTGATTAGTTTAAATGGAATATCTTATCTAAAAATACCAAAGATTGGATTGCACATTTCGAGCAAATGAAAGTTACTAATAATCCAGATTCTAAATTAGGAACTTTAGAATTTAAAGTAGGATTTTTTCAAAGTAATGAAGATATTGAAAAATCTTTATTTACAACAGCTAATGAAAGTTTTGTAGAACTAAAGTTTCCAATCTTAGGACGTGATCCAATTCCATATCCAGCAGGTGTATATAAAGTGTCCCCAAAGTCTACTTTAACTTTTCACAACGAAAATACCGGGATGAAAATTAGATTCGACAATTGTTTTGGAGAATGCTTTATACAATCTCACGTGTAGAATTTAGGTGTAGCGTTCACTTTGACTTTTAGTTTGCATTTTATTTCAAATGAAGAAACTAAGGCATTAATAGACTTTTTAGATTGTGGGGATGATATATTGAAAGTGAATTTTTATACAGATAAAGATTCATTACAATTAAAATCACTTATCTATCAAAATTAATATTAAACTCTGGTATATTTTTAAGTTCAAAAGTATATCAGAGCTTAATTGTGTTCATATGGATAAATTGCGCATGTGTTTTTATTTACAATAATTTATGGTAACTTAGCTTACTAATTAATACTTTAATATTATGCATAAGAAAAATTTTAATCGATGTCCACCTAAGCCATGCGGATGTGAACACAAAGATCCTTGTGAATGTCACCATCATGACTGTGAATGCCCAGACCCAAAACCAGTATGTGGCGGACCTAACAACGTCTTTCCTGTAAATTATCACGTAATCGATGATATTTGCGAGTTGAAGGAAGTGCTCTCTGAAGTATTCATTAAGTTTGATGGAGATCCTGCATATTATGGCAAAGAGCAGTATAGCTTATTGCTTCGCAGTATCGCAAAATCATTACTTTATCTTTATAAAAGAGATCATCGTTCTTTGCGTTTTGACATTGTTAAAGAATTGCCAGAAATTGGTGAGATTGGTACAGTATACTTGATTGAAAAACCTGAAGATGAACAAGAAGAAGGTAATAAGTATACTGAATATTTATACTTAGGATGCAAGGGTTATGAACTCCTCGGCGGTGAAGGCGGTGAAGGCGGTGGATCAGTTGATCCTTATGAATTCCCAGGTATTGTTTCTGACTCCGAAGATTATCTCCTTGTAGAAGAAGATGAAGATGGAGTTTGGCACTTGTCACTTTCTGACGAAGCTATTGCATTACTTAAACAGATTCCTGGAATCGTTGAACAACTTAGCGCTTTAGATTCTAAAATTGATGCTGAAAAAGAGCGTGCAATTGGAGTCGAAGGTGAAATTGCTGAGAAAGCATCTGAAGCATATCGAATTGCAACCGAGGCTAAAGATGAAGCTGAATCTGCTAATCAAAAGGCTGCTGAAGCATTTGAAACAGCTCAAGCTGCTCAAACAGCCGCTAATCAAGCTATCGCAGATGCAGCCGCAGCTCAAGCTGATGCTACTAAAGCAATTACCGATGCAAGTAATGCACAAGCTACTGCAGATGATGCTATTTCAAAAATCGAAGTAGTTGATAGTAATCTTACTGAAGTAAAAGGTGCTCTCGATGCTGCCGCTGCTCACATCGCTAACGATGATATTCACGTAGCTGAAGGTGAAAAAGCTGCTTGGAACGCTAAGCTCGATGCTGTTGCTGATGCAACAGAGGGCAATTTCGCTTCTCTTGATGCTGATGGTAAGCTCGCTGATTCTGGCGTAAATGCAGGATCTTTCGATGAAGCTGGTACTGCTGCAGCTGTTCAGACTGCTCTTGTAGATGACGCTTCTGAAGAAGGCGATACTCTTGGTAAACTTGAGGATCGTATCGAACTTCTCGAAGCTAAAGAATATCTTGTAGGTGATAACACCACTATCGAAGTTTCTGATGGCGAAATCTCTGCTAAACTTGCTACTGTTGCTCCTGAGACATTCACTGAGCACACTGATCCGGAGCTTAGCCAGACTGGTGCACTTGTAAATGATCTCGTACTTAAAGCATACGTAGAAAACTATGTAGGCTATCGTCTCGACTGGGAAGAACTTAACGCTCCTGCTGAATCAGAAGAGCCCTCAGTTGACTAATTACTAAATTTAACATTTTATAAATATATTTTTTGATTTATGACATTTAAAAATTTTACAGGCCTTGTTTCCGCACAGGGCGCATGGAGCGCAGTAAGCGCTAAAGCTGTAGCTGGTGCATTAGTATTTGCTACCGTAACCAGTGGTTACGAAAAGGTTGAGGGTTCTGAACAGGTAGAATATCCTCTTTACATGGTATGGGCTCACAACCAGTGGCTCCGTATGCCTGATGCAACTGCATTCTATACTCTTAAGAAGCAAGTTGAGAATCACGAAACACGTATTGCAGCTCTCGAAGAAGCTAAGGCTAACTTCACTGTAACTGATGGTAAGGCTATTGATCTTACTTATGAGAATGGTGTTCTCACTGCTGAGGCTAAGATCTCTGCTAAAGCAGGCAACGGTGTATCCCTCGAAAATGATGGTCTCTTTGTAGACGTTAAGTCTCTTCAGGACGCAATCGCTGCTGAGCAAGAACGTGCTGAAGGTGCTGAAGGTGATCTCCAGGATGCAATTGATGCTGAAGAGGAACGTGCAACAGGTGTTGAAGAAGGTCTTGATGCAAGAATTAAAGAGCTTGAAGACGAAGCTCGTATTTCTATCGCTGATAATGAAAAGGTTCTTTCTCTTAGCGATGCAAAGAAACTTTCTACCACTCTTGGCTTAAACTACGATGAGACAAGTAAGAAAATTCAGTTGACCGGTAAGGAAAATGCTGTTATTGCTGACATCGATGCTACTGCATTCATCAAGGACGGTATGCTCAATTCTGCTGAGCTCGTTGTTGATCCAGAAGGTCAGGCAGCTGGTGCTTATATTAAGCTTACTTTCAATACCGACGCTGGTAAAGATCCTATCTTCGTTAATGTATCTTCTTTCATCGACACTTACACTTCTGGTGATGAAAACCTTTTGAAAGTTGAGAATTATGTAATCACTCCTCAAACCAGTACTATCAAATCTCAGGGTTCTGGTCTTGTTGTAGCAAGCGATGCATATAGTTACATTAAGCAAGAAGTTGGTAATGAAACTACTCGTGCTACTGGTGTAGAAAAAGGTCTTGAAGATCGCATTGAAGCTCTCGAAGCTCTCGAAGTTACCGCTGAGGGTGATGGTGAACTCATCGATGCTTCTGCAGATGGTTATAATGTAACTGTTGGTGCTACTAAAAAGCTCTCTGATGCAGTTGCTAAGGTTGAAAGCTTAGAAGTTTCTGCTGAAGATGGTGTTACTCTTGGCGACGTAACTTATAAATACACTCATCCTACAGCTACTCAGGCTGATGCTGCAGCTGTTAAAGTAGGCCGTGATGAATTTGGTCACGTAATTCTCGGTGATGCTCTTGCTGCTGGTGACATCAGTTTCGAAGATTCAGGCAAGCATGATGTATTTTACAATGCTGATGATGTTAATAAAGCACTTAATGCTCTTGCAAATGCTATCGAATTAGTTGATCAGTCTGAAACTACTCTTGTAAAGAAGAATGACGACAAGTACATTTCTCTTGACGATGCTGCTGCTGAAGGTTCTAACGACCACGCTTATTCCATCGGCCTCGTTGTAGCTACCGAACCTACTCTTAAGGACGGTCTTACCTCTTCCAAACCTACCGCTACCGGTCTTGCTTCTGACAAGTATGTTGATGATTCTATCACCAACGCTCTTGCTTGGGACGTTATTGCTTAATTAAGCTAATATAAAAATTTGTATTCCCCGGGAATATTCTTCCTGGGGAATATTTTTAATATCGCATATTTTTATTAAGTATGGTTACATTTAATTACGGAAGTCTTAGTGCATATAAATCACTCGCAACTAAAGATCCAAATGCGTTATATGTTCTCGATAATCATCAACTGTACAAAGGTGAATTATTAATCAGTTCTGTTCGAACAGTTGTGAAAGATTCGGATCTTCCAGCCGTTCCAACTGATGACATGAGAGAATGCTATTTTATTTCACTGGAATCAGGTAAAATAAAATATGTAACATATGACAAACAGTATGTGGATGTTTCTCAATTGATGATTGAGGAAATTGTACTATCTAATGCTTTCATTCAGAAATTAATTACAGAAATTAATAAATCTTCAGATGAAATTACAATGCCTACCATGGAAGTAAATGATACAACTCTCATATTGACTGCTAGCAATGTAAATTCATTTAACGCATTTAAAATTGACTAAATATTATGGCAAATACTCCTTATTTAACTCATGTCACCGTCGGTACTACCACGTATAAGATCGGTCTGGATAATGCTATGCATTTTGTTGGTGTCACAACTACTCAGCTTCACGATCAAGATACTGCTAATCCTATTACCATTGCCGGTGAATCTTATACTGCTGTAAATGGTGATATGGTGGTATACGGAACTCAGGAATTTGTGTTCAATGGCACAACTTCAAAGTGGGAGCTCATGGGTTCTACCAAGCAGACTACCGGTACTATCACTACTTCTGTTTCTACCGGTAATGTATCCGTTGGTACCAGTGTAACTCCAGGTTCTATTCCAGTTGTTACTTCAGTTTCTCGTGCTGGTGCTGGAACTGCTATTGCAAGTTCTCAGACTCTTGCTGCTTCTGACATCACTGTTATTACTGCAGCTCTTGGTTCTAGCTCTGCACACAGTGTTTCCACCGCTTCTATTAACGTTGTTACTTCTGCTCCTGCTGATGTAATCACAAGTGTTACTCCTTCAACTGGAAATGTAGCATATCCTACTAGCTTAGGCACTTCAAATACTACTGTTGCAACCAGTCGTTCTACTAAATCAGTAGTAACCTCTGTTACTTTCTCTGACGTAAACGTTCCTACTAGCGCTACAGTTGGCGGATCAGTAACTCTTAATAATGGTTCTAAATCAGTAACTCTTACTACTGGCAGCAGATCTGCTACTGTTTCTGGTGGCAGCGTAGCTCTTAACAATGGAAGTAAATCTGTAACAATCGGTGGTTCTGTTACTCTTAACAATGGTTCCGCTACTGTTACTCTTAGCAATGGCAGCAAGAATGCTACCGTAAGTGGCGGCGGCTGCACAGCTAATACTTCTGATCACGCTCATACATTGAACAATGGTACAGTAACTGCAACAAGATCTACTGATGTTGGAGTAACTCTTAAAAACGGTAGTAAATCTGGCACAGTATCATCTGTTGGTACTAGTGTTACTGTACTAACTGGTACTGTTACTGCTTTGCAATCAGTTGGTAGCTACGCTAAGCAGAATCTTACTCTTAATACTGCTACTAAATCAGGTGGTAAAAATGTGGAATATGCATCTGTTGCTGGCACTACTCTTAATCTCCCAGGTTGGTTGAATTTGACTGATGGCTCAGTAAGTTTCCCAAGCTACACCGTAAATGTTCCTACTAACGTTATTCTTAATACTGGTAATAAGTCTGTTTCTATTTCTGTACCTACTGGAGTTACTCTTACACAGCCTGTATTTACTGTTTCTGTTCCTACAGGTATGTCTACTGTTAATGTTGTTACTGGTGTAACTCATACCAATCCAACTGTTTCTTTGTCTGTTCCTACTTCAGCTACAGTAAGCGTTCCTACTTCTACAACAAATAGTGTAACAGGTTCTGTATCAGTTCCTACTTCAGCTACTCTTACCGCTCCAACCGTTAGTGTTGCTGTTCCTACAGCTGCATCTATTAGCGTTGCTACTTCAGCTACAAATGGTGTTACTGTTACTCTTAACAATGAGACTAAGTCTCTTGCTACAAGTTCTGCAGGTGGTAACATGGTTAGTGCTGTTGGTACTGGTACTATTGCACTTCCTACAGGTGTTAATACATCTAATCAGACTGTTGTTACTAAAGTTGAATATGTAGCAGATAAGATCTACACTGGTGATATTAACTATGTAAGTGGTCTTGCTTCACGAACAGTTATTACTTCCGTACCTACCGGCACCAAAGGTGTTGTTACTGGTTGGGGTACTGCTCAGACTGTTAAGGTTTGCAGCAATATTACTGTTAATACTGCTAACGTTCTTAACTCTGTAACTCTCAACAAGGGTAATGTTGCTCATGTAACCGGTACCGCTACTGGTTCTGTTGTAACTGCTGTTACAACTGATTCAGACGGTGCTCTTGGTTAATTTAAATAATTAATACACGGGGTCTTCGGGCCTCGTGTATTTTTAAAATTTTTGCTCATGTTTTATAGTATTATTGTCCCATGTTATAATTGCGATGAAACTATCGCACCACTTCTTGACTCTGTCATCAATCAAGAAGTAGATTTAAATGATATAGAAATCATTTTAGTAGATGACACTATTGATCATTCTTTTAGATCTGTGGTAGAGCCTCAATACACAAATGCTCTAAATATTAAATTTGTTGGCACAGATCTTCGTAAACACAATCCGGGCAATTCCCGCAATTATGGAATTGACGCTGCTACTGGAGACTGGTTGGTCTTCATTGATTGTGATGATACTTTACGCCCTAATGCTTTATCTGAATTTTCTAAAACAATTAAAGAACATCCAGAAGCCAAATGTATTTTTGGTAAAGTAAAGCAATTCCACCCAGATGGTACTGAATATACAGATGCTGAGGATTATCAGTCTGTAAGTGTTATTTGGATGCACGGAAAATGTTATAAAAGAGAATTTATCGAAAAGTATAAGATTCGCTTTAAAGATTCAATGTTTACTTGTGAAGATTACTACTTTAATTACCAAGTTCAAGCATATTTATTAAGCGAAGATTCTGCTTTCACATTCATAGATACATTCGTTTACAATTGGTTATATAATCCAAAATCACTATCACATAGTGTACCATATGTTTACGAAATGAAAATGCACTTTAATGACTATCTTGAGGCTTCCATTCTTCCTTGGACTAAACCTACGGAAGGAAACCTTCAACCAGTGTTCGAACAATATATTTATTACTTACTTATTGGATATTTCCTTTATCAATATTATATTAGCAAAGGAATTTATTTTGATAAATGGGTATTCAGACAGTCATTAGCTGAAGCGTATGAACGATTCGGATTGACTGTATTTGATTTTATAAATCAAATCGAACACAATGTAGATAGTTATTATGGATTGTATAAAGTGGTAATTGAGGGATTCTGCAACGAACCATTTGTTCCACCTTATTCACCGAGAACGTTCTTTTCAGAACTATTTAAATAATGTTATATGTTCTTAAGTGTAATTGTTTCATGTCATAATTGTAAGGACACAATTGAAAAAGTATTGCGGTCCATTTTAAATCAAAATTTCGAATCTGTAGAAGTGATTATCAGTGATGATCACTCTACGGATGGATTTATGGAAGTAGTTAAAAAGTATAATAAACTACTCGATATTAAACACTATAAAACAAAAAAGCATAAATATCATTGCCCGGGTAATACTCGATTAGATGGTCTAGCGCATGCCACCGGAGATTGGATAGCTTTTATAGATCACGATGATGTATTTTTGCCTGGAGCATTTAATTGTTTAAAACAGTCTGTTGATGCTCTATCTGAGGAAATTAAAGATAATGTTCCATTATTTTTTTCTCCTATTCAAAAAGCATCAATGCAGGATGTTGATGAAGGAATTCTTACAGCTACTACTTGGTTGCATGGAAATTTTTATAAAAGATCATTTCTCATAGAAAATTCTATTAACTTCAAGGAAGACCTATTTGGAAATGAAGACTTATATTTTAACAACTTCGTATACGGTGTAATTGCTGGCAAACAGCTCACTATAATGCAGGCTGATAAGCCACTATATAAATGGTATACAAATCCAAAGTCTTTATCTAATTCTAGAATGGAAGGATCTGATGTAGAATATACTGAAAAGTATTTTGCAGATTATGTATATGCAAATTCAGTTCCCCATTTCGAATGTGCTAAACGATTCCCCGAACAAATTGAATATTTTCAACACGAAGTCGTTAAAGCTTTGATTCTATCGTATTTCTATTATCAACGGGCATTATATTCTTATAAATCTCATCCTATTCTACAGGAAATGAAAGATAGCATTGTTAACTTTATAAAGCAAAGTTGTGCTAATTTCAATTGGAGTTTAGAAGATCTAAAAACTAAGTTAACTGAAAATGGTCAGGAATTTAGTGATGTCCGAGCTGTTGTTTGTTCTCTATCTGGATCATTTATAGAGCAACAATCAATAACAGACTTCATTCAAGCTTTGTATTATCAAAATATTTAAATTTATACATAATGGTTTCTTTTACTGATCTAACTGGACTGTATAATGTTTTTAACATTAGCTCAAATGGAAGTCTAACATTACAAAACGATTCCTTTGAAGATTCTATTATTTTGATTACTGCTACAGCTGAGGATGAAGAGATTTGTCCAAAATACACTGCTGGGTCTCATTATATTTGGATGAGAGGTAGATTAATTTCATCTGCTGCACTGATTAATCCAATTCAATTTGATTATGCTGATGCGGAAGATTATAAAATACTAGAATCTGAAGAGGATTATGACACTTGTTACAAATACAGAATTCCTGTAAACGATTTGGGTTCTGTATTTAAAAATGTTGATGATGTTGACAACTTTTTCTCTGAGTTAATTAAAAAGGGAATTGAGTTTGTCGACTCTAATAATCTAAAAGTTTCTCTTCCTTCAGTTTCGAATGAAGGCTCTGTTCTATGTTTTGGAGTTTATGGATCTGATAATTTTAATAAACAAGCAGATCCAGGATCTCTTCCTGACAACGAGCAGTATAAGGAAATTTTTTTAAACATCTATTCTGTATCTGAATCTGAAGGATCTGTTATTTACGTGGATTCCAGAATTAGACAATTTTTAGCATTAGATGAAAAGGGATGGCCACATGCCAAAACACTAAGTACATTCGTTATTGAAAATTTAAAAAATTTATATTCATCTAAACAGAATGTATTAACTGCTGGAGAAAATATTACAATTTCAGACGATAATGTAATCAGTGCTTCTATTGATGGAGGCAATTACATTCCGTATGACACCTTAGAAGGTAAGAACTATATAGCAGCAAATAAAGAAATTACGGTAACTGATACTGCCGACGCCGACGACGAAACTACTTTGTCAGGTCAGGGAATTCTTGTTCACAATGCAGACAATACTGCAATGTCAGTTATGCGTAGAGATTCTATGGGCGTTGCTGTGGCAAATTCTGATCAGATGGAAAGTGCTCCAGAAGTTCAAGTTCAAGCTGCTCTTACTGCAGATCTTACAGATGGAGCTGCTCTTAATCTTCATGGAGTTATGAGCGAATCACAGTTCACTTATACTGCGGACGTTCTTGGCTCTAAGTGGGAAATCAATGCTAAAGATGATACAAATAATCCTAAGCAAGGTATGCTTGAAGCTGGATATATTCGTGATCTTACTAACTGGGCAAATAAAGGTGATTTCGTTTTCCACATTAAAGATGTAAATGGGGAAAAAGCTGACAGTTACTATGCTTTACGTAACGACGGCAAAGGCGATTTTCGAGACTTTGCTTACATCGCTACTGAAGACTATGTAAATGAAAAGTGTCCAGATTGGAATATTGCCGAATTTGATACTGCATATATAACTACTCATAATTATGTAGGAATTGAGGCGCCAGAAGGATATGCTTTCGACAAACTATATGTACTTATCCACTGGTTTGGAAACGCAGCTCCAGTAGCCACTAATATCTTTGGTGGTTTTTATGATGGAGCCGTAACTGATGCATCTAAGCAAGTACTTCGTAGTAATGGTACTAATAAAATGGGAGCTGCTTATTTTGCCGCAAATGTAATTAACTTAAATGACATCTCGGCAATTGCTTATGGTGATGCTTATATGTATAATAGCAACGGTTCTGCAACTACTCTTAATAACCCAGTTAACAGCTACGGTATCGGACGTTTCTCTCACTCAAATGATTTTACTCATTTTAGTATTCACAACTATCCCACTACGTCTATTTCTGAAGCTTATTGTTGTATCAAATATCAACTTAAAAAACTTTAACATATGCTATTAGAATACAAATTTGGAAAGTATTATAAAGATGGTGTAGAGATCGAAAAAGCTGAATACGTGACTTTCGTTGAGGGGTTACGAAATAGTCATACAATTACTGACGAACTCCCCGAAATAGAAGAGGATCCTACTCCAGATACTCCTGTAGAACCAGTAAAGAAAACCACACTTCCTACAGACATTCCCACTCTATACTTTGACGGACTTCTTCCTCATACTAAAGATGAAGGTAACTTCAAAGGTGCTTGTCATTATCGCTCCTCAGCTTTCAACATTGACTGCTATGCTACTTTGAAAGTGCAAGGTAACTCAAGTACAGCTTACAATAAGAAGAACTTTACTATTACATTCTATTCAGATAAGGCTTGTACGACAAAGCAGAAGATTAATTTCGGTTGGGGTGCTCAATCGAAGTATGTGATGAAAGCTAACTGGATTGATATTACTCATTCTCGTAATGTTGTTTCTGCACAACTTTGGGGTGACGTAGTTAAGTCTCGTGATGACTATGAGCAGCTTCCTGAATTACTGAGAACATCTCCTAATCAGGGCGCTATTGACGGATTCCCTATCAAGTTCTACGGCGATAATGTTTATTGGGGTCGTTACTCAATGAATATTCCTAAGGATGCATGGATGACAAATATGGATAAAACTAATCCAGAACATTTGATTTTATGCGGTGAGAACTACAATGAAGCACTTTTCCGTGCTCCTGCTGTATGGGATGAAACCGACTGGACTGATGAGTTACATAGTGAAGTACCTGCTGAACTTCTTGCTCGTTTCAATGAATTAGTAAGCTTTATCATGAATTCAACAGATGAAGAATTCAAATCTAATCTCTCAAGTTATGTAGACCTTCAATCCGTGCTTGATTATTATGTGTTCGGTTTGTTGATTTGTAACTTGGATGGTTTTGGCAAGAACCACATCTGGTTATCATATGACGGTAATAAGTTCATTGCAAGTGCTTATGATATGGACTCTACATTCGGTCTCTACTGGGATGGTTCACAGATGTTACCTGCTACATACGGTCGTACTTCATTTGAGGATATGGTAAATGGACGTCTTGGTAACTTGTTATACTTGAGATTAGTTGATATGTTCGCTGCTGAATTGAGTGCATCTTATACTAGATTAGTTCAAGGTCCAATGAGTTTCGTTAACGTACTTGAACGATTTGAGAAGTTTATCGGTATAGCTCCTGCTTCATTAGTTGCTGAAGACTACGCCGCTACTACAGGTAATGGTGCTTGTACAGGTATTCCTTCAGTAGACACAAACAACATTCAGCAGATTCGTCAGTGGTATGCTACTCGTCTCTCCTTTGTTAAAGCTGCATTAGGTGTTATTGATGAAGAAGACGATGTTGAACTTCCTGAACCATTCGCAATATGGGAAAATCAGATGTTTGACGGTGATGCTACAAAGAAAACTCCTATCAACACTGGTTATCAGTTATTTAGTGATGACCCAGAATGGCAGGTTTGGACATTGCAGTTCCATGCTAAACTCAATCCTGGTACTTCTGGTCAGAGAGCAGCAATTCACTGTATGGATGAGACTGGTTCACCTTGGCCTGGTATGGTAATGCAGGTTCAGGGTGGTGGAGATATAAATGGAACTATCACTGAGATTCGTATGACTAAGACTTCATCAGGTCAGATTGAGGGTATTACATTCAATACTGGTGCTGAACAGTATGTAGCTTTACAACGTAACGGTAGTGTAGTTAAGTATTGTATTGATGGTAAGAACTGGAATACTTTCCCGGGTACACTCTATGAGCATACTGCTCCATTGGTAATTGGTGGTTTCTGTAATGGTAATGGCCAAGTTCTTGGTGGTGCTGATGGTCGTGAAATTAACGGTATTGTAACTGCTCGTTTGTGGAAAGAGAATCTTGATAACGTAGCTAAGTTGTTCATTGAACAATTCCCTGAAAACCTTTATGACTTTGACCACACAATGAACATGATGTCTTATGACCAATTAAATGGTATGCAAGCTGGACAGTCTGTTGAAGCTGTAATGGTTAACCCAAATAAAACAAGTGGTTACATTCTTGGTTACAACAACGGTGTGTTGGGTGCTGTAGGTACTGCGGAACTTCAAGCAACAAAGATTTTGATTGACCAAAATGCTACTGATGATTATAAGATGATTATTAGTAAAGTTGCAGAGACAAGAACTGAACAGCAATTGCAACCTGTAGCGAAGACATTTGGTGTAAGTGGTTCATTTACTGCAAATACAACAGGTAATTTTGCACGGTATACTGCAGCAAGTATCAATGGTTATGATTTATATGGTTGTTCAACCACAAGACTTTCATTGAATAATACGACAGCACGAAGTGGTTCTGTTACTGTAACATTCGACGGTTCTACATTCCCGAGAACAATATATTTCTACATATATGGTTCATCTACATCTAGCGTGACAGCATCAGTAGCCACTGGAGGTACAACGGTTAGAAATACAATTTCAACAACTCAAACTCCAACATCAATATCAAGTTTCACCGCTTATAACATGACAAGTAATTCAGTTACATTCAACTTGTCTGCACAGAGACGTGGTAATACAACAAGATACGTGAACTTTATCATCGCAGTACCTAATACGATTACTGAAGATGAGTTGGTAGATGTACAGGTGCCTACTGAAAACACCTACTACACAATCAAGTCAAAGGTTGGTGGTTATGGTCCTACTGGTAATGTTGATGATCAAGCTACATGGTCAACTACATTAAAGAAGTTCCAAGTCGCTAATGCAACGAGCATTACTGATCCAGAAAGTATCACTACAAACATCAACACAGATAACAATCCTTGTATGATTAGATTTGTTAGTGAGGATGATTCGTTCTTAAATGCTGGTGGTGCTGCTAATTCAATCAAGTTTGCAACAGGTCAAGGTACTTGGTCAGTTTGGAACTTATGGCTAATTGATAGCGCTATGCCTAGAATCCAATCTGAGGGATTCGAAGAATCTGAAATTTAATTTCAAAACTTATGAATAAAAATTCATTCATTTACTAGGCACATTCTGAAAAGGGTGTGCCTAGTAGTAAACGACTTTGGGGTGGAATTGGATATGGCACGTTTTAGATATGTGTGGTTGCAGCCACAATTCTATCTCTAATTATAACTAAAGAATTATCTAGTTATGTAAAAGATCTTCTTGAGGTAGATCTTATTACAAGTGCTGCATTACTTGGTTTAAGTAGTATTACCGGAGCTTTCGGAAATGGAAGATAGGTCAATGTTAAAGATTCTGAAGAACAAATTGAAAATTAATAAATATTATGGCAACAATTAATAAAATTAAAGTTCAAAATCAAGTTTATGATATCAAATGCACTGCTGAAGGTCATATTTATACAGCCTCTGTAGATTCTCTGGCTGAAGGAACTGATGGAGATCTTTGTACTCTAAACCAAGCATCCGGTCTTAGATCACACGCAGAAGGCTGTCACGGAACAGCTTCCGGTAATTATGGTTCTCATGCAGAAGGTTATGAAACTCAAGCTTCAGGCGAGTACGGAGCTCATGCAGAAGGTTATGGAACTCAAGCTTCAGGCAATGGATCTCATTCTTCTGGTTATTGTACCCTTGCCAATCACATAATTGCATCTGGAATCGGTGCTCATGCTTCAGGATATGCTGAAACTGACGCTTATATTAAATCAGATGGATCTGGCTCACATGCTCAAGGATATGCAGTTGGAAGTTATACATTGCAAGCTTCTGGAGAAGGAGCACATGCTGATGGTATTGCTTTGTCAAATAATGCTTTAGCATTTGGCCTAGGTTCTCATCAAGAAGGTGTTGACACTACCGCTCAAGGCATAGGCACACATGCTGAATGTCGAAATGGTGTTGCTTGCGGTACCGGATCTCATGTTGAAGGTATTCAAGATGGTATTACTTGGACCGCATTATCTACTAGGCTTAAAGCAAGTACTATTACCGAAGATGCTGGTTCTGGTAAACTGACAATCAACTGTACCAAACCTTCAGGAGCATCTGCTCCGGCGATTGGTAATAAATTCATTCGAATGACCGTCGACGGAGTCAATTATTATACGTATTGCGAGGGTATTAGCGATCCTGGACTTTCTGGTACAACATTTAATCTTACTACAACTGCAACGGCCGGTGGATTCCCTTCTTCGGTAAATAATGGTACTTTTGCTTACGCTAATAAAATTTATGGCGCGTTTGGTATAGCCTCCCATGCGGAAGGCTATCATACTGGAACTATTGGCTTAGGCTCGCATGCTAGTGGCGCTGAGTGTATTGCTAAAAAAGATTGCTCTCATGCGATGGGACGTTAGGTAGAGGCTTATCAAGATTCCATGATTGCTGTTGGTAATTATAATAGCAGAAGCATGTCATTAGCAAATATTGCAACAACTTATTTCGTAGTAGGTGGTGGATCTGCGACCAATCAATTTAGAACTTCAAACTCTAATACTTACGGTAAAACTTATTCAACATCAGGTGCTGACTATGCTGAGTTCTTTGAATGGGAAGATGGAAATCCTAATAACGAAGATAGACGTGGTAAATTTGTTGCCCTTCTTCCTTCCGGTAAGATTGCAATTGCAAATCCAGGTGATGATGTAATTGGTGTAATTTCAAGTACATGTGCAGTTTTAGGTAATGCTGCTTCTGAAGAATGGGATGAGCGTTTTGTCAAAGACATCTATGGCAAGATTCTTACTGAAAAGGTTAATGTAGAATACGCTCAAGCTGATGGATCCGTTAAGATTGTTGAAGAAGAGAGACGTATCGAAAATCCAGATTACGATCCTGAAAGAGAATATATTCCTCGTGAACTTCGTTCCGAATGGGGTATTGTGGGTCTTCTTGGTCAATTGATTGTCGATGATGATGGTACTTGCGTAGTAGGTCAGCGTTGTGATGTTGCTGAAGGTGGTATTGCTACTCTTGGTACAAAATATCGCGTCATTAAACGTCTTGACGATCATCACGTAATGGTTCTCGCAAACTTCCTTTAATTATGGATTACTTAGTAAAAACCTTAGTTGAAATGCTAAGAAAGAAAGCTGATGAGTTGGAGACAGGGATAAGTACCCTGTCTCCTTCTGAGGCTTTTGATGCAATTGAACAAATGAGTAAATTATCTCCCGAATATAGAATGAGTAAAGCGGATGCTTGTTCATATCTAAATATGAGTAGATCTACCTTTGATTCTTGGATTCGCTGCGAAATGATTCCAAAAGGAAAGAAGATTAGAGGTTGGAAAGAACTTTACTGGGAGAAGGCTGATCTAGATAAATTTATTTATGACTAGAAAGCAATATCAAAAGCTGGCACTATGGAGTCTTAAATATACTCCATTTGTAACTGCTGTAATTATGTTAATACATGTCGGACTTTCCTTATTGGGATTTTCTTTAACATTCGCAGAGGGTTTCTGCGGAATTGCTTTACTCCCGTTAATTCCGACATATTTCCTATCAAAAGGACTCGGGTTCTGTAAAATACATCGAGAATAGATTTTTTACACAGCTGGTGTTAACTTCTATATGTGGTTACAGGAATGTATAAACTTTGGAAGTATTTTGAATACACTACACTGGATAGTATTTATTGTTGGTATTTTACTTCTTATTCGATTCTTTTTACATTTAAAAGAGTTTGATAAAAACTGTAAATTTAAACTAAATTTAAATTAAATAACTTTGCTAAAAGAGAGGTTTCTTTTTTAAATGATATATTTAATTTAATTTTACCAAAAGTATGGAAACATACTTAGATATGTTAATAAGAATTAATACGTAAATGAATTATTATGGCTGATTTTTTTGAAGATGGGGATGTATTCGATTTCGGCGAACCCCAGGAACAAGAAGTACAGGAAACTAGCACTGATGCTCCTATTCAGGATGACGAGCTAGTTTATGAAGACTCTGATTTCGATACTATCGAAGAGCCTTCGAATGACTCTGATTACGTATCGGACCTATTAAAAGCAAAGGGTCTAGATCGCAATCGAATCCAAATTTATGATGAAAATGGTGATCTGCAGGAAGTAAAATTTGATGATCTTTCTGATGAAGAAAAGGTAATGATCCTTGGCGGAGATGCTCCAGATGAACGAAGCTTGTTCTCTGATGACGAGCTCAACGCTATCAATTACCTCCGTCAGAATGGCATTTCTCTTGCAGATTTTGCACAAATACAACGACAAGCTGCTATTGATGAGTATCTTGCCGGTCAACCTAAACAAACAGATATTGATTCATATTCAGATGAAGAGGTTATCGCTTACGATTTCATCCAGCGTTTCGGTGACGAAATGACTGATGAGGAAATTGATGCAGAGATTGAACGCCTCAAACTAGATCAAGATTCTTTCAACAAGAGAGTTTCCCTTTTACGTAACACGTATAAAGCACAAGAGATGGATGCCTTGAAGGCATTGGAAGAGCAAGATCAACAACGTAGACAAGCTGACGAGCAGAACTTCATTAATACTTATTATAATGCAGCTTCTGGTTTCAATGACATTCAGGGTGTCACCCTTGATAACAATGATAAAGACGAACTGTTAAGCTTCGTGCTCGATAAAGATGCAGCTAATCGTACCGCTTTTGCTAGAGCAATGGATGATCCAAATAACGTACTTCGTATGGCTTGGTTCCTATTGCATGGCGAAGAAGTATTCGATGCAACCACAGATTATTATAAGGCAGAGATCGCCAAAGCAAGATCATCCTAGGCGCCGCGCAGCGTAAACAAAACAGCTGCCCGTAAAAGCACAAGTCGCTCTCAGGATAAATTTAATTTTAACGTATAAACAACTTTAAAAATTTTAGACTAATATGGCAATTATTGCAAACTTTACAACCATTCGTCCTGAAATGGCTGCTACTCGCACCGCAAAGGACTGGTATCAGTTCCTTGGCGCACACGCTGAAAACCTCGGTGTTGCTGCTAAGCTTTATGAGAAGCACACTGCTTCTTACTTTACCGAAGGTTTCGGTAACGTTATGTACAACAACAGCAAGAGCGGTTCTAAATATCAGAAGATCGAATCTCTTATGTTCGAGTGGGAAGTTGAAATGAACGACATCGTTCGTATTCCTTTCGCTGCTTCTGTACCTGCTATGTACGCTCACGCTCACGGCATTGAAATTCCTATGGCTTTCAATCGTCGTTATTACGAAGTAAACGATACCTTCATGATTGAAGGTTCTCATCAGCTCTGCATCGTTATCGATGGTCCTATTCGTAAGGCTGATGATTTCTGGGAGTATTCAGTTCGTCTTATCGATTCTGACTATTCTGCAGAACTTTAGATTGAAGACTGCCAGGCAGGTATGCTTACCCGTTGGATTGGTAACATTCAGCCTGAACTTCATGAAATGGGCTTCACCAAATATCAGAGCAACTACGAAAAGATGCGTGGTTGGATCCAGGAATTCCGTTGCGATATCGACGCTTCTAGCCGTTATCTCGCACTCGAGGATGCATTCGTTAAGGTAACTAAAGAAGACGTAGGTGGCAATAAGAACTACCTCTTCAAGATGCCAGGTATGAAGAAAGTTCTTCTTGACAACTTTATGGATGCTCGTAACAACTCTCTTATGTGGCAGAAGTCTACTATGGACGAGCACGGCAAGTGCACACTCCACGATCGTCAGGGTCGCGAACTCATCGCTGGTGATGGTCTCGTTCCTCAGATCAACCGTTATGCTTCTAAGTATAACTATTCTAAACTCTCCGCAAACGTTCTTACCGAGGCTATGACTGCTCTCGCTGAGAAGTGCGAAGATTCTGTAGGTAATAAGTTTGTATTCGCTGTAAACGATATTCTTTATCGTGATATGCAGCACTCTCTCGCAGAGTTCCTCGCTCAGCATCGTGTTGATCAGCAGTTCATGTATTCTCAGTTCGAAAACAAGGGCATCAAGGTTGGTGCTACTTACGCTGCATTCGAATTCGCTGGTAACACTGTAGTATTCCACGTTGATCGTGCACTCTCTAACGAATATCCTACTAAGGGTTATGGTATCATGGTCGACCTCACTTCCGACAAAGCTAGTGGTATCGCTCCTGTTCAGATGTTTACCCTCAAGGACAAAGCATTCGTTGAGAATACTCTTACCGGTGTTGGCGTTAAGTCTGGTGCTGTTGCTTCTCCAGTTGCAGGTGAGAAATACATCGTTTCTGGTTACGCAGGTATCGGCTGCATGAATCCTTATCGTTCTTACGTTTTGATTCAGAACTAATTTACAGATAGAGATAAAATTTTATAAGGACTAGGGCTTCGGCCCTAGTTCTTTTCAATATGATTATAAGAACTAATATGGCTGAAGAAAATTTAGTAGTAATTAAGAGTACTTTTAACAAAACTCCTAATCAGAAGTATTACATCGCACCTTGCAAAGGTCCTAATGGCCTTTATCCTGATTGTATTCGTAAGGTGGATGCACATGGTGATCTAATCCTTTCCGAGGATGATAAAAAACAGATGAGCAAAGGCAAGCAATTCCTGGCAGAAGACGAACCTATTGTTGTTGAGCACGGTACTGTATTTAATTTGGATAATCCTATCCAGGCTGCTCAATGGGAGGCAATCAAATATTCTAAACTGATTGCAAAGGAACGTGATGAACTAGACATTAATGGCAATTACGTAATTGATGGTGGTAAGTCTATTGTAGACCAATACCAGAATGCACGTGGCCGCTATGGAACCGCTGAGTTGTATATCGAGCGCCCAGGCAGGACTGCTAAGGCAAAGAACGATTTCCGCAAGTTGATTCTTCAAGCTCAGAATCTAGTTGTCAATGATGACCTGTCACACAGAGTTACGATTTGCAAGTTGTTTGAAAAGAATATGGAGCATGCTCACCCGAATGATGTTGAAGACTTCCTATTGACACAGGCTGAAAAGTACCCAGAGAAAGTAATTCGTTTTTACAATACCGAAGAGGCAGCTGTTCGTTTGCTCTTGATTGTAGCGCGTGAAAGAGGAATTGTAGCTTCCCGACAGGACGGCCTTTACTATTCTGATATTAAATTAGGTGCAAGTCTTGATTTTGCTGTTGACTACTTACGTGCAGCAGAAAACAAGATGCTTTGCGAAGCTATAAAGAAAGACACCTATCCCGAATTACAGAAGAAAACTGATAAAAATAAATAATAAATATGACACTAC
The DNA here is from genome assembly GCA_030526175.1 of Bacillota bacterium. Classification (GTDB taxonomy): domain Bacteria; phylum Bacillota_I; class Bacilli_A; order Erysipelotrichales; family Erysipelotrichaceae; genus Floccifex. The sequence continues at coordinate 56,123 of JAUNDJ010000001.1, forward strand.
GCGACGTGTATGAAGCAGTTTTGATTGAATTAAATAAAGTTCAAGCCCCTTCTTTATTGGTGAAGGACTTTGTATATTTGTACAACAAAGCTACTCAAGAATATTTTAATAAACGTTACAACCTATTCGAAGTTAACCAACAATTAACCGATGATCTTAGAGTTTTAACTAAGACTGTTAAATTGTTTCCGGTTAAAGAAACTGGAGATGTATTCGGTCAAAGTTATCGTTGTGATCTTCCATTCAACTACGTGCATATTTTAAATTGCATTTGTGAATTCGAAGATAGAAAACCTACAAAAGCATGTGATGACGGATCGACGGTATTCCAACAAGGGGCTAACAAACTCGATACGAATCAATGGTCGTCCGTTATTAATAATTATTATATGCGTCCTTCTGTTAAACAGCCATATTACTATATCATAAATATACAAGATCCTAATAAGGCTGGCATCGCAGATTCTGTGAAGATGAACGATGTATTAAATGGGACTGAAAAAAGATATGGCAATTCGGTTTAGCCAACAATGCAGATTAAATGTGGAAATGATTTAAGATATGACTTACGGTGTATTTATGTTGATTATTTGAGAGCACCGGAGTATTTATCGTTGGATCAAGACATTTTGGATAAAGTTACCGATAACTCACAAGTGGTTGAGTTTCCTGATTATGTGATTTACGAAATTATCAATTAGATCGTAGCACTTGTAATGGAAAATACTCAGAATCCACGAGTTCAAACTTTCCCACAAATATCAATGTCTGTTCCTCAAAAATGAGATTTTGACAAACTTTTTTAATTAAAATTTATACAACTATGTGGCAGTATTCTACTGAAACTATTATTAACTCTAATAAGGGTAACCTTATCGATGGTGCTCGTTTTGGCCTTTATGATCCTTCTGAGGATGATGCACAGGTATCTGCAATTGGTCAGGACACCATGTTTATTGTTGATGGCAACAACGCTTTCAAGCCTCTTTATGTTTCTGCTATCTACAAAACTGAAGGTCGTGCAGCAGTTCGCGAATCTATCGATTTCGAAATCAAACTTGGCGAATCACAGGCAGGTGACGTTCTCCGTCTTCTCGTTGTAATTCGCGAGGAAGGCCGTCAGAGCTCTCCTATGCAGAACGCATATCTCCGTCACATGAAGCCTTTCTTCTATGAAATCGCTTCTGAAGGTGATGCAGCTAAAGATGCAGCTAAATTTGCTGCTCTTATTAAGAAAGATATGGCTGACACCGATTTCCATTATTTCAAGGCAAAGAACGAGAAAGGCGAAGCTGTTCTTACTCTCGTAGCAGATGACGCTCACGTTCGTTTCGTAAGTGTTGAACTCGCACAAGTTCCTCAGAAGTACTCTTGCGATTGCCCTACTTTCGAAGATCTCGGCGCTAAGCTTCTCGGCTGGAAAGACTATGTTCTTATTAAGAAGAACGTAGAGGGTGGCAAAGACGATCTCGCATTCGTTTACACTGTTGATGAAGAGACTGGTGAGCCTATGAAGGGTGATCTCGGTGCTGGTACCGTAGAGCACATCATCAAGGATCTCCGCATTCCTACCAATGCTTCTATCAATCCTTTCGGTGCAGATCACGGCGGTATGCCTATTCCTGGTATGCTTTATGATCAGTATCTCATCGAATACACTACCGATCGTCGTCATATCGGCCATCAGGTAATGGGCTCTGCAAATGACAAGTCTATCACTTCTCACGTTTACTTCGTAGCTCAAGAAGGTCTCGGCTTTGCTGAAGGCAAGAAGGCTTCTGAAGAGTTTGAAGCAGCACTTGACATTATTGCACAGGCTAATAGCCTTGAGATCGTAGAGGCTGGTCGCAAAGAACGTACAGCTAAAATTGCTATCAAGGCAAATGCTGACCTTGAAGAAGTTGACGCTGTAAAGAACGAAGAGGAAGCTCTCGAGTTCCTTGCAAAGGATCCTAAGATTGGCTCTGTAGAGTAATTAAAAATTAATTAACCTTAATAAGAAAAGGCGGGCGGGATTACCCGCTTGCCTTTTATTTGTTTATATATGATAGTCGATAAAATAGCAAGTGCGATCTTTAATGACGTACAAGGTGGTTTGGCTGGTTATGAAGCCACAATAAATATGTCTCTGGAACAACTCCAGGACGAGGTCGTTGAGGAACGACTATTAATTATAAAGAAGTATTCTATGCAGAATGCGATTCCTCGTAAAGACCTCTTCTATTCTTTAAATTGTATTCCTGTAGATTGTAAGAGTATTGACAAGTGTTGTCTTACTGATTCATATAGTGCTCCTATGGCTCACTTCGAAATTCCTCAGATTGTAAATGATTTTGGTGAGGATGCTATCGAGTTTATCGGATCTACTAATAAGGAAATTCAGTTTAAAGTCTATACTAACAAGAATTTTAGATATCACAAGTACAAGACTCGCAGAGCAAATAAGCCTTACGTATATATCGATACTACTCCAAATGAGAACAATATGTATGATTGCTTCTTATTCAATGCTCCAATGCTTGAGAGAGTTACTGTGATTGCTATATTTAAAGATCCTAGACAATTAGAGCCATTTACATGTTGCGGATTCACAGAAGCAGATAATATGACCTGGATTGCATCTGAGGTAAAACAAAGCCTTATTCAAAAGAAACTTAAGTATTACCGTCAAATGTATCCACAACCTCAACCAAATAATCAAATTCCACAATGACAAAATTTCCTTTTAAAGCAGCTATGGCTCAGGCCAATGAAATGTATGGCCTTGAACTCGACGAAGATACTTTCGAAACTTATGGAATGAGTGCTTGGTATAAAATCGGTAACAAAGATTACCGAATGAGAATTACTAAAGCAGTCCCTCAGGCAGATCCTGCTGGCGGCTGGTATGTGTGCATGCCTGGCGCGGCTGGTGGTGGAGAATGTGGTTGTAGTGGTGGAAGTAACAGTGAAGATGGAAGTGACATCACTATTGAAGCAATTACTTTAGATTTCGAAGATGCACAAGAAACCAGTTCTATTATGAACTTTCCAGGCGTTTATACACATCCTATAGAACAATGGATTGAGTATGACAAACGAATGCCTAACGAATTATATATTCCTGGAAAGTATGTAAAATTTAAAGTTCTTGGTGATCGGATCTATTTTACTGAGCCGTATCCTTCCGTAAATATCCTTTATAAAAGTCTCTATGTTGATGAAGAAGGACTTCCTTTTATCAATCAGAAAGAGATGGAAGCTATTGCAGTTTATTGTGCGTATGCTGAGGATATGAAGAAAGCACGTCTTACAAAAGATCAAGGAACATTCCAAATGGCACAACTTGAATTTCAACGTTGGTAGCAATTGTGTTCTGCTGCTAGAGTTGCTGAAGATATTTCACAGAATGGTATGAATGAAATCTTAGATGCAGCTGTACGTAGAGATGTAAAGAAGTTTGGAAGAACTTATAAACCAATTTTATAATGGAAAATAAAGAAGTTACCAATTGGGCTACTTCTTATGCATTAACTGCAGAACAACTTTATATTAATTTTCCAGCATCCAAATACATAAGGAAAGAAGTAAGAGATCTTCCCAAATTCAGATTAATTCTTGGGGCTATTCTTAGATATTTCTTTTTCTTAGTTTTGAATGACATAATTGATAAAAACGTAACATTTAAGTTACCTCCTGGTACATCGGCCTACATCGAAATGGTCCCTGTATCAGGAGATGACTTTGCTAAAGCTCGACAAAATGGAGCTTTTCATGATGTAGATTACTTAGCTTCCGATTTTACCGGATATCAGCTTTACTTACGGCATAATACTCGATATGGTAAATGGCTAAAACGAATCTATGTCAGTCGAAAGATGAGAGACAAAATTACTGCAAATACCAATGCAGGAAAAAAATATGGATAAATGGTTGTTGAAGTAGCTGATTATGTTGATCGGGTCCAAGAAAAATTCCCATTCTTAACAAAGTCAGAAATCAATAAAATACTTACGTATGGATTGAAAAGATATGCTTGGGTTAATAAAATGCACGGAGATGTATTGTTATATACCAGAACTGAAAATCCTTACACTGCTCATTGTGGTCAACTTGGTACAGATAAACTGAAACATTACTTTAGATGGATGACCAAATGGAGAATGAAAGAACGTATTTTATTTAAGTTAAGAAGAGAAAAATGGGATGGATATTACTACATTGGACTTGATGATGTACAACATAACAAAATAAAGAATCGAAAAGTTAGAACATTTCATAATGTCTACTTAACTAAAATTAAAAAAGAGCTTTATCACAATAAATTGATTACTCATATCTGGAAAGTTCCTTGGACATCAGATTGTGGGTGGAAATTTTATGTTAAAAAATTAAGAACAGATAAAGCAGAATATATTGGAGAAAATAAATATGCAGAGTACCACCAATGCTTTTTAGGAGGGAATCACGACGGATCTCCATCCACTGACAATTAAAAATACCCAGTTGACAGATGCATTGAACGCCGCTATTGTTACAGGTAACGGTAATGAAATGATCTTACAAAACGATATGGGTAATACTCTTATTCAGGATAGTAGAACTGGAAACATAATGGGTCTTACTGACAACTTTATTCCAGTTGGCATTCGTGAGTACGGAGGTATACTATATATAGCATCTTATAATAAAGAGACTAAAGAAGGAGAGCTTGGAACAATTCCTAGTCCACTTATTAAATATGATTATAACAATCCAATTTTGAAGAATCCTGTTAAAGATTTAGCAGATACTGGAAGTTCAGAAGAAGATATAAACGAGCACATTGAACAAAATGTAGTTCAAGTTTTATCAGATGATAACTTCTTACATGTTGGAGATCAGTTTATGATTGTTTTAGATATTGATGACATATCTAGAACTATGACTCGCCAGGACGCTTTCTTCACAAACGGAACTACTCCAGATGAGAAAACATATCCTCTATTTACACATTTTGACAATGATGGAAATATAGTATATGGTTTTTACAGAATCGATTTGTATTCACGAGTATCATCTGGAAAAGATATCAAGCTCGGATCGATTTGCGGTACACAACAGCAGTATTATACAGAGCAAGACCCAGCAAGAATGGAATCAAAATATTGGTTTATTGACTCAGCATCCTTGACTGGAAAAGATTTGGATACACAAAGAAACTCTCTTGCTAAATTATATAGAGTTTATCCAAATATACCGAGTGGATATTTAGCAATTAAGATTGAATTAGAGATCCCTGAAGATATTGATATTTTACCAAGAACAGATCGTAACTTTGTTAATTTACCTTATACGTATGTGGTTCAAGACGGACACATTACAAAAACTAGAAGAGTTTCAAAGTCAGATTTGATTAACATGGATCCAACTCTAGGAACTACTACAGCTCCGACGATTATTCCTGGAAACTTTAATTTCGGACAGATTCAATGAAATAATATATGGGACAATTACTTAAAACATACACAACTGTTGAAGAAGGTGGATTGGTATTTATCAATAGAGTATTTGATAATATGTTTTACGCCGTAATTCCAGGTTTCTGCTATACAGAAAGAGGCCCAATTCATATTGATAAGATTGTAGTCACTGCTACTCAGGATGGAAGTCAATTATTTTCTTTATATAAGAATGAAGTATACAGATTTGGAAAATCTAAATCTAATCCAACGATGGGAAATAGATATCCTGCAGTAGATCCAAATCATATTGAATTATTATTTCCGTACAGCCTTTCTATTGACGAAGATTCTCAGAATTAGAATTTACAACAGCTTCCATTTAAATACTTTTATGATAATGTTACTAGTGAAGGATTGCATATTTTAACTCCTTATCTAGGAACAAGATATATCTCTGAAGATAATAACGTTGAAGAACATGACGGATTATTCTTCTTTGAATTAAAGTCATTGTACAAATTAGTGACTTTCACTATTAAATATTATACTTATGTCGGAAGCACTCCTTGTTTAAATCAACCATATCCCGAAGATGGAGATTATTTAATGATTAAACAAGATACAGTCGAATACAGTCCGAATGAAATATTTGATAGTTCCAATGTAGTTCCAGCAGATCATGTTCAGCAGTATCTTTATACAGATAAACCGAGTGATTATAATTTTGACGTAAAGTTAAATAAAATCCTGACATATGATTCTGATTTAAAAGTGTATAGTTCTTATGACGATTCTCGTAAAGAATATCGTAATAGTACTATTTCTACTGCTACAGGAGATCAATGCTTTAATAAATTACGTCGTTACGTATATCCATTCTGGTCTGTAAGACATTATGATGTGGACGGCGCTACCGAATGGGGAGCAATGTATGAAGAGGATTTAGTTCTACACTCTGCAGTCTACAATGATTATATTCTTCCGACACATCGTCAAGGTAAAACAAAAACAAACTCTGTTAACGTTGCAAACTGGATAAAAAATCCTAGACGTAAGCAGGCATTTGATATTCAACGAGCAAATCTAGATAATTTGAAATTGTTTGGAACTATTTCATTTGACGAGATGCCTGAATACGGATTATTTAGGCCAAATGCTGTAAATGAAGCAAGTAGAGGAACTGCCACTTCAAATACTTATAGATGGGCTCCAGAGTTCTTATTCCATGAACGTTACGATTCAAGAACCAATGAGTCTTCAATTGATACAGGTGTTGAAGGTGGAGAAAAAGGACACTTCCAATATACTTATGTAGAAGGCACTAACGATATCTATCAGAAACAATTTGGTGAAAAGTTTGACTTAGATAAGAACAGATATTCTGCTCAGAGAGTGCACTTTACTACAAGTCCTTAGTATGATAATCAATGGGTTGAGCGTAATAACGAATATGGTTTAGCGCATGGAACTACTACGGATCTTGATAGATGGAGATGTTTCCAAGACTTTATGGGAGAACTGCAATATCCAAACGCAGTCTCTAGCAGTTCTAATGATTGCAATTTAAATACAAATTATCAAGCAAGATTAAAAATTGCAGAGTTTCCACACAGTTTAGATTATCTCTACGTCAATAGGCCTACTGTGAGATTAAATAATGTTTCTGACTCAAGTTCTATTGTAGCTCAGAGTATTTGGGATCATAAAGAAAAGTCCGGAACGTTTAAAATTGAGATTTACTAGACAATTGATAACGGATGCGATCCACTTATTCCAATTCAACCTATTATTGAGGATTATGGATCAAACAGAGATCAATATCAGTCTCCAATTAAAAAGCTTAACAATTCTAATTATATTCTTAAGCCTGGATATTCTAAAGAATTTGAAATCGGTTAGAAATTAGACATTACGATTGATCATAAGATCAACATTTCAATACCTAAAAATTACAGACTTGGTGATTGGGCAAAAGCCGCATGTTTTATCCCAAACGCAACCATGCTTGTAGACTTATGTAGATCTAACTTACATTATGAGAATGTCTCCGATTATTCAGTAATTCCATACTTCCAATCAGATTATGGATATGCCGAATCAGACGCTCAAGAGTTAGTTGAATCCAATGTTATTGGAAATGATGGGGTAGAAGATACTGAAAATCTTTGTGTTAACGGAGAAGCATCAACAAGTATTCCTTACAATTCGTCATTCTTACAAAATGAGAATTGCTGGGGAAGCTTATCTCCAAGAATTACTGTAAGGCATAAAAGACTAAAAGCTAACACCATATACGCATTCCACATTAATTATATATGTGAAGCGAAATCTGTTTATAAGATTGGATTAAATGCTGCTACAGGTTATGCAGAAAGTCTTGATGCCGGAGCAGATGTAATCATATTTCAAACTGGAACAAATGATATAGCTGATGGAGATTTTACATTAACTTTCTATTATGATGGACAATTACCAAAAGGATATATTAAGAACTTTGGTATTTATGAAGTTACTAAAAATACCGGAAATCTGGGATTTGATTCACTCAATTAGATCAATCCTCTAATTTCTGGAGACTACAAAGATGTAATATTTCCAACAACATTCTGTTATCTAGAAGATACTGGATGTTATGATATTGATTACTTTGCAGCTGCATTACCGGATAAACCGATAAGACGTGTTGGATGTTTCTATACCGTCTTAGAAGGAACTTCTGGACAGATTGCTAAAGATTATTTAGGCTACCACAAACAGTGGCAATATATGGAATCCAATCCACAAATTAGAAAACTACATTAATATGGCAACAATTCCAAGTGTGACATTAAGTAGTACTTCTGTATACACTGGTACACTCTCAGATTCTGGAGATTTATGCAACGCATATCAACCTCTCCAGAATTTGAGTGATACCAATGGCGTATTAGGAGAATTTACTACTGAAGAATTAAAATTTGATTTAGAGCATCCTGTTGATATTCTACCTCAATATAGCTATGGTGGTGCTGTAAATCTTATACTCAATGACGGAAAGAATGCTCCGAGATTAATTAACTCGAGATTCTCTGTTCAGAATGATACTAAGTATAAGATTCCAGAGCATTATGGATTCAAGGATACTAATATCTATGATGAAAAAACATTTGACATTGATGTGAATTTAAAACCAATTCCTATCAATATTCCAAATGTAGAATTTGTAGGATTGCGCGAAAATGCCGGTAATCTGAAGTGTGGTGCATATACCTTCTTCTTTAAGTTTGCGGACGCGGACGGAAATGAGACAGAAGTCATAGCAGAATCAGGTATGGTTTATATGCACATTGGCCGTTTAAATGATCCTAGCTCCATTCGCATGGGTATGTAGGATGAAAATACTAACAAGAGTATTCAGTTTAAACTCACCAATATCGATGCTGGATTTGATTACGTTCATGTTTTATTTGCTCGTAATTCATCTGGTAATGATATGATGTCTACAACTCAATTTCATAAAGTTGTATTTGATTATCCGGTTTGGAATCAAGAATGTAATATAACTATTACAGGTAATGAGGTTATTCTCGGAACTTCTGCACAAGAAGTTTATGTAGATTATGCTGATATTACTGCTGTTAAAACTCAAGAACTCCATAATAATATTCTTATGCTTGGAAACTGTACAAAGCCTGAGCATGATTGGGACGCACTTCGTAGAGCTGCTTGGAAAATTATTCCAAGTTATGGCCAAGAAGAAAATGTTGGAACATTAAATGCCCAATATGATAATAATGGAGTTACTGATCCTGAGACTGATTTCTGTTATTACAATACAAAAAATCTGTATTATCGAGTTGGTTATTGGCCAGACGAAATTTACAGATTCGGTATTATTTATATTTTTGAAGACAACAGTTTGAGTCCAGTGTTTAATATCCAGGGAGTTGATTTTCAACAATTAGATCCAACTTCGAACTGGAAGGAATTCTTCGAAACAAACGGACAAGAACACGAATTTGAACCTGACGATTATATCTTTAATAAGCAATACCGATTAAACTCTAGAGGTGTAATCAAATTTCCTAGGAAGTCAGTATTCAGAAGAACCAACGCAGGTATTATGACTCCAGCTCCTTTATATATTGAGTTTGATTTATCTAAAATTGGTTATAAATCAACTGGATCTTCTAATACCCCTGAGTCTTTCTTTAAACAACATAAAATTAAAGGCTACTTCTTCGTACGTCAAACCAGAATTCCTACCATTTTAGGTCAAGGTATAATGGTTGGACTATCCGACAAAGATCGCGGTGCAGTTCCCGTAATTCAGAATTCGAATAAATATACTATTCAATCCTTCTTAACTAAACAAGATAATGGAGATGATGATCCAGGAAGACTCTTGTTAGAAGAAGCCTCTGATATGGATATTGAAAATAAGGGACAAATTTCTGTACAAGCAATGTTGATGCCTGAGGCAGAAATGTGCGAAGCAACATATAATCAGTTATTCGTTTCTAATGAATTTACACTGGACGAAGTGGCTTCTTATAAATTTAAGTTTAGTGAAATTACACATACAAGTAATTTTGCAAAGTGTTATCCTTCTGAAAATAACACAGCTAAATATAAAGCTAAACTGCTAAATGTTGTTGAAGATACCAAGATTGCTACTAATGGGGATGATTATTTTTCAACATTAGCTGGCAGTGCATTTGAGCCTTTTAAAACATCAGATATTGAAAAACGATGGAGATGGTCTTTTCCACAAGATCTTACTTTGAGTACTACATTGATTCGTGGATAGTGGGGTCCTTATATTGGTGTAAGTAAACCAGTTAATGATACGTCGGTTCCTTATTATTATGGTCAAGTTTTCAATGTAAAACAGGCTAATTATTATGATAACGAATCAGAGGCTACTGATTTAGATTTCCAAAGACGATTTACTACAATTGACGTTTATCATGCAATTGGAGATCGTTCAGAAATTTCTCAATTAAAGCCAAAATGTTATCGAGGTGACTGCTATACTTCTATGTTCACTCATAGAATGTTTAGAAACTTCATCGATCCGGAACTTCCTACAAATACTCAAATTGTAGATCCTTCTTGTTGGGATGAAAACTACGGTGTAAGATGTACTGCTGAAATTCTTAAACGTACTCACAGTAACTTAACTGCGGACAGTGCAGGTTGGGTAATTCCATCTACCGATTCATTTGATACAGCTACATTTATAACATAGATTTTAACTGGAAATCTCATTGGCGCTATTTTGACCATTGCTTCATCAGATGAATCTGCAACTAAAACCAAAAAGAAGTATCAAAAAGAGATAGATGGTGACTACGAGAAAGCAAGAACATAGTCATATGAGTCTTCAGGACTTCAATCTATTACAATTGATAGTAAAGATTCAGAGCCAAACTATATAGTTACTCACTACGGAACTATCTCTACTGATAAAGATACATTTAGCGATACATCCAAATATGCGTTTAAAATTAAAAATGATACTAATTAGGATCTTAGAGTATATCTAACTCCAAACTTAGGAGAATCTGTCTCTGAAGTACTACCTATTAGTAGCGATTAGGAAGTTGTTGTGGATTTTAAAACAATTGCTGAGGATACTTGGTATACTTATACAGATTCAGTGAGAAATATTCCATATTATATTAAGTTTATCAGTACTAAACTTGATGGCGATTGGGGAGATGATGTTGATGATGAAATCAAACGTGACTATCCTTACGGAATGGCAAATGAGATTGTTCAAGCATTTGAAACCTATATTCCTGACACTGCTCGAAATTGGGCATCTAAAAAGAAGAAGAAAGTAAATCCTAAGGAACAAGAATCTACTTCTGGTGCTGGAGGCTTTAACTTAAAAGCTATTTTCAAATCTGATGATAACTGGAAGCTTAAAGGTTTATCCAATATTAATCGTGCTGATGTTAATGCTGTAGGTTTAGGTCAATGGATCACATTCCCAATCTGTGGTGCACATAACTTCTCGATGCGTGATGTAGACTTCTCTAATGCAACTGAAGAAGCTTCATTCGCAAGAAAAAGAGGATTCTATCCATTACGTAAGAAAGTTCTTCAGGATCCATTGAGAGATTCCAATGTGATAAATCAGGCAACAGGTATTTCTATTCCAGATAAAGGATACAACGCAATGCCGGATGTTCCGTTTATTAAGCAAGAGTATTTCAATAGAATTTATAACTCATTGATGGATTCCACTGAATCTATTACCAATGAGTTGAAAGTTATTTTTGAAAATGCTTATAAAGATTATACTAAACGATACGGTACTATTACTAAGCTTGTTTCGTTTAATAATAACGTATACATAATCTTTAAACACGGTATCGGAGTTTTGCAGTCTATTCCCGCAACGCAAGAAGTAAAGACTTTCTTACCTGAATGCGCAATACTTAATGATATGTATGGATCTCTATGGAAAGATTCTGTTATTAAAACAGATAGAGCAATCTATGGTGTAGATTCTGTATCTAAATGTATTTGGCAAATTAGCGGCGACGGATAGCTTCAATTGATTTCTCCGATGAAAGTTGAGAAGTTCTTGATTGATAATCTCGACATGTCTGAATTCGAAGCATCCCCTTATGTAGGACACATCAACATTAAGAGTCATTATAATGCATTCAAACGTGATGTAATCTTCACTTATTATAATGATATTCCTGTTGACGCTGCTGGAGAGAGAATTTATTTATTAGGAGATAACTCGCAAGAAGCTGTCGATCTTGTAAATTCAATTGATCATTGGGAGCCTGGAAAATCCTGGTCATTATGTTGGCAAGAAGATTTGCAACAGTTTACAACCTTCTACGATTGGATTCCTTTAGAATCAGCTAACATTGATAATATTTGGTTTAGTTTCGATAGAGATCGAGCCAATGAATTAAGTAGCTCTACTCAAATGGAATCTTCCGGAAGTGCTGTCGGATCTGACAGAGCAGGCAATTTCATTCCTACTTCATTGGTTGATTATACAGATCGCGATTCTAAGAAGATCTTAATTGATAATGCATTTACAAATAAGTGTGAGACAGTTACAATTAAGGCTGCTTACGGATTGAATGCTCGATTCTTAATTTATTCTGGAACTGCTTCAAATCCGGATAAATTCCATTCAGTAAGTTTCTATTATAAGGCCATTAATCCAATTCCTGATCATACGACTCTTGAAGTTTATTTAAAAAATAATATTTCAAGTATGGCATCTATTACAGATATTACCAACACCGCAAATGATTTGGGAGGCTATTGCCATATATCTTTTATCAATACGTCAGATAAGTGGAATTTCTGCACTATCTTATTTAAGAGTTCTAAATCTTTCCAAGATTATGGATTAGTATTCGATAATCAACTAAATTCATCATATCAAATTGCTGATGTTCAGTTTAGAGAACTCGAAGATGATTCTCCTGCATTGGACTATTATAAATATCGAATTCTGAATGGATTTGATGATCCAGCTAATGTGACTAAATTCTATCTCATTACAGATGGATTTGATACAATTGATCCTGATGCTAATAACAAAGAAAAATTGTTTACATTACGAGATTCTTCTAATTCATTGAAACTCTGGAAACATGGTCAAGCTGGTATTTATGATAATCAGCAGAAACTCAAACCAACGCATTGGTACGGCAAACAGCACGAATTCAATTTTGAATTCATTGCTAGAGAACAAGCTATGCACAAGATCTTCAATAACATGAAGATGATTTCTAATAAAGCTGAACCTATGAAATTTGAATTCGAAGTTGTCGGTGAAGTTTATGATTGGTATGAATATAAAGCTGTAGTTCAGTGGATCAATGATCACTCTGATGACACTACTTTCGATTCACGATTCTTAGAAGTTTTAACTACTCCATATAAGACTCTTCTTGAAAGATATTATGATTTCCCAGAACTATTTGGTAGATCAGATTCTTATATTATCAAGAAACTCCCTTATTTGAAAGTAGTTTTAGCCGATAGAAAAGGAACAAAAGATCAAGACCAGTATTACTTGCAAGATCCAAAAGCAGACTCTTATAAAGATAATACTTCTGATACCACATTGGTATACGATGATTAGCTAAATGAATATAGGGTACATACCGAGCAATTGGCAAATAATATAAAGAAATACGGAAGACTTCGAGGAAATATGCATTATCTGGAAGATTTGTGGGATATAGAGATCCGACCAGTATCTTTCATTTATGCATATTCTGAAAACGGAACACTTCAATTTACTAAGCCTCAAGAGACTCGACTCAGAGATAAGTATATAAAAATTAAAGTACGTTATTCAGGTGAAGATTTAGCTGTTATTTCTGCTATAGCAACTATGTTTGATTACAGTTACGCGTAATCAAGCATAGTTTGCTTGATTCATTTTACTATTTCTAGTAAATCTATTTTATTTATTTAATTATCAGTAACTTTGTATGTTAAGTTAGAAAATTAAAACTTTATAACGTTATAATTTATTAAGTATGAAATTCAATTCAAAAGTACTCCGCTTCCAAGAAGGCGGTCCGATGCCTGCTGAAGATCCAGCAATGGCACAAGGTGGTGCTCCTGAAGGTGCACCAATGGGTCCTGAGGGTGCTCCTGCAGGTCCTGAAGGTCCAGAAGCTCAGTTACAGCAACTTGCTGGTGAGCTAGTAGACATGTTAATGCAGCAAATTGGAGATCCTCAAGCTGTTATGGCTATTCTTCAGATGGCTGCAGATATGGTAAGTCAGGCTGCTGGCGCAGGTGCTCCGGAACCAGCTTATCAACGTCAAGGTGGCAAATTGGTTAGAGTTCGTTAAGAATACGCTTAACGTATTATAAGGGGAAGCGTTAAAACTTCCCCTTTTTTGTTACACTAATAAATATTAATACAATGGATAAAGAACAAATTAAAATGATGCGAGAAGGATCTAAAGCAGACTACACTAATGCTAAAGCAGAGTATGAAGAAGCAAGACGCGCTGCAATAGAAGCTGGAGATAATAAAACTTTGGATGCATTAAATAAATTAATAGACTCATCTAAAAATTACTCTTCGGCTAATCCTATGAATAATCGCAGTTAGAGACAGTATATGACTCAGCTCTATAGAAATGCCACATTATTAGCTTAGGGAAAACAGGATGAAGTATCTCCTAGCGGATTAAAAGCTACCCCTAACATATTCAATGGATATTCTAGTACTGAGAATAAAAATCAAGCAGACGATGTCCTTTATGATTTTGTTAAAAAGAATCAAAACAATTTTGGTGGATCTTCTGCATCCCAATCGGGGGCATCCGCTACTAGTAACATGCCTGCAGATGGTGATATTGCCTCGTTCGATTGGAAACGTGGATTAGAATGGGCAAATGAAGATACGCTCGAAGGAAGAATTGCTGTATATAGAGATCAACTAAAAGAAAATCTAGCTGATGCTCTTAGAAAGAAGCAAGCTGGATATCTTGTACAAACTGGACGTAACGTATCGATTGATAATTTTCAACATTATATTGATTTATTATCATCTATTGACGAAAAAGATCCTCAAGCACTAAACAAATTAAGTCAAGTAGCTAGATTATTTGACACCACCGCTAAACACTGGCGTTCTTATTTTGAAAATTATCTACCAGGTGAAGATAAAACTACCAAAGCAATTAACAGTCTTAAAAAATCCGGATATGAGTTAGTTGATGGCGGAACTTATGGCGACGCTATTCAAAAAATCATCGATGAGAATGGATACAAGGTTGCAAAGAAAGGCAATAAGACATACTTAATTAATAGTGATTATTCCGGACCTGTAGCTGATTCTGCTAAGATTTTCATGAACACTGACTGGAGAGATCCGGATAAAGAAGGATTCGGATATATTATTAGCGATGATGGATCTTTCATTGAGGGTAATTTATCAGATTATTATAATGATTCTCAAAGTCAATATTATAATAGACTTCGTCAATTTGTTGCAGATCAAAATAATGGTCAAAGAGCTATTTGGAAAACTTTTAATCGACTAACAGATTTATCGAAGTATGATATTATAAACAATAATGCAATAGCACTACACGATAGAAGCGTTGCTGATATGAGTGGATATTTTGATACAGATACTCCTATTATTGCTACTATTGAAGGCGATGATTGGAATACAGCAAAATCAAGATATGGACATACCAAATTAGATGATTCCAGAATCACTTATTATTGGGGAAATAAAAAAGGTACTTATCAAGAATTATTAAGGGATCTCCAAATTAATCCTAATTTAAATAAGCAAGATGGAAATAAAGGATATACAAACTGGCAAAGCGCAGGAGTATCATTAAATGGATTAAATCCTAAAACCGAGGGATTTTGGACAAAAGACATTAATCGATATAATCAAGTTGGAAACTTTTTTTCAAACGATCATTATAATGCTGTAAATAAAAATCTTTGGACTAAGGATGACATTAAATCGGACTAGGATATTGTGAAAAATTCACAAGGAGTAGCTAGACTGTTAACTCAATTATTTGCAACGGATGATAATCAACTCACCGAACAACAAAGAAAAATTAAAAGACGTTGGTGGGATGAATATAGTATGGATGCAATTTATTTGATTTCAGATCAGTTAAGAAAAAATCCTAGTTTATTTGCTGGAGATCATTATCTTGATTACATGAAAGCGTGGCACGCTATTTTAAAGGCATATAGAAATAAACTTCCAGCTGCAGCATCAGTTGATCAAGATGTAGCTGTAAAGAAAGACGGAGGTATACTTAAAGCTGCTGAAGGAACTTATATTGATCTTCAAGGAAATTCTTATTAGAATCCTGAAAAAATTGGTAAATATGCTTCTGAAGTTAGAGAAAAATCTTCTAAATATTCATCTGAATTAAATAAACTCAACGAAAGAGCTTCGGAGAATGGAAGATCAACTTCTCAACAAAGAGAAATTGAACGAGACAAATGGACCTCTTCCGATACTCTAAGATGTACAGCATTAGCTACCGATGTTGCAGGTTTAATCGCTGCTGTAGCTAGTCCGGCAACATCTGGAGTAGGTTCTTTAGTTGCAATTGGATCTGGTTTTGCATCAATGGCACAAGATGCTGTTGCGGATTTTACCGACGATAAAGTTTCTACAGGTCAAGCTTGGAAAAATGTCGGAATTAATACTGGTTTAGCTTTAGGTGCTGCATTCGGCGCAAAAGGACCTAAATTGGTAGCAAGTGCGGCTAAATTGTTGCCAAGAGCAATGATGGCAATTGGTGCTGCTGGTATCGTATTGGATCCAGAAGTTCATAAAACTACAGAAAAAATTGCTCAAGGTAAATCTCTAAATGTAAACGACTGGAAAAACTTAATCGTAGTTCTAAGAACTGCTGCCGGAATTGGTACAGTTGGAACTATGAGTTACAAAGCAAGAAAAGCAAATACTCAGTATCTAGCTGATTATAAGAAAAATCTTAAGAAAGGTCTCGAATCTGTAAATTCTCAATTGGATCCTGATATTAAATATGTCAGTGGCGCTAATGAAGGAGATGCTCCAATTGCTATTCATAAAGATATTTATGCTGAAGTAAATAAGAAGCTTAAGACTGGCAAAGAAGAGGACTTAAATGCAGCTATGGAATTGTTAACAAAGCCAAAAGCTGCTGACGGAGCTCCAGTACTCGATGGTGGTGCAGGTTTGTCATCAGCTCAAGCAGAAAGCATTATTAATAAAGTACCTATTAAACAATCCGCTTGGAAAAAACTAAGAGGAAAGTTTAGTAGTGAAGAGGCTCCTACAACTAAGTCTTTACGCGATGCTTCTTTAGCACAATTGGATAAAGCAATCGGCACCGAAGATATTCGAGCTGCAGCAAGATTAAAAACTATCAGTGATATAAGAGGAGGAAAACCTGCTAATGCATTTGTTGATAGATATAATCCTTATTTAAATGCAGCATTAGGAGAAGCTAGAGCTTCAGGAAAGAATTACCGTTCAATTAGAGAGTTAGTTAGCAAAGAGACTGAAGTTGCTCCAGCATACGATATCTACAATCCGGCAATGCAAGATCCTACTGCAGCAGATACTTTAGCATTTAGAAGAGCTGCTGCTGGAGAATCAAGAGCTGCTGCTACAGCTACTGCTACCGCAGAAGGTTTGAGTGGAAAACAATCAACATATGACGCTTTAAGACAAAGAAATAGCAAGTGGCTTAAATCTAAAGATGCTAAGATTAAAACAGCTGAACAGGATAAGACTACGTATCAAAACGAAATAGAAGCTATTCAGTCTAGAATGGAAGAGCAACTTAAAACTCTCGGCGAATACAATAAGAGTCATCGAGATGTTCAAAGCTTCCTATCTGAAAAAATTGATTTTAATGGCAAAAAGGTTTCTAGACGTGAAGTGTTAAAGCAACTTCAAAACTCTAAAACTCGTAACGACGCTGCGTTTGATGCACTTAGAACAAATGATAAAACTTTACTTGCTTCTATTGACCCTGAATTAGCTAAACTTCTCGATGTAGATAAGAAGACTGGACGCTCATATCTCGATTTAAATAACGAAATTGCAGCACGAAAGAAATCAGCTGATGCTAATTTTGCAGCATTAGACGATTCCGTTAAAGCTAAATTTACTACTACTTCAAAAACTGGAAAAGTATCTCTTAAGAAAGGTGTTGCTGCTCCAAAAACAGCAACTTCAAAAGAGGGGCAGGCTTATAAAGTTATTCAAGAAAAGATTGCTGCTGATAAAGAAAAATTCTTTAATGATTCCGCATATGCAAAAATGATAAATTTGAGTGCGGAGAATAAAGCAATTTCAGCACAACACAGATCTATTAACAGTCAGTATAAAACTTTAGCTGACAAGGCTGCAAAAACTGCTTCAGCAAGAAAAGATTTAGGTATAAAATATAGCAAAAATCAAAAAGCTTTAGCTGATCAAAAGAATAAGCTTCAAACCGTAGAGCAAAATCTTCAAAAACTTATAGACTCTAGAGAAAAAGAACTAAGTCGAAGAAAAACTGCAAGTAAGGTTTTACAAGAAAGTAAAAATAAAGTACAAGATGCAGCTAATGCTAAATGGAGATCTAAACTAGCAGAAAATAAACATGAGCTACCTCCAACACGTGTTAATAAAACAGTTAAAGTTAATGGTTCTGATGTCGTAGTTCCAGCTGGTACAAAGATCAATTCTTATACTCATCTGAGACCTGCAGATAAAGTAAAAGTAACGACTGAATTGAAAAATTCTAATCCTAATCTTAAAGAGGTTCCAAAAGAATCTGTTAAGAACATTTTAGATTCAGGTACTTATTCTAGAATTACTAAAGCTGCAGTTGATACTACAACTGGTCAAGTAGTTGTAATGCGAAAAGGTGGAGATATAAATAATAAATATTCTCATTTAAGACATTAACATGGATAAAATGTACAATAAAGTCAGCCCCAGAAATGGGGTTGACTTTTCAAAGTTAAGAAAATATAGACCTGGAGGACAAATTCCTAAATTTCAAACTCCGGCGACAGAATTAAGATCTCTTTTTGAGGATTTTTATAAAAATAATTTGTCGCTTAAGAATTGGGATGAATCTTTGGATTATTCTAAGGCTGGACCAGATATCGTAGGAGGTGGAGATGTACATTCTTCCCAACATACAAAAGCTGGAAATATAGATGCTGCTTATGCTGGTAATGAAGCTTATATCGGCAATAAAGATAGAATCGGTTCTGATATAAATTATTGGATTTCAGAATATAGAAAGAAAAATCCTACTGCTTCTATTCAACAAGCTGTTGATGCTTATAATCAGATGGCGGAATATATACGAACATATTAGCAACAAAGTCATGACTACGAACGTGATAGAAATGATGCTGTTGGAACTTTCAACGATAATTACTCTAATATGTTCAGATCAAGATCATTTAATCCATCTGGAGCTGTAGTGAAAAATGATTCAGCATATATCGGATTCGATCCTGATAGTAAAACTACATATGGTTCTTCGACATTCTTACGAAGAATGGATATGTATGAAAAGGATTGGGATGCTTTAACTCCTGAAGAAAAACTTGCAAGAACTCACAATGTTTCGTGGGATCCTTCCGGAACAACTAATTATTAGGTTTATAAAAAAGCGAATGGCGATATTGCTCTTCTTCCAGATCCTAATGATCCTCCAGTCGATGAACCACCAGTAGAAGAACCTCCTGTACAAAAAAATCCACCAGAGCAAACTCCTCCTGGACAAGATGGTCCTTTTGAATCTGTAGACTATGCTGGAACCGATGGGTATAAATACAAGATCAGACCATTTACCCAGCCTATTGTTAATGGTATGATCGCTGCGGCGAATTCAGCAAACGCGATTAATCAATATAATCTTGATATGCAGAAAAAGGCTTTCTTGCCAGAAGATCCGCATCATGATTATAAAGTTACTAATGCGTATGCAAATCGAAGTGCAAATTTAAGATCGGCTAATGAGATGAAACAAGCTCTAACTGGACGCCTTGGATCTGATTTAACAACTAATTTAAATGCACTTGCAAATGTTGACAATCAAATTCTCCAAACACAGTTAAAAAATAACGAATTAGGAGCTCAAGAATTCAATACCACTACACAGCAAGCACAAGCAGTTGCTAATGCCAATACTGATTATGGTGTCAAAGGATTTAATACTAGAGGTAGTATTTTAGCACAAGAAGAGGATTATAAAATTAATGCTAGAAAACAGTTACGTGACAAACTAACAGCTATTCGAACCAATAATTATGACGCAAACAATGTAGCTCATCAGCAATGGCTTCAAGGCGAACAGCTGGAAATGGATGCTGCTCAAGATCGAGAAAATCAATTGCATTATAATCAAGATTTGCGCAGAGCTTATTAGGATTATAATACATTACGTAAAGGCATTGGATATGATTCATCTGTTTTAAGTCAACTTACCGCAGATTGGAGTGCTGCTGGGCGTAAAGGAGAATTACCTACAGATTTTGATATTGAAGGTTATAATCTAGCTAGAAAAGATCCAGACAAATATAAACAGTTCCAGATTAATTGGCTAAAGATGAATGCCAATACGGAAGCTGGAAGAAAATACTATAATTTGTGGCAATCTAATTTGGATGAAGCTGCTAATAAAGGATACGACCTTCAACTTGATGCTAAAGACCGATTGGATAGAACTTATCTAGGAAGATTAAATACTTATAGTGGACAGGGATTCTTAGGATTCAGCCAGAGAAATTTTATTGGCAGATATGTCCCGCTTACCAAACAAGGAGGAATTTTATCTGCTAAACAAAGTGCTAGATTCATAGATTATCTAGAACATAATAGAAAGATCTAGGAAGATTCGTTAAAAAGATATCAAAAAGCAACTCAATAGACTATTGATGTTTTGAAGAGGGATTTAGATGCTATTGATGATGAATCTTTATTTTTACTAAAAAATATTTTTAAATAAAATTTATGCGTATATAGAAATTTCAGCTGGGAGGAGGAACGTATGTACCTAATATAGCAAATCCGTTCTCCTCTGCAGCTGCTGCGGATTAGGCAGCTGCCGCAGCTTCGAGTAAGAAAAGTAGTGGCGATGATGGGTTAATCTCAAAAGCAGTCATGAAAGAAATAACTAAAAATGGAATTCCAGTAGATGTATAGAATTTCATGAATTAGCTAGCTGATGTAGAAGAAGATATTTCTAGAGGTTTAGGTGTAAATAAAAGAACCCTTTATGCTCTTTAGGCTGAAGCCAATAGAATTATTCAACAAAAAAATTACCTTACAAAAGCCGAATCATCTGCCGAAGAAAATCAATCAATTGGAGAGATTGCTGTAGGATCACGAGGTGAATTATTTACTATTGGTGAAGATGGTAATATTAAATCAATTTCTTCACATAATTATGATATTGAAAAAGATGGTCCTGCTTTAACTGTTGGAGAATTGATTGAACATCGAAAATTTAATCCAACTCAAGCATTTGATTCTCAAATTACAGCTGTTGTGAGGTCAAATATTGGTATGCCTAAGATTAATAAATGGCTACTAGATGTTATTAAATCTGTTGGATCTTCTGATACTACTTCAGAAGCATATACGGATTTAGCATCATATATTGGACAAGAAGCTGCCAAGCGTCCTTCTGAGTCAGAGTTAAGAGCACTTTAGAACATGTACAACACTCTGCAAAAGCTAGGTCCAGATGCAATTTTTAAAACATCTGATCACCAAAGTTCAAAAAACTTAGAAATAGCTTTAAATTATATTCAGTCTGTATTACCTAGAGATATGCAGACTCAACTAACAGGTAGGTATGTTGCATCTGGAGGAGACTTGAATGATGCTGGAAATTATATGAGAAGTTTAATTGCTGGTGCATTATCTACTAATAATAAAACAGTATCGAAACAAACAATCAACTTTCAAACTCCAATTAATAAAGCTGCCGGAACTCTTGCTGGAAAAACTAGTAGTGGTTCATCAAAAACTTTCTATCAAACTCCAAACGAAGCTTTCTTTGATGGAGATTTAAATCAAACTGATATTATACTTTCTGACAACGCGGCTTATAATAAATATGGAGTCAAACTTAAAGGTAATCAAATGCCTGCATTAACTACTGATAATGGAAATGCAGTAAGTAACTTACCTATGAGTATTGCAATTAATGAAACAATTGGTAAATACCTTGATAAAAATTATATTTACATGGGTGACCAAATGCTTTCAGGTGAAGCCGATTTAGGAAAAGTTGCATACGGAAGCGATCAAGTAGCTCAAGTCTATATGCCTTGCACAGAAGATGGAGCTATTGATTGGGAAGGATTTCACAGATATACCGATGCTGAAGAAGAAATTAGACGTAATAATGTAACGGATCCAAATCAAAAGAATCAAATTCATATGGAAATGGGTTCATATGTTAGATATAATTCGGATGGATCTATAATGCAGACTGATAACGTTTAGCCATATTTACTTACTTATGGATATACTATCGACGATCATATTGATTCTGATAATAAGATGGTTAGAGAATTATCTGGATCAGAGGAAGATTCTGCAGAAGCATTATTAAGTGCTATTTATAATAAGAATGCAGCTAAACGAACTGGCTATAAAGGATTACCTAATAAACAAATTTGGGATGATATTTTTAAAGTTCCAATTTTTATTAAAGTTAACAAGTTCGCTTCAGGTGATTCTTATCGATATGGTGGACATGGTAGCAATATGATGCCTAGAGGTCTTGAAGAAGACATGATTCAACAAAAGATACAAGAAAAACCTGCACAATATATTACTGGTAGCAGTTCATTGTTATATCAAGAAGAATATGAATAATATAGAAAAACCTAATGATATATTTGTAGCTACTTTATCTAATCCAAATGCTACATCTTTGGATTTGCTACAAAATAACATTAACGTAAATAATACTGCATTATTAAGCAGAGACCAATATAAGAACACTCCTTTAGCTAAAAAAGTATTTACAACTGAGGATGGATCTTTCAACGAAGATGCTTTTAATAAAGCGTATGATATTGCAGAACAAAAATATTTTTAGCTAGATGATGAAAATCTGGCTAAAAATATTTCTGAGTATTTGGAGTATGGAGCAAATAGTCGGTATAAACCTGTTGGAGCAAAAACTCGAAATACTTCTGCAGAAATGACTGCAATAAAAAATAATCCATTAGAACAAGCTTACAGTTTAACTGGTTTGAATCAGAAAACTGCTCCAGAATATACTCCTGAAGAAGCTGCTCAAAATGGACGTATTTGGGATCCAGAAACAAAACGATGGATTAAAGGCAGTGCTGAGGATAGAAGCTTAGCTGCAAAGTTCTTCGGAGATACTCTTGTATATGCTAAATATGATCATGACGGATGGCAAGAAAATCCTGTAACAGGAGAAATGGGCAATCATCATAAAGGAGAATTCATCGAAGATGAAAATGGAAACTATTTCACTGAAATCTTAGGCGATAGACAGCTTGGAGAAAAACAAGTTGTATCAGCTTGGGATGTGTTGACTAAAGAAAATAGCGCAGCCAATGCCTTCGACTTTATGGATTCAGATGAAGCCGATAAATCCGTGGGCGGTATAGCAATGAAAACAATTGCGCAAATGGCTCCCTACTTCATTCCAGGAATGAATACTGTATATGGTGCATTTACAGCATTAGTTGGACTTGGATCAGTAATGCCAACTTTTTATAAATCTATGGAAAGTTTATTTACTGGAGAAAATCCAACTAGATTATATGATAATGCTACTCGTTTAGAGAACTGGTTTAAAAAGTTTACTCCGGGTATGACTCAGCACGGACGTGAGCATTTCTTCTCTCTTGAATCTTTGGGCAATCAGCTAGCTGATCTTTCTGGACAATTGTGGCAACAACGAGCTGCCGCATCTTTAGCAGCACAATTCTATAAATTACCTGATACTAAAGATTTAAAAACTTTAGCCGATTGGGATAAATATAAGCAACAATCAGAAAAAATGAATAGGGCTGGTAAAGCTTTATCATTAGGATATATGGGATTAACCCAGGCTGCTGATGTATATAACGACGCACTTAATAGTGGATACGATAAACGCACTGCTGGTCTTGCTAGTTTGATGACAGCTGGAGCTTTATTTGGTATCATGAACTATAACGAAAGTGCAAACGGTTTAGGTACTTGGTTCCTCGATAAAACTACTGGTTATAATCAAGAAATTACTCAAGCTCCAGTAATTAGAGCTGCCAAAACTTTATATGCCAAACTCGAAGCCGGTGTACAAAAAGCAGTTGGAACTGGAGATTTTTCTGGAGTTGATGGTGCTTTAGCTAAGTTTAAACTAAAAGCTATTAACTATCTTGATGATGCTTTTAGAGCATCTGGTGAAGATATTTGGAAAGGATTCATAGTTGAAGGCGTAGAAGAAGTTTCAGAAGAAATGATTCAAGATGCGGTTAAAGGCATTATTGATACTATGTCTTGGGCCGGATTTACCGCAAAAGAAGGATCCTTTGGCGGATGGAGTAATGTATTTAGTCAAGAAGGTGCTCAAAGATATTTTCAAACTTTAGTTGGTGGTGCGTTAGGTGGTGCCGTTTTTGGTGCACAAAATGTAGTACAAGATCGAATTAATAAATGGGTCAATAAAGATTACGTTTCTCCAAGAGAATAGCTTAATAATAAAGATATTCTAGATGTTATCTTTGAAGGAAGAACTGAGGAATTAATTTCTGAACTTGAAAACTGCAGAAAAATATTTGGAACCAAACGAGCTGCAGTAGGTTTCGTGGATAATGAGGGTAATCATCATGACGTAGTTGCTGAAGGACAAGAAACTCAGGCAGATGCAATTGTCGATGCTGCAATTAAACATGTACGAGCTTTAGAAAATTTTAAAAATGAACTCGTAACTCATGGCGGAGCTCCAAAAGAAATGCTCGATCATGAATTATTTAAAGAATTCTTGAGAACTGCATATCGTGCAGATGCCGAAGATGTAAATCAATATCTTTTAGAGCGATTTACTAGAACTTTATCTGATGCAGCCTCCACATTTAAATCTTGGGATAACGCTTCTACTCCTGCTTCAGAAGGTGATAAAAAAGAATCTACTTCAACTGAAAAATTAGAAGAAATAAAGAAAGAGTCTGAAAAGTCTGAGAAAAAATCTGAAGAAAAGAAAGAATCAGTGAAAACTCCAGACATGCTTAAAAATGAATTCATGAAAGCTTTTGACGACGTCAAAGGATTTTTTAATGGTGAAAAATATGTGCATGTATTTAGAGAAGTTCAACTGATAAAGGATCCGGCAATGAGATCTTTTTTAACTAAATTGGATGAGAAAACTTTCTACGAAAAGTGTCTTAGACCTGAAAACTCTACTAAAAAATATGAAGATCTGGAAAAACATTCTGATGATAGCACTGTTTTAACTAAAGATAGAGTAAAACAGCTTTATGATTCTTATGTTAAAGCTGGATCTACAAACAATAAAAATGAATATTTAAATACTATTCCTGTTTTGGAACAAGCCCTTTCTAGACTTCAAGCGTATGCTGCCCCAGCGGCGTCTAAATGGGCTCAAAGCATGCATAAAGATGCAGTTATTAAAAGTCTAAATCATTCTAAAATATCTATTGATGTTTTTGATAAGCTTCTCGAGAATTTTGATGATAGCGATTTCTTTGATGAAGAGCAACTTGCAACTTTAACCGACGACCAAAAAGAAGAAATGGTTAAAGGGTGGAAAGGTGCTATGCGTAATCAAGTTAACGATCAAGTATCAGAAGAGGATGAACGCAAGTTGAGTACTTTAAATGATCACATGAAAGAATTTGTAGGAATGTTTAGATCTAATAATCTTATAGATTTAATTTCTGCACATCCTAAAGCATGGTCGTTACAGGATAGATATTTTATGCAACTTGGTAAAAAACTTATTGATTCCGGAGTTATTGAACTTGATGATTCTATTAAATCAAATGCAGAAATTTCTAAATTAGTCACAGATATTATTGACAAAGAACTTTATACTCATAATCTATCTGGTATTAATTTAGAACTAATTGAAAAGAGGCTTCCATCGTTAATCAATAAATAGATCTCTGATCCATCTGATATTTTAGGTAAAAAATTAAAAGAAAAAATTGCAGATGCTGGAGTTAGTTCCGTTTCTTTAATCACAGTTCATCCTGAGAAATATAATGATTCTATTTCAAGAATGCATTTAACTGGGATTAAAGATTTCTTAGGATCAGATGAATATATTTCTGAAGAAACTTTAAAAACCTTATTTCAGTATTATAAAACTAAAGTTAGATATGCAGTAAGTACTTTAGCTCCTATGTTTGATGAAGTTACTGCTAGATCTTTTGATAAACTTTTACAATAGATTTCAGATAACGATGCTCACTTTGCAAAAGATGGTAAAATATTAGATTTTGGTCCAGCTGTATCTGATTTGCACGAAGCGCTCGAAGATCGAATTTCTGGTGATTTTGAAGGGAATGTTACTTTAGCAGTACAACGACTAACTAATTTAAGAAAAGCCCTAATAAAAATTGGAGCGCCGATGCCTGCAATAAATCCTGACGAAGATTTCCTTTCCAAAAAAGTAATAGATCCCGTTACAGGAGCTGAAACGTTTGAATATTCAGAATCAAATTTTTATATAACAAAACGTGCTTATACTAATGCACTTAAAGATTACTTTAGAAATATTCAAACGGAAGCTAGACAATTAGAAGCACAATATGCTAATAAAATAGTAGAAAATCCATTTGTATCTTTGATGGAACAGATGTATACTGTGGCAACTAACGGTAATGAAGAGGGAATTGGTATTATGGATTGGGCATTTCAAAAAGCTCAAGATATTGCCAATGGAACATTTACCGCTGACGATAAACGATTGACTACTGCTGAATTAAAGCATATTGATGACGCTCTTGCTGCAATGCAAGTTCTTCAAGCTTCTATGACTCTAATGGTTAAACATGAATATTCTGAAGACGGAGTATATGGGTTTAATCAGATGACTATGGATTATATGAAATCCATAGGAAAAGATCCGGATTTGCGAAAAGATATTACTCTTATTGATCCTGATGATTATCAATATGCAATGGCTACAATGAGTAATATAAATCAAGCTTTAATGGATCTTCGTCAAGTTTCAAGAGAATTAACTGCAGATAAATTTGGACCTTATATCCAAGATCGAAAGATTATTCAAGAAGGGCAAGCTAAGTATTTTAAATATCATTTCCCTAAAAACAGAATTAGTTTACCAGACGGAACTAAGATACCTTTAATTGACGATGACTTAGAATTTGTTGATAGTGAAGAAAGTTATTAGGAATTTATTCTTACAGCAAAACAAAATATTGCTCAACATATTCAAAATTTAAGAACTAATAGTTCTATTGTCAACGAAGCTCACACTTCAGGTCGGACTGTTGAAGAAGTAATTGCTGAATGCATTTTTAATTCATTTAAGAACGATGCAGGATATTTAAAAACTGGATGTCTTGATAGTTCTAGTAACTTATTGGAAATTTTTAATGGAATTTCAGAGGATAATGTTACATCAGAAGCATTGGATGGATACATGCTTAACTTCCTAGTAGGTTGTATCGATCCTACTTTTGATCCAAAATCTAGAGCAATAATTATTAAAGATGCTTATGAGCAAAATCCTCACATATTTCCTAGAATTGATCAAGAAAATGCTTTCGATCAAATGTTAGCATTTATAGCTCCAGGTAATAGAAAAGCTTTTGCTCGAGTTAATCAACTTCTGACTGATGAATATAATCGTCAATATGCTGAGTTTGATAGTGATGCTTAGAAAGATATTAGGCCTGTTCAAAGAATCGGACTTCCTAACTTCTCATGTTTATTGGGACCTGGTGGTTCTGGAAAAACTTTAATTGCATCTATTTGTGCTAAAGCTGCATTATAGAAAAACGCTGTTTTAAATGTAATAGCTCTAGCAGAAAAAGAGAAAAAAGCTAATGAATTAGGTGCATTACTCGAAACAGATAAAATACATACTACTAAATCATTGGTTAAAGATGATATTATTTCTAAATATTCTGAAGAGTTTAAAGCTGCTCGAGCAGCTGCATACGAATTTATTTCAGAAGAATATGCAAGAACTAAGAAAACTTCAGATTTATCTGGATGGAATTTTAGAGATAATTTCAAATTATCTACTGATGGAAAAGGTATAACTGTTACTGTTCCAAATGGCACTGATCCTACACAACCACCATATTTAGAATTTACAATTCATTTTGGTGCGGACAAAGAAGGATATGGAAGTTTTGATAGAATAACATTTGATACGTTACCTGATTTAGATGCAATGCAATTGAATATTCCAGATGGAAGTTTAATTGTGTTAGATGAATGTACACTACTTGACCAATTTCAATTCACTATTCTTCAAAAATTAGCCGAAAAACATAATCTAATTTTTTGTAGTTTGGGAGATCAATTCCAAAGCAGTGATAGTGTAGAATATAATGCTACTGATGATAAAACAGGAAGTAAATATAAAGATTCTCTAACCTTCTCAACTCCTAACTATCAATTTACTTATTTAAATCCATTGAATGGGTCATGGCGAGCTGATACCACAGCAACCTTGGAAAATGCACAAGCTATAAATAGAATACAAAGAAACGCTTAGCAAAAACCAGGATATAATAGACCTAATGATATTGGAGCAGATAGTAATTTTAGTAAAGGAGTATCGGATAAATGTAAAGAGTCTTTATCTCAAGTAGTATTTAAATATATTACTCATGCAAAAGGTGATCGAAGATTCATTGGTACTACATTCTCTAAAAATGAAGAGCGTTTAAAAAAATTAATTGATCATATTAATCATGCTCCAGATCCTAAGAACAACAAAGAAACAAATAAAGTTGCAGTAATTGTTAATGAAGAATCTGAAAAAGATGCAACTAAAACTTATTTTGAAGGTTTAGGATTGGAAAAATTTGAAGTTGTAACTTTCAAAGAAGTACAAGGTGCTGAATATGATTATACAATTTCTTATAAATTAACTGATCCAGGATCTGTAGATAATGCACTCCAACACGTATATACTGAAATAACTCGTAATAGATTTGGTAATATTATTGTAAGTGCAGATTCTAATGATTTATTTGAATCTTTAAATCTCTCTAAAGACGCTAGAGATCATACTATTGCACTTAAAACAGAAGAAGGATCGGATGAATTATCTAAAGAATATATTGATAATTTATCTAGCATTATAGATAATCTTCCCGATATAACTGTTCCATCCGGTGCATCTGCTCCAGCTGGAGCACCGCCTGCACCACCTGCGCCACCTGCTTCTCCAAGTGGTAGTAGTGGCTCTGGACCTGTTCCTCCGACTCCGCCGACTCCTCCTGTACCACCTACACCGCCAACTCCTCCTACCGGAGGAAGTTCGGGTTCCGGCTCAAGTGGATCAACTGGTGGAGGACCAGCTTCTCCAAGTGGAAGTTCTTCAGGTAGTGGAGCAGCTCCTGCTGCACTTCCGCCGGCTGCACCAAGAGGTGGAGCTCCTGCGGTTACTCCTGATACAGGCGAAGCGCTTGAAGATGATCCTGAAACTCCGGCTAGTAAAAAAATTACTACTGAACTCAAGAATGCTGGAATTGACAATTTCGTTATTTTCCAATCATGGTATTTTAGACCTGGCGTATCTGAAGATGTAATAGAAGAAATTAGAAAAGGAACTGATTCTATTGAAGATGTTTTAAATGCACATGGGGCTCAAGATAGTGAATTATCAACATTCTTAACTTTGCTAAAAACAGCTGCTTCTGGAAAATCTATTAAAATTTCTGGTAAAGCTTTTGACTTTAGACAATTAATGTATGAAGGAAAATTTTACCGAGACATTATTAATAAGTCACCTGGATGGAGTGTTGAAAAAAGAAATGAAGCCCTTTTATTACTTTATAAACATTTTATCAGAGCAGTTAGATCTTCTGCTAATTAGTTTAATTAGATTTCTATTACTATCAAAAATAGAGATGATTCTGATTCTCCACTTGATAAAGTTAATAATGATACATCAGCAGCAGGAAGTACAATTTCTCTCGTAGGAGTTCCAGTATCTTATACTGATGAGCACGGAAATGTAATAGACACAAATATTACTTTAGGACGTATTGGTTATTCCAAAGATGAAGATGACAAACCGACTTCAAAAATGTATGATGATTTATATCAAGAGTTCAAAAGAAACGGAAGTAATTCTACAACCACTTTATTTGATTTAGATCAATCAACAAATGGAAATTTTGCTACATATAACACTAATAGAAAAATTTCTAAAACTCCTATATCTCAATTTATGTTACAAATAACTGGAGATCGTAACATGAAGTTGAAAAAAGAAACTGAAGAAGAAAATAAAAAAGTTCTTCAAGATGATCCTCAACTTCAATATCGAAGAGCCACTTTAGCAACAATGGGTAAATTAGGAGTTTATGTAAGTCCAAATTCTGATGATTTTTGGGATGCTAGTAAATATGCTTCGAACTCTGTAGCTCGAGATTCAGCATTTGAAAAATGGTATAAATCTAGAATGTTTTCTCCATCTGAAATTAAGAATTTTGACAAGATCAAAGGATTAAGTGAGTATAATTGGATTTGCTTAACTGTTCCTGGAACAGATAGTAAAATTCCAGTCATGCCTAAACACATAATTAAAGATCTTGGTGGATATTATTTATCAGATGTTGTTAGAAATCCTAATGATGATTTTCTATATTCAAGACCGACAGATTCTAAAAACAAACCACTTCCTGATGCTTATAGAAATCTAACTGGTTACGGATATAGAAAAATTATAACAGCTCTAGCAAGACTCGCTCATGTTACTGATTCTATTCCAGAGTTATCTTTGTCAGATTTTGATATGAGAACTTTGAAATTCAATTCAGCTGCTCTAGATAAATTTACCAATTTTGCAGCTGCAATCAAAAGAGGTTTAGGAGCTTCTATTAATCCATCTGATGTTGATTTCTTGATGAATGCTTATAGACATAAATGGCAATCCGATATTGCGCATTCAGCCTTGAAATCAGATTCTAGATGGAATGCAGAAAAGCATAAATACTATTAGCCTGATTTAAGCATAACAGTAGCAAATATCAAAAAGTCTACAAGTAAATAGTATAAGACTGTTCAAAGATTAACTACTTACTTGCAAAGTCAACTTCCAGGATTTTTCTATGAAAATATTCCAGGTGTTAGATAGAATTTCTATTCTGACGACCAACGTCTTCGTGATGATGTAGTTGTAGAAATTTTCTATGAAGATCCGAACTTTGCTATTGATATGACCAGATTGACTCCTGTTGGTGCTCCAGCGGCTCCTTCGACTGGAGGAGGTGCTCCTACTACAGGAAGTGGCTCTCCGGCAGGCGGATCTCCTAGTGGTGCTATAACTCAAACAGGAGCTCATACTTGGTTTAAAGATCAGGTGTCTAAGGGGACTTTTAAATCAAATTCAGTAAAAAGAATTGTAGAAAGTATTGCTAATATATCTGATTCAAATTTCAATTTAGCTAAAGTTTTATTTGGTAATTCTGGATTTAGTTCTTCTGAATTAGGAACTGATGGAACCAGCTTACTTGTACAATTAGTAAACTTGGATTTAAAGGAAAGTAATGTTTTATCTGATTTAAAAACCTTAATTTAGTATCTAAATTAGGATTTTGATTTTGGAGGAGGTTATACTAATCCGGCTAAAACATTCATTCGACTTTTACTATGTCCTGAATAGGATTTCCTTAATCCTGATTCGACTGGATCTTTTGCAGTATTAAATGATTTAAAAACATCTGATCCAGCAGATATGAAAAATCCATTTGTAGATTCTAATATAGCAATTAATTAGGATTGGGAAGAGTCTCGTTCAAATTTTGTTACTAAATTGGGATTATTACAAGGAAGTAAACCAGATGCTAAAGAAATCTTATAGATTTATGATGAAGCTGATTAGAGCTGTCATTAAAATATTTAATAACTAAACATGTAATTTATGGCAAATCAGTATTGTAGAATTTACAGAAACAGTGTTAAAAATACTGTTTCTAAAATTAAGGAGGCAATTAAAGGAAAGAATCAAAAAGTTATCGATGCTTTTTTAGATGGAAAATTGATGATTGACCAAAAAAGTCGTAGTCCATTTTCTTATGTAGAAAGAAATAGAATCTTAGATGACATGATCGAAGAACTAAAAGAGACTAATCCTTCAGATCCTCAAATACAATACCTGCAAGATTTAAAGGCTGAGCTACTAAAGGCTCAGCCTTTACTTCCTGCCGGGGTAGTAAAAACTAGTACTTACGTAAGAGATAGACTTCCTAGACTTGAATACAGACAGTACTTTAACATGGACTTTAAACGTCCTAGTTCTTTAATTCCTGCATTTTCTGAAGCAATCAATTCACAGATCTTCAAAGAGTGCAGAAGTACTTTTGTGCAATTAACTTTTTGGGATGGAAATCAAATTATTGCAGATTCAGAAGATTTAAAAAAATCACTGCATAATTATAGACAAGGATTAATGTTGGAATTACGTAATTGGCTTTTAGCTAGTTATGGGCATGTTATTGATTATAATAAATTTCCTACATTGCGTCCAGATACTGATTTCGCAGTAATGTTGGCTCTTAATTTCAAAGAAGCATACTCTCAATTAATGGACGCTTCTTGGAATGCAATTGAACAATATCTATCTTCAACTGGACTTACTTTTGTAGATGTACTAGATACTCCAAATCAAAGAAGTAAAATTATAAATGCTGTAAAAAACTTTTATATTTTATAGAATTTTGATTCCTGTGTTGAAGCTTTTTCCGGAGGTACTGTAACATTTGATAAAAGAAAAAAAGATCAAGTTGCCCCAGAACCTACGGAATATAAATTTATTCGTCAAGTAAATAGAGTAGGATCATTCCAGGATGTATACAAAGATATCGATGATTCTTTCTCTACTTCTTTGATGTTAAAAATGTTTGTTAGCAGTATTAAGTTACCTGATGGAACTTATTTAGATCCTGGATTTTTACAAAGATTAGTTCTCGCAATTAAAGATTGCTGTGAAAATCAAGGATTTACAATTGCTGATAAATTTAATTTTATTTTTGATCAAACCGTATCTGATTTAGATAGAGTTACTTTATTGATTAATGCATGTAAAGAAATTAACATTCTCCAAGAACAAATTGGAAATGATATGGAGCTTAGTGCATTCTTAAATGCTTTATCTAAATATAGTGATGCAATTAGCAAATATACTTCTGAAAATCCAAGTTATTCTCAAACGGATTGGAAGGATGCTCAAGAATTTGAAAATTCACATAATGTGCTTTCGGCTTTATTTGATGCTTTAAAAAATAAGCAAGCTATGACTTATGCTAGTACTTTAGCAGACGGATCTCTTGATATTAAGTCTGCAGTTCAACATAATAAGTCTAAGAAAACTATTCGAGAGGCATTAAAGAATCAAATTCAACAAAGACTGAATGAAGGCCGAGCATATTTTTACATGCCTGAATTTCAGGTTACTTCAGATGGTTCTTGGGATACACTTACTTCAATTCAATCTCCAAGAATCCAACAGATGCTTACTTTAATTACTGGATTAAATTTCTCAGATTCAAGAATTCAGAAGTTATACGAATCTCCCGAGGGTATGATTTCTTTAAGAAACTTCTTAAAGGCTCTCACATCTGCAGTTCAAACTCAACTTCAAGCTTCCGGTGTTAGATTGCATGAAGATATCAATGCAAATTATGCTGAAGCTATTGTTAATGATTTAGTATCTGGAACACATAAACAAGCATTTAAAGTTTTTAGTGATGCGTATATTGGACAAAATTCTAATTTAGCTGAAAAACTTGTAAATGAATCTAATGATACTATTCCATTGGAAGGAAGTAATAATACTATCTCTAATTTAAGAGGTAATATGTTACGTACTGCTGAACAAATTCCAGGTATAACTGCTTCGAAAACTGGTAATTTGCTTTGGGAAGTTGGTTCTGATCGCGGTAAAGAAATCGGAATTATTCAAAAATCTAGAGACGGAAATAAACGATCTAACTATACAGCTCACATTGTTCAATCATTGGACGCTGTAATCAGTGATAATGTTTATAAACCAACTGACTTATCTGTTCCCGAATTGGCTAGTATTGCTATGGGAACTGATTATTTGTATAGTATTGTAAAGCAAGGACAAATGCTTACTCAAATAGAATGTTTCTCTGATAAAGTCAGAATTGCTAAAGGTGCTTGGAATTTTAGTCACGTTCCAATGCATCGCATGTCAATAGAAGATATTAGAAAGAGAGCATTTGAACAACATAAAACATATTTTAAAGCTATTGAGTCACAAATTTGTCAAGATCTTAATGCACTTTTCGAAGACGAATTGATTCAGTTTGGAAAGTCTGAATTACGTACTATAGTTGATGCTAATGACTTTTTGGAAAAATGGTCGACAAAATTATTAAAAGATAATGAAGGTACTTATACCGAATCTAAAAATGATTTCGTTGATCACGCATTTGCCAGAAAAGTTGCAGACTATCAAGCTAAACATCCAGATTCTCAAATATCATTTTACCGAGATATTCACTATACGTTTAAAAAGAAGGCTGGAGTAGTTGGAATTAACTCTTGCTTACAATATAGAATTCGACAAGCACAAGCAGATGGATATAGTATATTTGCTAAAGCAAGAGCTACTGGATTAGCTTCTTTGAAAAAAGATTTGTCTAATCCTAAGTATATGCCTGGATTATCTAACACACTTTTAAAAAGTATGTCAGATATACTTGCAGTCGAAAGTACTTCTAATGAACTACTTGATTTAGTAGCTTTATTTGGATACGATTACGCTTCTAGTAAATTAACAGATAGTCAAAAAAATTCAATAAAAGATAATTTGACCCAATTATTTGCTAGCCCGTCAGCATTATTTACGTACGAAGTCGACGACAATACTGGAGAAGTAGTCCCTTCAGATTCAACTATACAACCTGTAGATCGAGTAAATAAAGCTAAAGCATTTAGAAATCAACTTAGAGATAATTTTATTTCTAAATATTTCGAATTATTTAATATTACTAGAGATGCTGATTTACAAGTAGCATTGAAGTACATGTGGATCCATGACAAAGATTCATCCAATTTAACAGGAACTTTAGATTTTAATGATGATGCTGTAATTGGTAAGATTCTTAAAGAAGAGAGCGTTCGATTGACCAAAGGAAAAAAACGTATGAACTCTGGTCCAGCTACTTATTCTTCATGGGCTCAAGGAAAAACATTTGGGGTTCCAGCTAAATTTAGAATTGCAACTATAGAACATGCACAATTAAATTCTTTCAATCATTTTGGTAATGAAGAATTATTAAATACTCATGATGGTGCAATTTTATCTTCAGGAGTTACACGTACTTTAGAACGTGGTAGTTATCCTGGACATCAAGTAGCAAGTTCATTGAAAATAATTGCAATTAATCAGTAGGCTGCCGCACAAGAACAAATTAAGTGCGCTGACTATGAGATTAATAATGCATGGATTCGTCGATCAATGGATCACGCTTATAGACAAAATGCTGAAGATATGGATGGAGAAATACTTTTAAAATCCATGTTATCTCCAGCTGTATTGACTCAAAGCTTTATAAGTAATTGGGCTAAATCTGGATTTAGTTTAGGAGAAAGACGCTTGTTCTTGACATTAGGCGGAAAGCAATCCACCCTTCAAATTTCTGGAGACGAAAATCAAGTTGTTCTTTCTTTTGTTGATGGAAATGGAAGAAACGTTCAAGATCCTATTTACTTAGTTCCTGGACAATCTACTTTATTTGATTTGTGGAAAGGCTTGGGTGCACAATATGTAAAAGAAGAAACTGAAAATGGAAATCTTGATTATTCAGATGCTTCACAAGAATTATGTGCATTTCTTATGTCTAAATTTGATCCATCGTTGAAGAATAAAATGATTGCAAAACTCATTGACGAGGAAGCATCAAAATCTTCTCAAGGGCCTAAGAATTCTAAAGAAGATCTTTTATCTGGAAATCCATTAGCATATACATATCTCGATACTTCTTGCTACGGAATTCAACAAGATTATAGTCACCATGCTGACGATTCAAATATTCCTGCTCTTTCTCAGGTAATCACTGCAATTGCATTTAATGGAGAGAATGTTCAGCTTGTATAGCAAACTTATAATATTTTAGCGTCAATTACGAAAAAAGCATTATCTAAGTTTGTTGATAAATGGGATAAGGATGATAAAACTGAGTTTCAAGAATTAATGGGCCGAGAATTACTTTAGGCTCTTAAATCTAATTCCCTTTCTAGTAACGCAGAAATTCTTGTAAAAGATGCATTAGAACATCTGGATAGATTAAAAACTCTTCCATTCAGTAACCAGCAATTATTCTATTTAGCTACTTCTACATTAGCTGTAAATTTGAATTAGAATACCATTCGTCAAAAGTTTAAAGGTATTGCTGTTGTGCAAAATCCTGCTAATGGCATCGTTGGTGTATATCAAGGAAGTGATGGAATTGTTTATGATGCTACTACTATTGTCGAGTTAGCTAACGATTGGTATCTTAATCAAGGATTCCCAGAAACTACAATTACTCAACGAGACATTATTAACATGTTCTTGTAGTCTGATCCTCGATTTGCTCCAAAGGCAATAACTCATTTCAATGAATTAGGAATTGGAGAATATGTAAGTATTAGTTCATCTCAAGTTGAGACTCTTTTTAATCAACTTAAAAAGACTCCATTCAATAAAGATGGAAGTGCATACGACTGGGCTACTAAGAAAAAATTAATAACATCAGATGGAACCAATACCACTGTTTATATAGAAAATCCATTTATCTTAAACGCTTTATTCCAGGCTTATAAGAATTCGCCTGCTGCGATTATTAAGAGACATGATATTCAAAGAGATCTTTCTACAACTAAAATACTTTGGGATTCTGCTACAAGCAGTTCAGGTAAGTCTGTTAAAGATGGAGGTAACTTTTGGTTACTCGAATCAACTCGTCAAGCTATCGCAACTAGAGGTCAAAATGTAGAAGTTTTACGTTGGCATCAACAGAATTTACGAGGGCTTCGTGATGGTGATGAGAATGGTAAGTTCTATTATGCTACTCTTAAAGATTTTAAAGCAAAAACTAATAAAGTCTATGTATCTGGATTAGTAAGTTTAGGCGGAGAAGAAATTTTACCTAAGCAATATAAATCAGCAATGATGCTAAAAGATTCAATGGCAATCATTGAATCGAAAGGTTATAGTTATTTTTATGACCTCGTCGACAGTAGATATAAATTAGATTGTGATTTAAATGATTATGGATCTAATGCTGTTGGAATTTCTAGTCAATATTACGATGTAGTTATTACTACAGAATCATTTGATACAGATTCTAATTTATTAGTAAATTCAGATGGCACTGTTACAGATCAGTATGGACAAGAAATCGAAGGACTTCAAGTCCGTCAAGGTGATCAAGTAGAAATAAAAGAAAATCCAAATGGAGGAAAGCCTACTATTGTCATACATAGTAGAAAAGTAACTGATTTAGATAGACGAAATATTAAAGGTTATTTTAGTCACGGATTTGCTAATGCCTTTTATACAAATAGTTCGGATGTTAGATTTAGAAGTATTGTATATTCTTTAAATAATGCTTTGACTATTATTAGAGATGCAGATAATAATGCAATTGATGTAGATTTCGATAGCTCTAAAGAAAGAATTGCTAAAGATACTTATTCTTCTTGGCTTCTAACTAGAGAAACAGTTTCTGCTCGTATTCCTTCTCAAGCATATCAATCATTCTTGCCTAATAGAACTGTTGGATATACTGAAGACGATAGTAATAATGGCTATATGAATATTTGGGAAATGTGGTTCC
Organism: Bacillota bacterium; assembly: GCA_030526175.1. GTDB lineage: Bacteria > Bacillota_I > Bacilli_A > Erysipelotrichales > Erysipelotrichaceae > Floccifex. The sequence goes on from JAUNDJ010000001.1 coordinate 94,087, forward strand.
AAGGATCTGACTACGATATCGATAAAGCATATACTATGATGTATGCCTTAGATAAAAGCGGTCGAGTTGCTGGAAATGCATTAACTTCTTACGAATCTCCTCAATATATTAGTGAATCGTTTAGACTTCCTGCACCTAATGGAAATGTTCATTATTTAAATCTTGATAATTTTGATCCAGATCTTCATATAGATATTGAAGATTTAGCTAGATTCTATATATCTCAAATTATTAAACGATCTAATATTTCAGGATTAGAAACATTAACTGATTTAGATTCTTGGTCTATTGATGAATGGAACAAAATTGAGGAAGTTATTAATAGTCTTGTTCCTGAATCAAAATATAATTTATTAGAAGCTGTAATTAACGGTATTCAAGAATATACTGATAGAGAAGTTGTATATACTGAAAAAGCTAAAGAACTTCCTCCATTGGTTAATAAACTTGTAAATTATATTCAAGGTCATGAAAGTAAAGAAGCTCTTCAAAATCGTGTAATGTATGCAATTCGTAAAGCTGCAAGCGATTTAGCTAATTTAAAAGCTGGAGAGATTCCGATGTCTATGGATCCTGCTATTAGAGTAATTGATAAACATTTTTATTTAAAAGGTGTAACTGATGGACTCTCTCAAATTGTTCAATCTATATAGAACAAATCAGAGAATCCTGAAGCATATGCTCAAGCTGTACAAGATTTTAGTACTAAAACTGATGCATTACTTAAAGCACTTCAAAGAAGTTCAAATTCAGATATTAGAGCATTAGCTGCTAGATCAATCGACTTGCAATCTAATCAGTTTGATTACGAACGATTTATCAATAATGCATATTCCTTAAATACTGAAAGCGCTGAAGAGTTACAAAGTATCTTCTCTGAAGTATTTCCTGAAATTGAAAATTCAGTGGATGGTTATAACGATTTGAATCCGTATACTCTTTGGAAAATTCAAAAAGAAAATGCAGTAGGTAAAACTAATGTAGGTATTGCTGCTAACGCAATCAAAGCTGCTGGATCTTTACAACAATACATTAATGTAATTAATGAAAATCTTACTGAACAAGATTTGATTGAGCCTAATCCATCAGATCCGAATTCATATAAGAAACCTTGTAGAAAAATAGATATTGATTTAGAATTTAATACAAAGGTAAATATTGTTAGAAACGGTCAGGTTATTTCATATGATAGACCTATCTGTAAAGAACATATCTTTACTTTAGCTAATACTAAAATAGATTATGATAAATTCAAATTGAGATTTAACTATTCTATTGGTGCAAATCACACAACACATCCTTTATGGAATGCGTTTAAAAATCCTGCAATAAATTTAGCTAAAGACTCTAGTAAAGAAATTAAGTTTAAAAAAGCGTTAGCTATTGGATCTCAAGAACTAGTAAGTGCCGGAGGTTCTGCTCATATCAGTGACGCAGATGAGAGAGAACGATTTATTCAAGCATTATATTATTATCATCAAAATTTTGAAGATAATGTAGCTGACACAATAAGTATGTTTATCTCTCTAGCAACTGATAATGCTAAAACATTACGTTTAAGTAGAATGTATGGTAGACCAGAACTTCTATCAATACCTTTAACAATGATTACTCTAGGTATGGATTTGGATTCTGTAGTAGATATTTGTGATAATTTGTTATCTATTATTTCAGACGATTTGGATAGAAACAGATTAACTTTATCAGAATATGCTTCTACAGATATTCTTGAAATTCTAAAACAACATGAATCAGAATTAGTAAGTATTGACGGAGGTAAAACGTACAAATCTTTACAAAAAGTAATTGCTATAGCACAGGAGTTTAGAGCATTGACTAGCTTCTTTAAAGTTAATCAAGGTGTTTCTACTAAATATACTGAATTAGCTCAATTCTTACATGGATTGTCAGAACAGAAAATTAAAGCCGCAAAAGCTAAAAATAAGACAAGAGAAATTTTAGGAACTGGAACTGATCAGCAAGTTACTTTAAACTATACTGATAAAATTCCATTCATAAAATTATTCTCAAAAGATTCCACTGTTCGCGATAATGTAACCATGTAGTACGAAAGATTAAAGACTGGATTTAATGTCATAGATATTGTTTTAAATACTCCTCATTTTAATTCTCAACTTGAGAGTATTGCAAAAACTGTAGATATTATCGAACATCTTTCTGGTGTAAGTTATTTAGCTTCTCAATATATTCATGAAGCGGAAATTTCAAAAACACTAGGATCTGCCGATACGAGTCAAGTTGTTACATTACCAAATGGTAAATCTGCAGAAATTACTTTCAATAATAGATTGATTAAACTTATTAATCAATATATGATCGAAATTGGTTTACAGAATATGACTGAATATTCTTTCACCAAAGATTCTGCTGAAAATTTATTTGGTCAATGGACATCATCAGATTTAGCCGGCAATGCCATATTAGGTATTTATGATGAACGTCATACTTCGAATTTCTTAAATTTCTTTGATCAAGTATTTATTCCTTATATGTAGAAAAGATTCGGTAATAATTTCTTTGTTCAAAACTTGAAACTTAATACCGATACAACTACTGGAAAAACTTATTATGATCTAGGATTTAATTCTTATGATGCATCACGAGATAAACATATTGCTGAGAATATTAATTTAGCACAAATAGCATTTAACCAATTTGCTGATATTCCATCCGGGTTAAAAACTACTACGGGTGATGATATTACATTTGGAGATTTATTCTATATGTATAACGTAGTTACTTCCAGAAATGCAATTAAAGGAAGTACAACTTGTATATATGAATATGCTAGTAAACATACTAATTCTAATGGCAAAGCAATTACTTCTTATATCGATGACGTATTTAATGAATTTGATAGAAATGCTCAAGAAGCTCAAGTTGAAGAAATCAACGGAGAGCAAATTCCAAATGCGGCATATGAAAAGTTGCAAAAGCATAAGCAATTATTATTGCCTTATGTAATGGCTCTTTCTAAAAAGAATTCTAGATATGAAGATAGAAATGGTCGAGTATTTGACTTAAAGAAAAACTTTATAGCTACTCAAGATAAAGGAAGATTACTTACTGATACTACTCCAGAAGCAATTAGAGATAGATTACAATCGATGCTTAAATTAGGCTCAGTTCAAGTTACGGCTGAATATAATCAAGGAACTGGGGAGTTAGAAAATATTAAAGTTGAATATACTGAAAGTGGAAATTCACCTATAGTATCTAATTATCCTGTACACGATGGATCACTCAATACTTCTGGTAACTTAAGTGGATTATTTGCTTCAAATATTGTTTCTGATTTTTATCAGCATGTAGATACACTTGCAGCTAGACTGGAGAAGTATCAAGAAAAAGGTAAATTGTATAGAGATGCGCCTATTTCTGATTTTGACTATACTGATGAATATAAATCAGAATTTGAAAGAGATCCGATTTTATCGAATATTGTTTCTGATTTATTCGAATCGGAAAATTCGGTAATCATCGAAAGCTCTATACCTAATTCGGGAACATATGTTGAGTGGTTACATAATACCCCAATATTCCATATTAGTAAGGGAAGACTTTTAAGTAAATCACTTATTTCTTCTATCCAATTGATAGATTGTTATTTTTAGAAACAACAAAATTATCCATTATCCGAATCAGATAAATTATAGAAAGTTTTAGAATTAGTTCTAGGTACATCTATAAGTAAAGATCAGATTCCAGATTTACTACAAAATAAAGAAGTTTAGAAACAAATCAAAAAATCTAAACTTATTTATCAATATGTACGTAATTTAGATAATGCTAATTTAGTTCATATTAAACGTCGAGGAAGATCTCAATTAGCTAAATATGTAGTTCCATTGAGTAATCGATCTGTGTACTATGAACCAGTTTCTAAAAATCCTTCAGAAAGAAGTCCTGAAAAAGAAGGAGATATTTTCGTACATAAGAATGTTCATTTAGAATTAATCAACGATTATTTAGATGAAATTGTTCCTGATCATGTTTTAATTCAGAATCTTAGTAATTACATAGATAAAGCTGCTACTAATTATGCAAATAGATTTGCTAAAGATCCAACTGATGATTAGGAAATTCAAGCATTAAAGAATGAATTTTCTGAATTTATTAGTGCTATTAGAACAAAATCTAAAGCAGGTGCAAATTATGTAGAAGTTAGAGGTAAATCTTACGATTTAGAAGATACTTAGTATATAAGATTAATTGATGATACAGATGGTAAAGTTGTTTATTGTAAATTTAATATTCACTCAATCAGTGAGCCTGTACTAAGCTGCAGATTTAAATTAGATGAACACTTTAAAAGAAGTCATACATTAAAATTATCTACTAGTTATGATTTAAGAAGTAAAACAACTTCTGATTACGAATATGAAACTACTTGGAATCCGGTAAAACACGCAGAACAAATTTCTTATGGCGATAAGCTGAAATTTTCTGAAGATGGTGAACCTTATTTGGTAAAAGATATAATTCTTAATAGTTAGAAAGAAATTGAATTAGTTTTAGAATTACTTACTGGTCAAAGATCAACTATTGTCAAACCACTTAAATCCATTTCATCTAGATGTCAAGTACTAAAATCTACTGAAAATGAAAGAGTGGTGAATTCTGCATCGGAATTAAATGAATTAGATTTAGCAAATATTGATGAAGATACTAAATTAAGTTTCTTGAAAAACTTAAAAATTGGTGATATCATTGTTTATAATGGTCAGGAATATAATTTTAGATCTTTGAGTTCTAATTTCGTATCAGTATATTCTAAGAGAGATAAATCTGGTAATTCTATTTCTGCAATTAATATCTCCGACATTGATTCTATTAAAGTTCAATCAATAGCATCCATTGATGAGCAATTTGCATTTTTGACATCTCAAAAATCGATCATGATATCTAAATCCGAATTTGAAAAGGATGGACTTTATTTATCAGATTTGCTAGATGGATATTATATTTTGAACGAAAATCCTGGAGAGAATGGGGATAAAGAATTAGAAATTATCCCAACTTATGATGTTCCTGTAGGAAAAACAATCATTAAGTTTCCAAAGCTTAATTTTGTTGACGCTAATAGAGTTGGAGTTGTTAAAAGTATTTATGAATTATCTGTTGGCGATTACATTCTTGGATTTAATACGTCTCAAAATACTACTCGTGTTTGGAAGATTCTAACAATAGATGGAGAAAATATCACAGGTATAGCTTCAGATTTTAACTTAGGATCAGATGGTCAAATTGTTCCAACTGGAGAATTTAGTATCACCACTACATCTATACAAAATCTAAAGAAGGCTCATGGAATCTTATATAAACCAAATAATATAGGAGCTGTTAAAGAATCTACAATTAGTGCTCCAGATGCTACAGTAAGTCTTTCAGCAAAAGGAAAAAAATTATTAGATACACTAGCTTCTAAATTTGGAACTACTATAAGATTTATTTCAGAAAGTACTTCTAATGATTTTGCAAGAGTTGTAAATGGAGAAGTTTAGATTAATACTGCAAAATATGAAGAATATAAAAATCAAACAGGAAAAGATATAAGTCTTGAGCAATACATCGCATTGCAAGCAACTCACGAGTTTACACACTTGATGCTCGCATATGTTAGAGCTAAAGATCCTGATTTGTATTATAAAATGATAAATGCAGTAAAAGAAAGTGATCTATTTAAAAATTCTTCAAATTTTGGATCTAATTACGAAACTATCACTAGTCAATCTGAAGAATTTATTGTTCGACAAATTGAAAATCAGTTAGTTGAATAGTTGAGTAAAGGAAATGATCTGACTTCAGAAAATGTTCAATCTTATGTATTGACCGGATTCAGAATGCTTTTTGGATCACCCAAAAATCTTAATAATTACGATCTCTATAATAAGATTAGTTCTGTACTCCCAGCATCTTTCTTTAGAACTCCATAGAATTATGCAGATATTACGATGATAAAAAATAGATATATTTCTGATAAAGCATTAGAAAACATTAAATGTGATTAATATGGCAGGTTGTATATATACATTACCAAATAATTCTACAATCGAAGGTCGTTCAATTGCTGAAATTCGTGATAAAGTTATCATGGCAGTAAACAATCAAGGAGTTGGCTCAGCACGAGCCAACTTCCTTTAGGACCTTAACTTTTTTCATAGTGCTGAAACTGCACAAATTGAAGCGGAATTAAAACATTTTGAAGAAGCGGGAGAAACACATTATGACGCAATTACTTCTGTAACTCCGCAAGATTATAAATATAGTCAATCGGATTCGTCAGAAGAATTAAAAGAATATAAGTGGCTACGAAAGTTTAGTCAAAATTTTGGTACAATGCTTCACAATTGTATAGATACTTATGCTAAGTATAAAGATGGTCCTGAATTTAGACAAGCTGTTTCCGACTTAATTGAATATGTGAAAAATGAACAAATTAAATTAGGTTAGATTGAGTCTGCTAGATCTGGAGAAACTTTATATACTTAGTTGTCTAAAGCAAATAAGTCAGTTCAACGACGTGCAGATTTTGTGAAATTTGTTAACTTGGATACTCTAGAACAATCAGTAGTAGAAACTGTTACAGGAATGTTTACAGGATCTGGATTATTGAGTTCAGGTAATTATAAAACTGAGTTAAATGTTTTTGATGAAAAAGCAGAACTTCAAGGTACAATTGACTTAATACTTTGGGATGAAGAGGGAAACGTAACTATTGTCGATTTTAAGACTATGTTAGAAGGATCCTTAATGTCTCCTATTACTAAGAAAAAACACTATACGCAGCTTGCTTTATATCGAAAAATCATTGCTACAAAATGTGGAATTCCGGAATCTAAAATTAAAATTCAAAATGCAGTTTTAAATTATAGTCATAATTCTGGAGTTACTCTTGCTGATAATTTTATTGATATCGATAGAGAATTGGGTTAGTTCAAACCTGAATGTTTGCGAATTATTGCTCAATATTTTCCAAAACAAGCAGTAGCTTTATCTTCGGAAGAGGCAAAAAAGAAACATGAGGAAGTTCAAGTTGCATCAAAACAACTGACAGATGGACGTTTGGGATATCACTCTTCAAGAAAATCCATTGAAAATAAATTAAAAACTTGTTTAGATAATAATCAAGAATTTTATTTATTGGTTGCAGAAGGTGCTGTTAAAATTGTTAAAGATGGAGATAACACATATAAAATTATAGATTCTAGTAAAAAGCAAGTAATGGTTAATGAAGTCCCTCTTAAAGGTACTTTTGATGAAATCATAGATTATGAAATGAAAGCTATTGCGGAAAACAACGTAGCTACAGTTGAATCAATCTGTGATCTTCTGAAAAATCATAATTACGATGAACTACGTTCATATTTTTACAAAAATCCGAAACGAAATAAATAGATGTGGATTGCTCTTTCTAGATACTTAACGGGAAATTGGTCATATATAGAAAATCCTGATTTGGAATCTTTTGGAATTATTACAATGTATAACGAAGAATCTAAATCTTATGATTTCCTTGTATTAGTTTCGGATGCTGCTAACATGTAGCAAATTACCGATCCTAGAAAAAATATTCTAGACAATCTTTATCAAGATAAAAAATTATTAAAAGAGTATAGAGAATATTCAGATCTACCAGAAGCTTCAATTAAGAACATGTATAAATTGCAAGCTTTAATTGCAATTGCTAAATTCAAAGATACTCTTGAAAAATCTGAAGATGGAAGTCCTATCACAATTGGAGCTCTGAGAACAATAAGTACGTTATCTGGAGAGAATGATATGGGTATGGATACTGAAAGATTGCTAAAAGCTTATCAACTATTATCAATTGCTTGTAAAGAGCATCCTGATGAAATGGTTAATCCTGAATAGTTTGAAGGAATTTTTTCAGACCTATAGACATTTAACTACCTAGATAATTTAAGTATTGCTGAGCAAGATGTTAAAGACGCTCTAAAAGTTGCAGTTGACTCTGGAATAGATGAAAAGATATCAATTCCTGACGAAATTACAAGAGATAAACTTGAACAAGTTCTTGTAGAACTTAAAACTGAATATCCCGATGTTCAAGAAAAATCGAATAAATCGGAAGCATCAATTTTGTACGGATAGATAAGTTATTATCTATTAGCTTTAGACAAATTAGCAGTATCCGAAATGCATGAAATGCATTCAAGATCATTAACTGTTGCGGAATCACTAACCGCAGGAATTAATATTATATCTAGAGCTGAAACTGCAAAATTTGCAAAACGAGGATTGTATTTGACTGCAGTTGCCCAAGGTTTGAATACTAGTATTTCTTATGCCAATCCTGATGAATTGATAAGAAGAACTAATCTTCTATTTAATGCGTATAGTCAATAGATTGCTCAATCAATGACAAAAGACGTTCTTGAACTTAACAATGCAATTAAAAACTGGTTCAAGTCTTTAAATATTGCACTTGATGGGGCCATTGGATATCACGATCCTTATTATAAACGACTGATGCAAGAAGAAAATGGAAAAATCAGCAAGGATATGCTTTTTAAAAATCCATATAAAGATTCTGGATTCGTTAACGATGAAGAAAAGTACGCTCTAGAAGTTTTACTCTGGACAATAAACAGATGTAGAATGAAGAATCTTGCTGATGATGTTAGAAGTTTATCTTATGCAGAATTAACTAAAGCTGAAAACAAATCTAAGTTTAGTTCTTATAAGAATTTGTTGTCATTGGATACAACATTCTTACAAATTCCACTTCTAGAACAGCATGGTGCTAAAGGAGCTCTTACTGGATTAGTCAAAGTAGTTACTGGAGAGAAGAAGATTGCATAGTTCTGTTAGGATCGTATAAATAACTGGAGACAATATGTAGATCCTAGTATGCTCTCTGAAGAGCAAGCTATGGAACGAAACGAGCGTGCTAAAAATCTTGAATACTATAACAGATTTGAGGAAAATAACAAGAAGCGCGCAGAGCGTGTTCGTAATCATGATGTATCTGATTGGAATATAAATTTAAATAGATTGGCAGTTGAGTACGTTGGCGAATTTTATAAGACTCAATATTTTACTAAATTCTTAAATAAAGTTGATAAACAGTTAGCAGTTGTAAAAATTATGGAACTTGTTACAGGAAAAGATCTTTCTAATCAATTCCAGACTTTAACAGATAGTGTTAAAATTAAGGTTTATAACTCTAATATTACTGACGAAGAAGATGAGGATTTATTAAGATTTACTGGTGGATTAAAGCATTTAGCCAGCTTAACTAAAATTGCAATTCGTCCAGGTATCTTCATGAAAGAAATGTTATTAGGTAGAATTAGAAATACTTCTACTATCTTAACAAAAAATATTGTTAACGATAATAACATTACCATGGAGAACTTGAGACACGGTACTGCAATCGCATTCGGTCTAGATAAATTTGGATTAAATGATGATCAGAAAGCAATTGATACTGGCCCAGGTGATTATTGGTTTGCTAATTTAATTAATAATACTTATCTGATTAATGATAGAGATATTAATATTTTAGGAGAACAATTTACATATGACCGCTACGGAACTGCAAACTGGGGATCGAGAATGCTATATTTAAATACAGTTCAACCTGACTGGTTTAATCGTATGGCTATTTTCTTGGCTAAGATGGATGCCGATGGAACTCTTGATGCACACAGCAGAGATAAAAATGGAAACTTGGTTTATGATATTGCTAAAGATAAGCGATTCTCATATTTCTGGGAATTTAGAAAAAATCCAGATGGGGCTGTAGACAAGAAGAAATTCATGGAACAAAAGTCTCTTTATAAATTAAAGATGCGCTAGTTCAAAGATGAAGGTTTCACAAATCCGGATGGATCTGTATTAGATGATTCAGGTGAAAATGGTCATTATGATCCACTTCCTAGAGCATATACTTCCATAGAAAATGACTCTATAAAAGAATAGATTGGTCTAATCTACGGTTATTATACTCACGAAGAACGTGCTAATTATCAGAAAGGATTATGGTGGAACTTACAGACTTAGTTCTTAACTTTCTTCCCAGCAGAAGTTCGTAAATATCTAGCAGATGGTCAAACAGAATCAGCTGTTTCTAAAGTAGTTCACGTTGAAGCTCCAACGGTAGATAAAGAAACTGGAGGTAAAAAACTTTATTGGAAAAAGGCACCTAATGGATTGACTAAAAAGGTTACTACTAAAAATGATAGTGGCCTTGATCCTGAAACTAATAAACAATTGGAGCCTGTTTTAGAAAGAGTTTCTTGTCCAGTACAAGGTCTAGCTACAGGAACTATTAAGACAATTGGTCGTGTTTGTAGAGGTGATTTTAAAGAAATTGTTGAAGACGAAGATGCTTGGAACAAAACTAAGCTATTTTTATTTAATTTACTTTTTGCAGCCTTGATTGCCGCGTTAGTTAAAATGTTTGCTTCAATGTCTACTACAGACGCAAAAGCAGTTAATGTAATTGCTTCTACGATTGAAAAAACTGGTAATGAATTAAACTTCTTTGAATCAGTTATCAAGCCTGTGGGAAACTTCGGAAACGTCGGAGTCGACTTTGCTAAAGATATTTTTAAAGATGCTGTATCTAGTATTAAATCTGAAAATACTGATTTGCTCGCATTCTCTAAAAAAGTTGCGCCTCTTATGAAAGAGATAGACTTGATAGGTTAAAAAAAATACCCCACCACTCGGACGAATATCCGGGTGATGGGGTATAATTGTTTAAATTTCGAAATAATAACGTTTAATCAATATATGATTTTGGTCATATAACGATTCAATTTGACATTCAGATTGATGAGAAGCAATAGAGTTCAATAGATAATCCCAATCGATCGGCATTCCTGATCGAGCGAGGACAATTAATTTATCAATATCAGAATCAGAAACTTCTCGATTATAATATAACCGATAGTATTCTTTAATAATTAATGGTGCGTCATCAATACCAATGATATTGGTTTCGCACCATTTTTTTAATATTTCTTTCATAGTTCAATTTTGTATTTGTCTTCGATTTTATCGATAGTATAATCCACTACGTCTTTGATTAATTCTAAAACGGATGGAATCATTTCGTCAACAGGAGTACCATGTTGCTCACAAAATTGTTCTGTCCAGAACTTAACTAATTCCTTTTTCTTCATTTAGTTTTAATAATTGTGTGATTGCTGCATCTCGTTGTTTGAGTGCTAATTCAAGATCCTTCTGAAGTTTATCGACTTCATCCTGATGTTTCTTATTCAAGTCAGCAATAACCGGAACTTCTTTAAGTTTAGTTAAATCTTCACTATACTTTGCAGTAATCTTATCGACAACTTGTTTATAGTCATCTGACAACTTTAAAGCTTGCCTGAGTTCAGATTTAAGTCTTAGATTTTCCTCATGCAGTTTTGCATTCTTTTCTTTAGTCTCCTTTATTTTAGGAGCTTGTTCATCTTCGAGTTCTTGAATATACGATTCAGCCTCGCCAAGTTTGAGTTTTAACTTTTTGATAAGAGCATCAGCTGCTTGTAGTTGATGATTCTCTGTCAAATGACATCTGTATTTAATGTTAATAGTATCCATTTTACTTGCGGGCTTATACGTACCCTAACATTAACCAAGATACTTCTTTAGTATCTCTACATTTTGAGATTTTCGAATTTTATCAATAGCTCGGTTCTTAATTTGTCTTACTCTTTCAACAGTAATGTTTAATTCCAAACTGAGATCATCTACTCCCTTTTCTTCATATAGTCCAAAGATACTACATAAAATATAAGTTTCAATATCAGATAGATTAGTAAACACCTGTTTTAAATCATTAGACAAAGAATCATTCATTAAAAGTAAATCAGGTCGAAGATTAACATCTTTAGACGGTATAACATCTTCTAAAGTCATTGTTTCATCTTCAGCTGTAGGAGAATTAAGAGACGAAGATCCTGTAAAGAATTGCTTATTAACATAATCTTCTACTGCGTCAGTATCTAAACCAGTTAATTCTACTAGTTCAGTTATCGACGGTTTTCTTTCGTACTCCTGTTCAAATTTCTCTGAAGCTTTATTGATTTTACTAATAACACTTGATTGACTTACAGGAATTCGAACAACTTTACCAAGGTCTGCAATTGCTTTCATGATTGATTGTCTTATCCACCATACGGCGTAAGAAATAAACTTGAATCCACGAGTTGGATCAAATTTCCCTACCGCTTTAATAAGTCCTAAATTACCTTCATTGATTAAATCGACTAATGGTAATCCTTGATTTTGATATTGTTTCGCAACAGTAACAACAAATCGAAGATTAGAATTAATTAATTTTTCTTTTGCGTTTTGGTCGCCAGCAACAATAAGTTGAACCAGCTCATCCTCTTCATCAGAGGATAAGACTGGATACTTGTTGATTTCTTTTAAATAGATTCGAAGTGAGTCTGAACTTCTATCAGTGTAAATTTGTTTGACTTTAAAAGATTCCATTATTCATCAGTAGGACGAACATGCTGAAATACCGGCTGAAGCGGAACTCCGTCTTCCGAATAGTAGAAGAATGTACAGGTAGCCATCTTGCCAATAAATTCACCACGGTTATTAAGATACTCAATCTTAGATTCAGCAGGACCTATTGGTTTAGCCTGGAATTCCTTTCCATCAACAGTCTTTAAAGTGAAACACATGTCTTCAGGTCTTAGACCTTCTTTTACACCAACAATTTCAAATTCTCCATCCTTTCTCTCTTTCATTTTCAAGAGATACAAAGCGGATCGTTTGTTAATTCCATACTCTTTATCTTCTGTGCGAGCACATAAACCTTCAAAACCCTCTTTCACATACTTATCATGTTCTTTCTTAATAGTAAGATAGCCATTGAGTTTAACGTGATCGACAATTTTGATTTTAGAGTCTTCTGGGAATAACTCTTTCATAGCCATGAGCACTTGATAGCGATCCTTAAAAGGATCCTTACTTACATAATCATATACCCAATACTCTAAGTTGTTACACTCGTCACTCCATTCCTTTAGTCTAGCAGTGCCAGAAATGCGCTGTAAGGGCCAATTGACATCGTGCTTGTACAATTCGCCATCGAGAATAAGATCAGGGCTCTGACGAAAGATTTCGAGCAATACAGGATCTTCTCTCAAATGTTTGGTTGCGACATTATAATCTTTACCACCACGAGAAGCAGTAAGGATCATTCCGTCTTTATAATACATTAAACATCTTACCAAATTTGTTATCCTAGAGGCTCTTTATCCTCTAGATCTGCAGATTCTTTATTCTCTGCAGTTCGGACTATATCTTTTCTATCAACATAATTTAAAATATTTTTACAAAACAATTCAAGTTCTTCTCGAGAAGCATCATTTTTCATAGTATTTGCTAATCTAGATATAACTGCAACATTTCCTTTTACATATCCTTTACTTGAATCAATCCGATCTAACGAATATGAATCAAATGCAGCTTTTTCTTCATGTGCACAGAGTGGAATATTTAGAATCGGACATTTTTCTGGAATAATTATATCATCCAGATCAATATTGAATTCTAAATTTTTATCTTGAGCTCTTGTTTTTGCACCATACCAGAGTCTATATCTAGGATCTTGAGTTTTTAATTTTTTATTTTCTGCTTTAACTCGATTTTTATGATGCTCTAGTCTAGAACCACCCTCTTCTTTTAGTTTTGTAAAATATCGTTTATTTCTTTCCGCTGTAGTTTTTCTCCACTCTAAGTCTGTTAATCTTCGATTCCGTTCATATTCAGATCTTTGCTCTTTATGACTTTGCCTATATACTCTTTTTTTAGCATCTAAGCAATTTTTACATTGAGCGGTTAATCCGTCTTTTTTAACTCGACGGTCTCGATAAAATTCAGTTAGAGGTTTTTCTATACCACAACATGTGCATACTTTAGTTTGACTTTCCATAATATTATATTTTTTATTATATACAAATATAATATATCTAACTCCGTCAAATAAGTAGTCTTAGAAATAATTAAATTATATAATAGAATCCCATTTTCGTGGAACTACTTGGCGGTCTGTCAAGAGTTCTAGTCTCTACACCTGAATAAACTTCCATTTATTCTCGGCTCGGTATTCTCATCACAGAGTTCACCGAATTTAAGGGATTTAACGACGGCATAAGTTTTTAGGTTCACCGTCGAGCTTTCTGCTTACATAGAGATCTTGTTCCCAGACATCTGGTGCACATTGATCTCCAAGTTTAGCCAACATTGGCTTTGGAACTCCTGATGTATCACTTACAAAGTCACCACCTAGAAGTTCTTTTATTTCGTCTTCAGTAAGTTCTGAATACTTTTTCTTAGTAAGAAGTGAGAGCTTTACATATCCTTTATTTAGATACTCTTCTACAATATGATTATACTGTAGAGATGCTTGCTGTGCAACAGTTCGTTTTGCTTTTCCTTCTTTAATAAAAAGTACAGGTTGGTCAGTTTCCTTTCCACCATATTGACCAGTCATACGGAGAATGCTGTAAACATCTCCGTATGGGTTCTGATCAAGTTGAACTCTAATTCTCTGAATACGATTTTTAGCGTTAATAGTTACTAAATATTCTTCTCGAATTATCATTTTACACCACTAGTTCCAAATCCTTCTGGATTTCTATCAGTTTCATCTAAGCTTTCTACTTCCACAAATGGGAAACGTTCAACTTTATTGATTACAAGCTGTGCAATACGATCGCCAGTTTGTACTTCAAATGGTTCGTCTGAAAGATTTAATAATACTACGCCTAATTCTCCAGTATAATCCATTATGTGTTTAACTCTGAGCTCTTTATCTCAGACTCTAGAATTTCTTTTATAGATGCTTCATAAGCATTTTTAGTTATAGTTCTAGTTTGGACTATATAATCATTCAACAATTTTATAATTTGTTGAAGCAGGGCACTCGTGTCGGCATTACTGTCCAATTGGACTCGGCCATTAGTCTCTGAACCTTCAAGTATGTTACCATACAAGCTTGGCTGCTGATTGTCCGCTTCCGGAGTTTCCAGCAATTCACCCTGTTTAACGACGCCAATTATATTGGAGATTATTTGTGTTGCATAATTCCCTAAAAAGTTATGGACGGTCTTATGTTGTTTTCTTGTCAATGGAATTAAATTTTCTATTTCATTATGTTCATGTATAGAGTCTATATGATGAACATTAATGATGTCTTTAATTATTCCATCGTCTGTAAAAATGCTTTTATCAAATAAGGTTTTATTATCGTAAATAATTTTCCTATGTTTCTTGACACGTCCAGTAGAGTACTTATTTAATTTAGCATCTGGACAATTGACATCATATACAAAAATATCTGTTTGGTGTCCATTTCTTTTTGGCAAATCCTCTTCCTTAAAGGACGCGTTTAAATGTCCTTTGAGTCCGAATTGAGGATTATTCTCTCCTATTAATGTTGTCTCTTTTAGTTTATAAGCACATGCACAACTACAACAGTGAGTTTCTGCTCTATTATAATAATAAGGTTTTAAATAAAAGACTTTTCCACAAATAGGACAAGTACATTCAACTTTTTTAGATAGTTTTTGTGATACTAATTTACTAGCGCACTCTTTTGAACAGCATACATACTTTTTGGCACGACACGGAGTAACATACTCCTCCTTACCACAGACCTGGCAAATTACTTTAATTTTTTCTACTCTTTTCATTTTTATAGTGTTATGGTTTATGTATAAATTTGATATAGATATATAAATATCGTTTATTAATTGCTATAAAAATAATAGAGAAGAATTTTTACATATAATAGGAATTAACCTGGCACTTAATTTAATTTTTTATTTAGCGTCGAGTGTACCAGGCGTATTAATTATAGTAATTCCGTTTTTTAAAGCTAATCCACTTCTAGGACGTACTTGCATTTCGTAACCTTCGGGAAGTCCGAAATAGAGACCAGTATGAATTAATGCACGTCCGCCTGGGAAAATTCGAACACATTGAGATACTTCATCCCAATCCGCGAGATGCCCTGGAAATCGATCGTCAACACACCACGCTCGAACATCCATACCAGCTGCTTGTGAAGTAGTATAGGCTGGGAGTTCATTAGGACTCTTGTTGATTACCTTAATGGAAGTTTCTTTTTTCACCTTTTTAGGTGTCTTTGGTGTTTGTAATACTTTAACACTTTCGTGCACAATTTCTTTCTTTGCCATATTAAATTCGTTTCATATAACCGGCTTTATTGCCGCAAACTTCTTCACATCTATTTTTACAAGGACAACCTTTACAGACAGTTCGATCTTCGACCCATCTGTAAAGATTTCCATTCCA
Organism: Bacillota bacterium; assembly: GCA_030526175.1. Lineage (GTDB taxonomy): Bacteria > Bacillota_I > Bacilli_A > Erysipelotrichales > Erysipelotrichaceae > Floccifex. The sequence continues at coordinate 110,422 of JAUNDJ010000001.1, forward strand.
TTCGACATTATTGGCCATTTTCTTTTAAAAAATTATCAGCTTCAATAAGCCAGTCACTATCTACCAAAAAAGTAGACGATCCGATTCCAATATCCTCATTTTCTTCAATGAGTGCAGAATTTTCTTCCCAACCATCAACCTCCATATACATTTGACAATCAGGCCATTCAATTATATCATATCCTTCTATCATACTCAATTACACTTTGACCATCCACATTCAGGACATGTTTTACAGCCACCAGTATGGTCTAGTGCATGTCCACATTCTGGACACGTCTCTCCAACGAGTGTTGGAACTGGGTTGTTGCCCTTGTCGACCACTGTTGCTTTTTGAATAAATTTATCATTAGTTCTAATATAAGATTGCTTTAGACATTTAGAAATAATATCAGGACAAGAAGTTCCATCAATTTGATTTCCTTTAGCTCTAGCGAAAGCACAAGATTGACAATGAATTCCCTTCAATTGATCAATCACTTCTTCCACTTTAACTCCTGCTCGTAAAGCCAGAGACGCCATTCTAGTCTGTCCATTAAGGTTCGCTTTACATGTACCATTCTTTGAAGAATTCGTAAAAATTTCAACAATATTTCCTTCTTCATCTTTGTTCACAGTTATATAAAGTGTTCCACATGCAGTCTTATGTTTATAAGTTTCTCCAATGAGAACGTCACCAAGATCATCTCTTGTAATCGGCGTGATATTATCAAGCTTGAAACAGCATTCTTGAGTTTCCTCAGGTTCTGTTTTAGGTGCTTCTACTGTAAGAATTCCTTCTCGAGCACATCCTGAACGATAAACAGTAATTCCTTTACATCCAGATTTCCAAGCTTCCATATAAACTTTAGCTACATCTTCTTCAGTAGCTTCATTTGGAAGATTAGTTGTAGAAGAAATAGAAGCATCTATCCATTTTTGCAAAGTAGATTGAACTTTTACTCTATTTTCTGGTGTAATATCTTTACTTTCTACAAAATATTCTGGAAGTTTTGTTTCTCCAGGATGTTCATTTAACCAGTCTTGAGCAATTTTAGTGTATACATCATAGAAAGTTTCCTTTCCATCCAAAGACAAAGTCTTACGAGTATATTTCATTGCGAAAATTGGTTCTACACCGGTAGAACATTGAAGCATGGTACCAATTGATCCGGTAGGAGCACAAGTAAGAAGTTGACTATTATAAAGTCCATACTCTTTAATCTGAGTCAGGATCATGCTAGGAAGATGTAGAGCTTTAATAAATGGAGAATCCACAAGAAGTTCTTTATTACACTTCGGATAGCATCCATGAAGTTTTGCAAGTTCCAAAGAAGCTTCTACTGCAGCTTTAGCCATAGTTTTGTAGATCTCGTCAATTATAATTAAACTCGTAGGACTACCATAAGTTTCTCCAAGTTTAATTAATGCGTCTGCCAATCCCATTGTCCCAAGTCCAATTTGTCTCCAATCGTAGACAGAATCACGTTGTTCTTGAAGCGGATGTAATTTCATACCTTCCATCAAGACTTGATTCAAAGCAGTAATAGCAATTACAGTATCATTTTCTAAAGCATCATAATCAAATACATAGTCAGATACATATTCACTTAAATTGATACTACCTAGTAAACAAGATCCTCCTGCTGGTAATGGCTCTTCGGCGCATGGATTAGTTCCAGCATATTCAAAATCAGGATCGTTTGCTACAATGTTGTAATTAGAAATTCGATCCCAATAGAGAATTCCTGGTTCTGCATAGTTCCAGTTATTCTTTACAAGTTTGTTAAATAAATCATGAGCTTTAACTCGTTTTACATATCCGATAGTTTTACCATCAGACGTAACTGTAGATAATTTATTATATTCAAACTTATCAGGATATCGAATAACAGCTAAAGCTGTACTATCGACTAGTTCATTTCCTTCACACGGCCAACGCAGAACATAGTCTTTATCCTCTTCCACAGCTTTCATGAATTCATCATTCATTCGAACTGAAATATTAGCAAAGTTTACTCTACTAAGATCAGTTTTACAGTCAATGAATTCTTCCACATCAGGATGATTAATGTCCATAGAAATCATCAATGCACCTCGTCTACCATTCTGAGCAATAGTACCGGTTACAGTAGAAAGAATATCCATAAAGGATACAGCACCCGAAGATTCCTTAGCAGCATTGTGAGTTTCAGCTCCTCTAGGTCTTAGTTTTGAAAGATCAGTGCCACAACCTCCACCATATGAGAAGGTTCTAGCTAATTTACTAGCACATTCGAAGATTGATTCGAGATTATCTTCTGGTGGAGCAATAACATAACAGTTACTATAAGTTACGCTTCTGTCTTTGATTCCTCTATTAGCAAGAATTCGCCCACCAAATATAAATTTCTTTTGAAGAATAAGATTTTTAACATCCAAATTTCCTCCAGAAACTCGATCCACCCATTCATCAAATGTTTCAGTTCCGTTTTTATATTTTTTATTCCAAATATTAATGGACAGTTCGTTGTCCAACAACCATTTACTTTCTGTCATTCTTTTAAAGTCTTCACAATAGTTTTTAAATTATCTATTGACATCACATTAGACTCTGTAGAATCTACAATATCAACTAATTCGTGCAAGTTAATATCATATCCGGTACAAAGTGTAACTAATTCGCAAGAAATAGTTTCTAGTGTTCCGTCAGGCATTAAGATTTTCATAGTCTTAACATTTCATTTACCAACATTGTTTTTTCATATCGATTTACGAGATCTTTTTCATCATCGTAAATTTGCTCAGCAAATGATTTGTATAAAGTTCCATAAGTTACCTTATCTTCATCTGAATAGAATTCAGATTCTTTATCCAAAATCACATCGGAATATGTTTTAATTGGCATGGAGTTAGCGAGCTTAACTTTACCAATGTCTTCTACATAAAAATCCTTTGTCAATGAAAAATCAACCCAGTCGCCGAGATATTTTGTCATTACAGCTTTGTCCAAAGAAGCACGACAAATTCCTTTTAGCATTGCTTCACAGTTATCGTCGTTACCTTTAGCAATTAGAGGCATAAGTTTAGTATAATCGAGTGGTGTAGAAACATCAATCTTTTGTACTTCACAATATCCTCTGCCAAATTGATGAAAACGCATGGCAGGATCTACAACTCCAGTATAGAATTTAGCTACAGGAACTTTAGTATCTAATGCGTATGCAAAACAAACTGTTCTGTGATATACCACATTATCAACAGTAAACGAGTCTGGAAGAATAGCAGTAATTAATACCTTATTATATACAGTATCAGAATTACCACCAGTAGTAGAAACCTGATCAGCAGGTTTTACTTGACAAATAAATCGATTGGTCATAGAAGACAATCTCTCCACAAAAGGACTGATGTAGTCTTTTGCAGAGAGATATTGTCTATTCTTAATGAGAGTTGCTTTACCCTCAAGAACCGTCTTTAAATCCTCAACCATTAATGTCCGAATTGAACTAATGCTGCAATGAATACAGCGATTACATTCAAATCTATGAACCATTCAATAGCACGGAAAAGATAATATTTCCAAGACTTTATGGTCTCAACCTCTTCAAGTTCAGCAAGAAGAGTTTTCTTATATTGATCCTTACTATAAGTAGCATTGACTCCAAGAGCAGTCAAAGTCATAAACAAAAGTCCGACAATAAAAATATAATAAATCATATAAATTAATTTTCAGCGTTAATACCTACTGCAATGTATGTTCCCATCTTAGCACTCTTAGACGGAGTATAAATACAAAATGCAGCAATTGGAGCAATATCTGGAACTTTCACAGCAAGAATAGAATAATTCTTGTGTGTCTCAGTAGTGAGTTCTTTTACTTTAGAAAGTGCTGCGGCTTTACTATCACATTGAGCAACGATCAAGCCTGGTTTAGCAACATTAATAGTAACAGATTCACCAGTAACTTCCATTTCGCCGTCATAATCCGGCGTAAATTCAGGAAGACTTTCAACAGAAAGTTCATCTTCGCGAACGAAATATACAAGATCCCACTCGCGAGTACCTTCAGTTTTGTTATTAACAATCGTATAAGGTCTACGACGTTTATCAGGAATAGCAGTATCCAATGCAATATGGATTCCATATCCTGGCTTGTTTTTAGTTTTCTCTTCGAGTTGTTGCGTCACAAAACGCATAAACTCTTGAGTACCTGGAATTGGGCGTCCCGCTTTATTCCAGGCCTGAGTAGCATTAGCTCCTGGCACTATGGTGTCATTAGGATTAAATTGTAAATCCTTAAATGCCTCATCCTTAGTATATCCAGAGCATTCAACAATTTTAATTACATTTGCCATATCGAATACAAAATTACTAAAAATTTTTGATATATGCAAGAAAAATCAATCATTTTTTAGATCAATCTTTCGGAACATATGCCAAACTAGCCCAAAGGGCCCATTAATAACTGAATCTATATACTCAAAGTCGAAGAACTCTTCACTCATTTCATGTCCAGTACCAAACTGTAACCAAGTTTCTTGCTTGGTTTCTTTGCATTCTGAGTCAACAAAGTACCAAGCACAAATTTGATCACCTTGTTGAGCAAGTTTAAGAAAATTACTTCTTACTGGAACTTCAATAGTGTTTACACTGTCTCCGAAATTAGCAGAACAAATAGGGTATTTATAAACAGTAATCATATACAATAAAAATAATAAGCGTCTGGGAACATGTCCCGAACTTTATTTTCAGCCGCGATTTTAGAATTAGCGAATACTGTACCTGTATAAGTATACAGGCCAGTATCCAACTCTTCTTGAGTCATATAAACATGATATCGGTATTGCTTCATTACAATCCGATTGTTTTAGCTTTATTCAGATAATCTTTACTAGCGTTAGGATCAAGTACCTGAGCGGCGACAGTCTCCGGATCCTTACCAAGAATGGTAACACCAATAAATAATTCTTTCAACTGAGCAAATGACATTCCGTCAGTTACTTCGACCAACTCGTCAATTAGTTCAGTATCAACTTTCTTCTTTTCGAAAAATTCTCTTCTAGTTTGTTCAGTAGGAGGTTCTACTACAAATCGCATATCAATACGAGATGGGCGAAGAAGCGCAGTAGAAAGACTGCTGGTATCATTCGAAGTCATGATAACCAAGTGGTGATCGATAGAAACTTTTCCATCTAGAAGATCTAGAAGAGGAGCATCAGTTCCCATTGCATCCACAAGTTTATCAACATCCTCAATAATAGTAATTACGGGACGTTCAGGTTCAATCTTTCTCACAACACCAGAAAGATTATCATAAAGATTATCAAAATCTTTAAGATTGTTAATGAGGAAAACAAGTCCATCATTAGCGAGAAGGTCATTTACAAGCAATGCAATAGCTGCAGTTTTACCACAACCAGGACTACCTTCAAGAAGCAGACCTCTTTTATGAACGATATTGAATTGTTTATAAAGATCTTTTTTATTCCAGAAGTCTTTAACTTCTTTCATAATTACATCAGTGAAACTATCAGAGAAATTATACAACTCGTCGGTTTCAACTGTAGTAGGACGGAAGTGAATTCCATCTCTATCCTCTTTAACTTTATAGATGCCACTTGGAAGCTTCTCACAAGTTTGAAGATTTACAGCAGGAACATAATCTTTACCATAATCCATCCATAAAGAATAAAGTTTTTCTTTCTTTTTAGCTTGATTTTCTTCTATAATGTCTTCGATTGGAACTGTGGCTAAGTCCAAAATTGATAGTCCGTTGTCCATATTCTCGTCGTTTAAAATGGCATCCATTGTTCTATTAATTCTTTAATTCTACTTACAATTTCTTTGGCGTTTTTATATTCACCAGGATTTTTGATTTCTGTCACAGTACCAAACAGAAGATCGTCTGCGACAATACTGAGTCCAATAACATAGTCACTATCAGCCCAGTCAATAGAATCCTTAAAAATCATATCCAATACCGCTTTTGCATTAGGATATTTTTCAGGATCTTTTTTGCTCATTTTCTGAGTAAGAAAACAAATTAGAGTCAATAGCTCCATTTTGTTATCAAAGCTCTGGAAAGTATTATTTCCAGAGCTAAAATAACGCGTATAGATACTCTTCTTTTCTAAATAAGAAGGTCCATTATTCGGGGTAATCATGATCGTATCCATAAGTTTCGTGATATGCAATTCTGCATATCAATTCTTTGAATTCATCTCTACCGGCATTAATGTAACCCTGAGAAATAGGGAAACATTCTGCACGATTCTCTCCTGTAGTTTCCATACAGAAGATATTGCACTTCATAGTATAGCCAGTAAGTCCGAGAACTTCATAGCAATACTTCTGAAGCATCATTCCATAGATGTAAAGTTGGCGATAATAGCAATGATGCTCAAACGCACCATTATACCATTCACCTTCAATCAGTTTACCCATGAAACGATCGGATGGCATAGAAGTGGTCTTAAGGTCATTTAAATAAATGATCTTTTGTTCAGGATCAATTACTACACTATCCAATTTACCTTTAAATTTCAGAGGCACCATGGTACCATCTGGAAGAGTTACTTCCATATCAGTATAAAGTGCGATCTCATTTAAAAGTTGTTTTGGTTCAAAGTCATTATCCCTAAGGATATAACTGATAGACGGATGTCTGCGATATGCTGCGATGCAATTCTTTGCCGTCTGAAGCATTTTCTTTGGTAGAACGATTACTTCCTTAGTCGGATGCATAAACTCGCCTCTAACGGAACGTAAATAGTAATCCAGACCTTCTCTGATAGCTTTCTTTCGAATACCTTCAGAGAATTTACCAGCATAATAATCTGCATCGGCAGATGCTTGAAGCAAAGCTTCTTGAATCTTCATACCTTTCTTGCGATTCTCGAGGACCTTGTCTACAAAGTCTCCTAACTTGCCAGATGGTTTACCTTCATAGTCGCTAAGAATAAATTCATCAGGTTGCAATAGAACCTCATGAACTGCAGAACCTAAAGCAAGAGAACCACTCTTGAATTTAGGTCTATTTTTATAAAGTTGTGGACTTCCAGGACCATATTCCTTACCGAAATCCTGATAAGGATTGATCAGTCCAATTCCAGAATTACTTAAGTAACCTGGTCGCTGGCGAAAATATACCTCATCGGGTATATCTTCGCCTTTGATGTTTAAAAATTTAATTTTGCATTTATCAGAATAACTCGTCATATTTAGCTTCAATTTCTTTGTAAGACAAATGATTAACTCTATAAGGAGTTTCGATATGTGCGTTATGTGGTCTAGTAATTAAAAGAGCAGGTACTCCAGATGCTAAACACTGCTGCACATTAAACCAAGAATCATCAACGATGACATCACAATGTCCTTTAATGATTCGTGCTTTGTTATCTGCCTGAGAATAGATTTGATAAATCGGTCTCACAGGTAGACCATACTTTTCGAGATTTGCAACACTATAACTCTTAGGATTGATTCGCTTAGTTGCATAGATATAAGGAATAAAATCCGGAGCTTCGAGCAACGGAAGATTACTCCAAAATTCTCTGTCATATTTGCAAGTTGCAACTTGCGCCGTAATGTCAGAATCTTTCATCTGACTTAGAGTACACTTGAATTTTGCTTCATGTGAACTCATCCAATCAAAAATAGTATCGTCAAAATCAAGTGCGATACGAAGCTTAGTCATCTTAAATACTTTTCTCATTTTACTATAATATTAAATTGGGGATTACTTAACATTTTGTCTAATTTGTTGTCAACAGACCGATCCCCGGTGTGTCTAATAACAACAACTTCATTTTCTGGAGGTACTAAATTACAATTCACAAAGCCATGATTAGTCTTAACTTCTTGAATTGCATCGAGTATCTGAGGTGTATTCGGTAATTGAGAATAGGTTCCTGCCAATTTCTCATACCTGAGTTTGTCATATGTATTACTTGGAGTAGTGGATTTATAAAATACATTAATATTCAGACATCCTTTTCTAGTAGATTTGCAAAACTTCTGTTTAGCAAAGAATCTATTTTGCATGTCCAAATATGATTCATCATCAGGATAATAACTAGAGTTAAAGAAATGAGGGTCTCCATTGGCTTCCCCATAAAAATCCTGCTTAGGATCGATACAGTGAACTAGAAAATCAACACAATTTCCATCTACGTTGATTTCCGTTTCAACACTAACTATTTCAGAATCAGAGAAAAACACTGTCACACAGGCTTTTTCTAGAGCACTTGCTTTGCTGCTCAAAAATTCCTGATATCCCAAATCTGCTCTGTCTTTAAGAGCTCCAACAAGAGCATTTGGATTATATAAAGTGGTATGTTTCAAATTACTTTAACAATGTGTAGAAGAAATCTTTTGGCAAGATAACATATTCTCCTACGGATATTTGCTTTTTATCTCGGACCTCTTGGGCATTCCAAAAGATAACAAGTGGTTTGTCTTTCTTCCCGACCTCATCATTTAATTTCTTAATCTGAGGAGTTTGTTGGGTAGATTTAATTTGACAATAAAACGATAAAGTGTTATTCGGATCTGCGATGTCAATTTTCATGTCATCCAATTTTTTACTCTCGCTTCTAGAAGTACATAAGTCTTCATCACCTGTAATTTCTTTCAGTTCATTTACAATTTTTCTTTCATATGCATGTCCTCGCTCTCTGTTTCGCTTGCCAATACTTCGTTGCTTAATTTTGGTTGCAGAAATAGTCTTTTGCTTGGAAGATGTATTCTTTTGCTTTTTTGACTCCATATTTCTTAATAAAATCAGAGATATCCTTGGCACCAAACTTTCTTGGAATGAAGAAATACTTGAGTTCGGGATGATTCTTTTTGATTCGTCTCATCCCTTCGATACCAGGAATATCATTATCGTATACGACAACAATTGTTTTAAATCTAGCTTTTAATCTTTCTAACTGAGCATCTGTAATAAAGAGTACTTCACTACACGGTGCAATTGCGGAAATTCCCATTTCATATAAAGCCATACAATCCTTCAGAGATTTAGTGATCACTAATAAATTACCAGATGCTTGAAGTTGGCGAGCTCCTTGAATAAGATTCTTACCCCAATTAGATAGAAACCGATACGTTCGTTTCTGAGGAAAATAAATTCTCCAAAGTTCTGTGTCACCTTTCATACCTCCAAAATATCCAAACGCATATTTGCGTTCATCACTGGAAGTAAGATACTGTCCATTTAAAAATACACTTTTACAAGAGTGTACTTTAAACTTCTTTAGAGTCTTCTCAGAAATACCGAAAGCCTTCCACCAATCCAATTCTTGTTGTGTGAAAGGCTGATCCTCAATTTGAATCTGTGTATCAGATTTCTCTTCTATTTTTTCTTCAGTTTTACGGATTTTAACTGGAGGTCGTTTACTTGATCGTTCACGAAGTCCAAAATCTTCAGCAATAATATTAAGAGCTTGCACATAAGTACAATGATGGGTTTTCATCACCACACTTATAAAATTACCATTAAATCCTATACCAAAATCATGAAAGATCAATTCGCCATTTTTGTTTCGATAGAAACTTGCAGTTGGCTTATGATCTTTTCGTAATGGACTTACTAGGAGTCCCTTTTTGATAGGGATTCCTAAGTAAGTACTCATATACGTCTCTTCACTATTCTTAGATAACAGATACTCTTTGGTAATTTTCTTTTCTGTTGACGGAATAGTGAAATCTCCCATTAGACGTCAAGATCAAAATCGTCGACTTTCTTCTCTAAGATCTTGGTTGCCTCTTCGTCGAATTCATCATCCTTCTTAGAAACCATAGGAGTAGGCTTAGCCTCAGATTGTTTCTTCATACGATCCTCTTCCTTAGAGGTGAAGAATACGTTACTTCCAATAAAGTTGGTTCGCATATAAAGCTTACCAGCTCTGTTGTAGGAAGCATAGAAACCTGGGAAGGTTGGTTCATTTCGGTTATTAAGCATAAGCTTGATCTTAGTCTGAACACCAACACCGGCGTTAGTGCTTTCTACGATCAACTTACGCAGAGCATCCCAGTTAGCTGCGGTAAGTTTAACCTCACCATCGTCGATTTTCTTACCGAGTTCCGGATTAACGGCATCGATAAGATGCTTGAATAGAAGCATCATACTCTTGACGTTAGATGGATTGTTTCCATAAACGCCTGCAGTGTCCTCATAATCAGAGTCTCTTGGTTCCCACACAGTATGGGTGAAAGAACCATCTGCATTACTGAACTTAATGTCCAGTACTTTAAAAGTTTTAGAAGGATCTTGTACACCCTTGATGTCACGTGCTTCACAGCCATCAAAAGTTACTTCGTGAATTTTGTTACCAGCGAGTTGCTGATGCATAGAGGCGCCTGCGCCTGCGGTTTCTGAAAAATCAAAGTTCATATTCAAACGCGTTTAATTTAAATTGTGTATCCAGTAATTGTTTAAGATCAATAGTTCTTTCCTTAACAGCCTTTTGAGTAGTAGTAAACACTACATTTCCATCCCCATGGAGAACTACTAATCCATTGATATTTTCTGCTACAAAGTTCGATCCGAACTGAGCAAGCAGATTTCGCTTCTCGCCTTTGCAGACGATTGTGTTAGATTTTGTCAATTTGTTTCCACCTTCAGAAACAAAGATAGATGGGATTAGGGTCCCATTCATGTCAATACATTGAATTTCGACCCTATCCCCAGCAGTCGCATTGATTGCAGCAATTAATTCTGCATCCAATGTTGCTTTATTTTCATCAAGAATTAATTTCATGCTTTAAGAGATTGATAAATATTATCCCAGTGGGTAACGATACCAAAGTTACCGTTATCGAGTTGAACTCGCTCAGCAAGAAGAATAGTCTTACCTGCAAGATCCTGAATTCGAGAACCAGTAAGAACTGAATTCATATCACCAAAGTTAGCCATAAGATTTCCGGATTCCGGATCTCTATAAACATAACACATGGCATCAGAATTAGCAGATAATACACTGCTCAACTTACCACCGAGGTCAAGCATCTTAACGTTAAGATCAGTACCACCTTCATTAAGCATTTTGTCCTTTACGTGACCAACAAGAATCAGATTCTCTACACCACTAAACCAGCTGAGAATTTCTTCCACAGCTTTTCTCTGCCAGAAATACACTAATACTTTATCTTTCGATAAAGGTTAGACTATATCTTTTTCGTATTTTAATTCTGAGTATATAAATCCGTTGATTTCCTTATCTAATTTATTTCTTAAATATTCTTTTTTGTATCCGTTCTGACGTTCAGCTTCGGACCGACTGTAATATTCTTGAATTAAATTGAATTGTAAATCATATTTATATACAACTCTACATTTATTATTATGTCGCATTTTTTCGACATGTTCTTTAGATTTTTTAACTCCTTTACCGTGAACTTCAGTTCGATAGTCTTTGTTCATATCATATTCTGATTCGTATAAAAACACCATGTTTTTTAAACTAGTCAATTTATGTTTACAGCATTTGGAAATATTACTAGTAGTTACATTATAAAATTGTGCAGCTTCTGTAATACTGGTAAATTTATTTATCAGATTTCCAGATTTGCAGTCAATTACAACAATGCTAATTTTTCTTGATGCTGTAAATTTTTGAATAGAACTTTTAGACATTTTAAATTCAGTCCCAGAAATACATTTATCCGTCATATTATATCCAGATAAATAACTATCAAATTTATGGATGTAAGATTCTTCTTTTTGAAGTAATTCATGATCAGACAAATCATTACAGATTTCTAAAATGACTACTTCAAATGTATTCATTCCATGTTTATTCCACGAATTTTGGAGTTTGTTTGAATGGTGAGCATTATGTTTTAAATAATAATAATGTCGACGCATTCTTAATCTAAAGTTTTTACAACTCCCGATATACCATTTACTAGTTTCAGTATTGTAAATTCCATAGATTACCGATTCAGAATTAAAAGTTTTGTATTCATGTAATTTCATGATACAAATTTACGAAATTTCTGCACTTCCAAAAACTAAATCTATCGATAATAAAAATATCCAATAAATTTAGCAATGTACTCCTCCGCCGAGGATAGTCGTTGAACCTTCTTCTAATTTCGGAATTAGAAGCTTGGCTGCGTTTAATAGATTTCCCAATCTTCACTGATTTTACGATCCGATATGCGTTACCATATCTGCTACCACATCTATCGCTAGTGTGTGCCGTTAGTGAAGCTCTAAGGGGTTTCCCGCAATTCACAGAAAATGAGCTATTTTAGTAACCCGCGCCCATAGGCAGTTTGAGAATATCCTGACCAGTTCCCATCCAATTCTTTCCAACTGGAGACTCGGAATAGCGCTTAGCGGCCAAATCAAGAGACATCTCCTCAAGAGAAGTTATGGTATCAATTGCCACAAACTTAAACTCATGAGGTTCGTACTTATCATTCTTCTCGCCGTTCCATACAGGAGACAATGCTCGGGCAAGTTTATATAAATCCTTATAGTTAGCTGCTTTAGTAACAAATGCGTTTTCAACATAATCAGATCCATTCTCAAGATCAATGATTAAACAACCTGGAAGTTGAGAAAGTGCGGTAGTCTTACCAGATTTTGGCAGACCAAACATAATAAGGTTCTTCGGGTTATTAGTTTTCTTTACAGTTTTAGAAGTAGGCAAAAATCCCATAGTTCAATAAATTTATAAAATTAAGCAATTATCTTAAAGTTGGCACAATGGTTCATAATCTGTAATCTCAGAAGGTAACGGTAGATTTCTCCACAGATTTACCTCACCAAAGAAAGTACAGCCGACGCTTCGGTCTGCTTGACCAAATCGTTGCTTAAGAATCTGAACGAGTCTTATTCTGTCCTTTAATTGTCGGACATCATATCCTTCACATCTAGACATTTTCTCTCTAAATGGATGGAATATACCAATTACAACTTCTGCCGCATTTGCTGGTCCAGAAGAGTCACTAAGATCGTCCAATTGAAGAAGGTTGAATTGTCCACCTCCTTCAGTACGTCTAGCCATACTTTTAAAGTTTCGATTTAATTGCTGAACTATTGTGATTGTAAAACTACATTTGTTTCGGAAATGAATTAAATAGTCACACGCTGTATCAATCTCTTGTTTGGCAGTGTTACCGGCTGAAACAGACAACAACTTAATATGATCCACAAGAACAATAAGATATTGTTTAGGATCCTTAGGAAGATATTCTTCCTTAGTAAAGTCATCAGTCTTTTCCAACTCTTTATATGTACCGAATTTTCGGCTCCATTCCTTACAAATTCCATACAATGCCTTCGCAGACACCGGTTTGTCAATTATTTCACAATGTTTTTCAAACTCTTCCAGCCATGGTTGAGATTGTAAAACAAGTTCATAGTCTTCATCAGATAGAGTACCAGTCAAAGAAAGAATTTCTTCATAAGAAATAACTTTATGAAAGGTTTCGTAGATATATGTACAAAGCATTTTAGCCATCAACACTTCTGCAGACATCTCAAATGAGAATATCAAGAAGTTAATCTTTAGCTCTTTGTTTTCCATATACTGTTGGAACGGTTGATACACTTGAGAATATAGTGCTAAACTGGATTTACCTGAACCGGTATCACCAGCTATTACAGTTAACCATTTTCTCTGAATACCATAAGTCAGCATATCTAACTTTGGTAACCCAGTAGACAATCCTACATTAAGTCCTGCTCGGCCTCTATTGATAGAATTTAATAGGTTTTCTGTAATCATACTAATTCATTAGTGTTAAAAATTCCAAAATCTTTATCTCGAAGTTCCTCGAGTAGAAGCCATCCTCTACTCTCAATAAAATCGCATATGCCACTACGGATCAAATTGTTCTCTTTTCCGAACTCCAGTAGATCCATAACACGTTTATGCTCTAGTAAATCGAATTTAATTGCTTTGCCGTAAGAAAAACACATCTCATCCAGACTTTTATAAAGTTTTGTAATATTACGGAGTGAAAATTGTCTACCATCAATTGTGGTAAAAGCGGGATACGCTTGAAATAACTCCATACCTAAATCTTGAGAATGTTGTAAAAATCCTTTTACGGCGGTTTTATTGAAATCCACATCTCGTGGATTAAATACGGTTCCTTGCTCAGGAACAACGTACGATTTATTGATTATCGTTTTAGACTGCAAAGATAATAAAATTTCTCGAAGTGTGCAAGTTAATTGCCCATGATTTGTAAAAAATTTTGATAAATATTCTTCGTGTCCATCCTGAGCTAGAAATATCAACTTTATAACAAACAATTCGTCTGCGGTAAGTTGATATTTTAGCATCATGTCTATTTCTCGATCAATTGATAATTCTAAATTCATAGGTTTTGATGAAAACATCACATCAATGAGTTAAATGTTTTCACGTCTCATTGCTTACCCTGCTTAGAATTCTTGTTAATAATAAAAGTTATTGTTAGATCTAATCACGCATAATCGTCGTGTAGCACATGTACTAACTTATTACAAGCATCTTTCATAATAAGCTGTGTAATAAAGTCTTGTTTAGGAATTTTGTGTCCCTTTAATAATCTGAATCCAAGAATCAACGACTCGTTATCCTTAGATTTAATCATGTCAAGGATCTTAATAAGTTCCTCTTCAGAAATCTCAGGTAGAGTATCATCAGTAATTGAATTCCAGATTAGTTGTTTTCTCTCGTCAAAATCAGAGCTAGATATATAATTATCTAGGGTGCTTATTTGAGAAAGTATTCCACTTCCTATATAGGGATTTTTGTAGGTAGGGTGTGTAATAGTATTAGCTGCAGTATCAGAACTTCCCCAAACACAAACAGCGTCAGTATCGGAATCCTCCATTGTAATTTTCTTGTTTTCTCTTATTTTTGTTTGACAGAGATCTATTTTTTAGAATTTCTTCCAGTTCATTTTCATTGATTTCAATATATTCCATTCCTTCCATGGACTTGGCATACCAGCTTTCCTCTACTGTGCCTTTGATAATCAATGTGAACACTTCAGCTTCCTTTCCCTCCTCGAATCGAATTACTCGTCCAACTCGTTGAGTTTTAGAAGTTTTAGAAGAATTGAATCCAGTGATCACCGCAAGATTAAGACCTTTACAATCAAGGCCTTCGTCTGCCATTTTGGAAGTATGTAAAACACCAGTATCAACTTTATTAAATTCATCAATGGTCATTCTGTTACTCTTTTTAGTTTTACCAGAATGAAGAACATATCCGAATCCATATTGTTCACACAGTGCTTTACTACTATTAAAAGTAACTGCTTTTTTATCAGTTCTATTTTCCAAAATGTGTTTAGCTATTTCCAATTTTTTAGGATGATTGGCAATAAACGTTTTTCTCGCTCTGAGTGCTCTATTCCAAGCAAACGCATGTGCCTTCACTTCATCGACACGACAATTAATTTTACGAGCATATATCTGCTGTTGCCAGAAATCGGTAACACAGTTCATAGCTGTTTTAAAGTCATAATCGAAGAATGCAAAATGTTGCATGAACTCTCTATTTGCCTTATCGTATTCTGTTAAATCCACATTTAAAAGAACTTTATATTCTTTATATGGAGATAACCATCCATTTGCTGTTGCTTCTTCTACTGTAATAGTATCACAAACTGGAGCAAATCGATCCAATACGATTTTTTCTCTACCATCCAATCGTTCATATGTTGCTGTTAAGCCTAATACAAACGTCGGATGACAATTAAGAAACATTTTAGACATAAGTTCTGCAGCAGATTTATGAATTTCATCCACAATCAGAAAGTTACAATTGAAGGGGCTCTTAGCAGCTGTATTCAAAATTACAACATTAGCTAAGATACCTCGTTCATCCAATTGGTCAAGCCATTGATCCTGTAATATTTTAGTAGGAACAACAATTGTGATACTGACGTTTGGGTTCTTCGACAAGACTCGTTCCATTGCGTTGAAAGCCATTCTTGTTTTTCCAAATCCAGTCGCAGCTACAATCGTTGCCCTACATTTACTCTGTTTCCAATTCTCTACTGCTTGAAGCTGTCGCTCAGTTCGATTCATAGATTCGAACTATACGGAATTTCCAGCCATAACTATTCATGATTTCTTCAAGTTGCTGCATGAAATGATTGTTACTAATCTTTTGCAGTACGTCTGAAACAATTTGAGACTCTGCATACGACGGATTTTCAATAACAGCACCAGGAGTATCTTTAGGTACTACTGTAAAATTGAGACCTCCGATACCTAATTCTTTTCTGTAAGAATCATTTGCTGAAGCAGCAATTGATCCAGGCATCATTTTTATAAGTTTAGATTTCAGAGTAGTACTAACAAGTGGATTTTGCATAAACACTTCAAACAATGGAGCATTCATTGAAATATGACCGCATTTGATTAGTTTATACCGAATATTTAACTGTCCAGTTACATACTTCATACTTGCAGATCTTGCAGTTTCTGTCGGTAACAAATATACATTCTGCATCAAAATCTGCAGTAAATCCAAATACCGGTCTGAAAGATCATAATATTGAAGCATATCCCAGCCGAGCTTAACTTGCTCATCGTCAGTACTTTGAATAGTAGCCATAAGATTAGCCCACTCTTCATCAGTTGGTTTTGCACATTGAGACTGGACATATTTCATAAGAACTAGCTCAGATATTCCATTGCTAGTCATGTGAAAATTTTCCAAATCAGAAAGATTTCTATAGAACAATCCGAAATAAACTCCTTGTGTATAGTGTTGCTTCATAGCTTGGTGAATTCCTTCAATAGCAGTTCGATCTCCAGCATGCTTATAATTAGGTTGAGCAAATTTAGCAACTCCATTCTCTATAAAAATAGAGAAAATTTGGTCACTACTATTCTGCCTCCAACTAAAATATGAAGGATTTTTTTCGATTGCACTGGGAAATACAACATAATTAGCTGTAGAAGCTTTAACCGTTCGCTTTAAGTCACAAGTTCCGTTAGAAGCAAGACGAGACAAAAGAAGTGGAGGAAATTCACAACCTTTACTAATATATAGTTTGTCTTTTGCTTTAAGCGTTACATTAGTATTTGGTTTGAGCTTACGAATGTCTCGATATTGAAGAAGTTCATCGTAACTATCCGATACCACGAATCCAGAATCCCCTTCTGAAATTCTGAATTCGTAAGTGTCGGTAAAGTCAGATGTATTAATTTGTGAAATTGATTTAATATCCTTGATGTGGATAAATGTAATCATAATACTTTAGTGCGAATACTCGGGTGCATGATGAGTTTAGTAACTCGAGCACCATGAGTCTTGTTCAATCTCTTAACGAGATTATAGATAAGATCTTCAGTTAGTAGATGTTCCGGATCTTCTACGATTTCGATGATTCGGTTACATACTTTGTCAGACTCAGACTTAGGAGCACCTGCTTTGAAAGCAAAGAACTCAATATAATTAATAAGTCGACTAGTCAGAGTCGAAGAAATATCAGCTCGGAAAATGGTTTTACCAGGAATAGTATTACCATTTTCATCACGCTTACCTTGATAAACGTTATCCTTAAGTTCTCTCTGAACAGTTTTCCAATCACCGTTCAAAAGACGTTCAGGAGTAATAAGCTTATCAAGCTTATTGTGAACGAAAGTTACAAACATATTACCAACATAGTTGGATTCATCATTGAAACAACCACGAGCAATCAGAGAAGCTAATTCAAGATCCTCGATTTTACCGAAATCCAGATTAGCAGCAGCGTTTGCAAACATCGTATAAGAACGAGCATTTACATTGCGTCCCTTCTCGAAAATCTCAGGGAACAACAATGCAAAATTAATCATTTCACCACGAATACCAGCTTGCTCACCCCAGCGAGCCCAAATGTTGGTATCGAATTCCATGTTGAAGGATACGAAACGAGTCTTCTGAGCCTCATCCAAGGATGATACAGAATATTCACCGTTATCCGGGTTAGATGATAGAATAATTTGAGTATTCTCAGGAAGCTTCCAAGAAACATACTCACCACGGCTGATCAACTCCATGGTAGCTTGCATAAACAGCTGATTACCACGAGTATAATCATCCAGAAGAAGAACACATTTCTCTTCAGGATCCTTAGGAACCCAAGCCGGAACGGCATAGCTCATTCGAGGTTCACACTCAGGACACATTTCATAACCAATACGACTGAACTGGTCTACAACCTTCTCAGTTACCCATACAGAGTTACGCTCTTCGTACTTTGGATTACCGTCTTCATCATAGACGATGTCACCTTCCGAATCACGAATCGGAATAAGTGGAGAAATCATAGAATACTCCTTAACAGGAATACCTACAAGGTCACCAATCTCCTCAAGCTGAGCAAGATTGATCTTAACAAATTTAGCGCCGCGGGATGCAGCAATCTGTTCAATGATACTGGTCTTACCGATACCAGCACCACCAACAAGTTCAATAGTAATCTTAGGAAGTCCTTGTTTAGTCAACTTCTCGTTATTGTCCATCATGTAATTAAGGACTCGAGTCATCTCTTCAATATTCATATTTCTTTAATTAAGATTTTACTTTTGCGGGTATGTGTACAACTTTTCCAGGAAAATTATTGCTTTGAATTCCATTAGAAGTAATAATCCAAACCACTTCCCCATTTGGTTTGCATTGTTCTTGATCACCATAACCATCAGTAAAATATACCATCATGGTATAATCTTTACGATGTTTGTTATAATAATCAATACATTCTAAGAAAGAAGTTCCACCTCGACCAGAGATCTTAGCAGGAGCCTTTCCATTGTAATCATATTCATTAGTAATGCTCATATCAGCTTCAATGATATGAATCTTTGCACCAGCTTTATGAATATGATGAATTTCACTAAAGAATTCATAAAACTCTTCAGTACTTACAGATCCAGAAGTATCTATAGCAACGAGAATTTCATGTTTCTTTTTCTTGCGTAAACCAGGACAGTCTTCAAATCGAACTGATTCTTTGCGTCTAGTTTTCTTCTGAAGTACATCAAAGTGTGTACCTAGTAGACGTCTGAAGGCAGCCTTCCAGTTAAACACTGGAGGTTCGACTTTAAAAAGTCTGTCAATGATTTCGGTAAGTTCACCAGGGATGTTTCCTTTAGATTTTTTGACCTGCTTAGCAGTTTCTTTCATCTGAAATTCAATTTGCTTCTTAACTAACTCTTTTTGAGTGTCAGTGAGCTTACTGAATTCCTTAAAGAAATCGCTATGATCATCTAAAGGCTGACCATCTCCGTCACCACCACCTTCCTGCTCATTTGGATCCTCTGCAAGTTTGTTATAATACCAACGAGTACCTTTTCTAGGTTCCCATCCCTTTTTCTCAACTTGAAGAGTCCAATCGGGAAGATATTTTTTATCGATATATGAATTAACCTCATAATCTGCAGCTTTATTAAATCGCTCATGATTACAATAATCCTTTGCGATTGTTAAATGCTCCAGACAAATATGAAGTAACTCATGTTTGATGATTCCGATTCTGTGATCTGGAGTTTGTTCTTTCCAGAACTTCTCATTGATACGAAGTTCCAAATTGATACCGTTTAATCCCACACAAGCCGTCGGAATACTGTCATCGAATAATTTGTTCAATCCACATGCGAAGAGCCCGTAATAGGGCTCTTGACGCATTAGGGATTTGATAGCAGCTGAAACTGTTTCCATTTAGAATAATGATAATTGTCCATCATCAACAGCCTGAACTAACTTATTAGCTTCAGAGATATAATAAGAATAATCAATGTTATATTCAGATATAGGTTTCTCTTCAAATTGATTGAAAAGAATAGCCCCAAATCCAATATTAACACCGACCTTTTTTCCATCTTCGAATTGCTTTACAAGTGATCCAGATTGTCGACCATGGCCAACATAATACCTAGTTGTTCTAGATAATTTGTCAGAGATTATTGTATAATCAGAATCAAAATGAGTAAATAATCCTGTGGTAGTGGAATTTAATTTCAATCTGAGACAAAAATCATAAATATCTTTGTGATTTCTAATAGTCTCATCAATGGGAACTCCATTTAAGAAATATTCCTTAACTGCCAACGGCACAATACGTGCAGATGGATCCTTGTGATACTCTTTATCAATTTCAAACGCACCTTTTGCTTTAAACTCACCATTTTCGTACACGGCGATATAATTATTTACATCGCGAAGAACAAACTTCGAATAGAAATTGTCTTCAATATACAATCCGGTTAGTTGCGTCATTTCTTCCGCAACAGCTTTTGCTTTAGGAACATCTTTTCGAGGTATCAGATAGGTAATACCATCTGTATTATGCTGAATAAATTTTATTTCAGGAACTGCTTTTACTAGTTTTTCGGTCCATAATGATAAGAACATTTGACCTCCAACTGTAGTTTTCATAGTATATAATGGATCATACAATGGAGAAGTTTCCTCTCCACTCTTTCCATAAATACCATTTGCTGCTAATTTATATCCTTCCATGATGACCATATTTCTTTCCTTCTTTGGCTTTTTCTTCTCTGCCAATCGAACAGAGACGATATCCTTGTCATAGATTTCTAGAAATTCTGGTCCGAGATGTTCTGGATATAGGCCTAATTGAATTGCAATACTTGGATATAGAGCTTTTTACTCTGATTCTTTCAAATCAGTTTGGACTATATCTTCATTAATTAACACTTTTTTCCATTTATAACCATACATTGTAGGTTTTTCACCACTACATACGGCATAAATATTATGACGTTTATAAGTTGGATTAGCAATAATAATATCATTGACACAATTCCAAATATTAATCAAATTATCTTGTTTATCATATTGATAAATATTATATTTGGTGATTGCTTTTCTGACTTTTTCTTTCATTTGAGCTTTTAATTCAGGATGTTGTTCCCACAACTCTAGTTTATTTTTAACACCCTTCATACACCCATCATGATTTATTTTAACTTCTCCGTTTTTGTATTGTTGCTTTTTAAGATCAGATAATTTCTTTTTCTTTTCATCCGGCCATTTATGTCCGTAATTTGGATTTTTATTACCTTTACTCATTATTGATCTTAATTTTTTAGTTTCTTCGTGAACAATCATTTTTGTTTTAGAATCTAATCGTAAATTATATCCAAATTTTCGATTCAGAGCTTTATATTCTTGAATCCAATATAATTCTCTATCTTTTAACAATTGTTCATCTAATTCTAAAGTTTCAACAATAAAACATTTAAAGTTTTCATTACCATATTTATGCCAAGCCGCAATCAAATGTCTATTTTCATCCTTAGATTTTTTATCTAAATTATAGACATGTTGTTTCATTCTAACATAAATATTCTTTGCCTTTCCAATATAAACTTTATTGTTTACAATATTTTGTATACAATAAATACCACAAACATTTAATTCTTTACGTATTATTTCCATAAAATTCTAAATTTATTTACAATAATATTAAAATTTTAGGATACAAAGAACCAATGTTTAATTTTCATTAAAATGTTAATTAAGCCGCCTGTTTAGTCTCTGAACCTTTATCCTTTCGGATACTTGGCTGCTGATTATCCAATCTATTTAATTTTTACTGTAATAATTATATTTCTATATTATCTAGTATAAATAGCTCTAAGGAACTTCCAGCAATTTAAGCGGTTTTATTTGGGCCTCTAAGCTAACCCAATATCTTCATCAAGTATTGTCCAATAATCGTCAGCTTCATAGACACCTGGCTGTGCGGAAGAATGAGCTCCTCCGGTACCATAATCTATTTTTATTCCGTGAAATATAACCGATTCAGAAAATTCACCTTTACTACTTCTGATTGTAGTTTTTTCAAATTTTTCTTTGAGTGCTTTAAACTCTTTCGATTCAAAATTAGCCCAAACTGGAATACAATCTTTGAGATTAATAACATCTCGATGTGTTCCACCAAGATTCTTAATATCTCTTAAAGACATCCCAGTTTTTTCTGAATACAAATTCAGAATTAACTGTTCTCCAATTTTTACGTCGGGATAATTCAAACAAGGGAGCCCGAAAGCATTCCTGATTTCACCACGCAACTTCAACTTATTCTTTCCTCTATACAAGGAATAATCAGTTTGACCTAATGTAGTTTTAAAGAACAAATACGTTGCTTCGACATCATTCTTATTATAAGATAATACTAATTTTTCATCACCTTGGATACACCAAGCTCGGTGATCAATTGGCATTTCTTCTACATTTGGCATATGCATACAAACTTCCAAGTCTTTCAAACTTGTTCGTCTTGCAGCATTGTCATAATGCCAAATCTTGAATAAATCAAGTTGTTTAATGAATTTGTTTCTGTCAGAAATTGCATTATACTGTTTACCGTTCGATTCAGAAATTAATTCCTGAGCCTTTTGATACAGATCTTGTGCAACTTCTTGACCTGATTTATAAAGTAATTCTTGACGATGATTAAGGATATAATGTATAATCGGATAGTCAAAGTTTTCATTATTAAATCCAACTTGATAATAATCCTCTTTTTTCAGTGTATCCAACCATTCCAATAATTCTTTTAAATCATTTCTCCAATCACAGATGACAAATTGTCTCCATGTTTTAGTGCTACAATCATATCCAGTATAAGTAAATAAATTTGAAAGGGTCTCTAAGTCATAAACCTCAAATTTACTCATGCTTTCTGTCTTGTAACCACATAAGAGTCATGACACAATAATTGGCCATGTCAAGAAGCGTGTCTTCGATACTTTCGTCGACTTGCGCATCTTTATTCATAGATAATTGTTTGAATCTACGCCATTTATTACCAATAGCGTAGCGTGCAGGTCCCAGATCGTTTTCATCTTCAAGATCCTCAAAGAATGAGTTACCGTAATCATGATTCTTTCTAATGAAAGTTTGAACCATGTGTTCGGTAATCTTTTCAAATGCTACAGATTCTGGGGTTGTTAAGATAGATTTTACTACAGGATCCATGATCAAATTTCCTTTCCACACACAGTGCAATGACCTTTAGTAGAACCTTCTCTCAGGTTAAAGAGTCGATTGCCTTTACCATAAACTTGATCTTGAAAATCGCTTTCGCATATACATTTTTTAACATCTGTTGCCATATTATTTTAATTTAATGTGTTTGTAATCTGCTACCTCTTCGATTTGAGACATAATAGTTTTCCAAGTCTTTACTTGGTTCTGAACAAGATCCTCAAGGGAGAATAATACCTTCTTTCTCAAAGTTTCCAATTGAGAAGTAGTAAGTTGACTATATTTGCAAGTCTTGAATCCCTTCATCTTCTTCATATGAATCATGTCTCTTAATTCTTGCGCCGTAAGTCCGAATGGATTAGGTTTAATTTCAGCGTTGTCGATACCCAATTGAAGTTTGAGGTCTTCAATTTTCATCTTCAACGAGGTCTTGCCACCCCAAGCATCAAGTTCTTTCAGTTCAGACTGAGTAAAATAGATGCCGAGTTTATAAAGAAAATTATATGTAATCTTAGAATGGTCAAGAGTTCCTAAAGTATCTTTACATGCTTTAATCACATCTTTGACATGAACGTTTTTAAGTTCTGCTGGAACTTGAACAAGTTCTCCAAGAGTATAATTCTCTTCAGGATCATAATCCGGTATTGCATTCAACCAAGAACGCAAATCAGTTAGTAAATTCTGTTCAGAATAAATAACTTCACCTTTATTGTCCCGTAGACCTTTGAACCAACGAAGTGCCAGTTCTGCACCACATGCATTCAACTGGTCCTCAATTTGATCAATTACAACCAATCGGCCTAAATTAGCCTTATCAGTATTATACAACATATTTTTACAATGCGCATAAATCTGATTTAGTTGATATTCGTCCATATCAACCATCTTATATTCGAGCTGCTTCTCGTCTTTGTCACGAGTTAAGCGTCGATCTTTCCATACATATGACGTAATATCACTCATCTTTATAAGAAATCTTTCGCATAAATAATTTCATCTTAAAGTAAAACTTCTTGAGTCTTTTCCGCATCCGGAATAAACTCTTTAAAATATAAATTCGTATACTGAATAGTTCGTTCTGTATTCGAATTCCTATCATAGAATACCTCCCCAGCAGTAAAATACTGAGTAGTAATAAATCCAGAATCGCCAATCTTTAAAGGATATGGTCCCCAATTTGGAAGTTTAGTACACATCAAATATTCAGAATTATCTTTCTGAAATACATAAATGGTATAAATTCCATCCTTTTTAGCAACCAGTGTTCCATGATTAGTTTCTTCAATCATTTTCCGTATAATCGATTTTGGAAACATCATAATCTGGAAAATGATTTTGATATTCCTTAGCTTCGTCATTCGTCATGCTAATGATATCAATAAATTCTCCATTTTCATCAGTGATTTCCCAATCAAATTTCTTCTTTGTTTTTGGCATAAAGTAGAAATTTATGATCCTTGATTTCAATTTGATCTATAATAATGTTTCCGATTTTATCACCTACACTTAAGAATGGTCCACCAGATGGATCAATCGCAGTGATTTCGATACCACATTCATCGAGAATACATCGCATATACTCTAAAATCCATTCATCAGGTTTATCAGCACAGAATTGCCAAACACCAGGATTAATTTCTTTTAGATAAATATTACGATGCTCCCTGCTCAGTGGTTGAAGGTTGATCTTCTTCATTCCAGTACTTTTGATAAAGTTCCTTAAATTTTTCAGTGTTACAGAAACCACAAGTTCTCAATTCAGGACAACGTCCACATCGAACACACTGAGGAACCATTTTGTCTGCAAGAAGTGGATCCACTTCATACATTTTTTCTTTTACGGCTTCCCAGGTTTCTCTGGTTTCTTTTTCAGCACAACGACAAAGTCGTTTATAGGAAGTATTTATAATACCCTGAGCGTTTGCCGAATACCATAAATCAGTAGGAGTAAGGCGATTAACTTCCAAGTCTGATCCATCTGTACGGTCCGCCCGATGAGTTCCAGCGAATTTTTCAACACCTTCATGATGTCGCACAAGATGTCCCATAACTTTGTTAGGAATTCCTGTAAGTTTGATGTCATACTCAACCAATCTGATCGGACTGTGCTCCGCTACCAGCATCTTCTTGATCCACTGGTCCGACGGAGAATCCGCTGACGTGGGCGGTTTGTTCACCGTCCACCTCGCTGCGTCCAGTGCTCTCTTCCACGACGTCACTTGTTCTATAGCGATCTCCATACATGTCAAGTAAAAGTTGATCAATAAAATCTAGTTTAAAAGTACGCATAAAGTCTCTTTGCAGAGCACTTAATCCACACTTCTTTTGATTAATTTCTTCAAGAATATCTTGAAGCGTAATCTTCCGACCATGCAAGTAATTAAAAATGCTGCGTAAATGATATGCATTCTTTTTAATGACAAAACCACGGAAGAATCTCTTTTGAGCAGCTTGCTGCTCAGGTGTGAGCTCTGGCATTTGCTCTTCGAGTTCTGGAGATTCATTAATTTGAGTTTCCATTTTTAAAATATTTAAACACTATGTTAACAATTAAAATAGCTATAGTACCAATAACTGCTTCTGGATACATACCAACTCCTACCAGACATCCGACTGCCGCAGTAGTCCAGATGGTGGTAGCAGTTGTTAATCCGTGTATTTCATCCCCGTTTTTAAAGATAATTCCGGCGCCAAGAAAGCCTATTCCTGATACTACTTGAGCTACTATTCGAGCGTTATCTCCTCCAAGTATGTTTGGAGACATTAAGCAAAACAATGTTGCACCTAATGTAATTAAAGATACAGTCCTCACTCCGACTGCCTTGCCGTGCTGTTCTCTTTCTAAGCCGATCACTAATCCTAAGACTAGTGATATAATTATCTTTAATAACATAGGCTTACTCAGTTACAGGTTCTGCATCGATAACGATATACTCATCATCGTCATCCTCATCGTCAACGTAAACGTCGCTAGGAGTGTACAGATCATTGCCATCTGCGTCAGTGCAGATGAAATCGGCGTCGAATACTACAGTCATTTCGAGTTCCTCTTCGGTCATACCGTCGAGAAGTGCTTTAAGTTCTTTTCCAGTCATGATTTTGAAAATTTAAATTTTGTTAAACAACCATTTGATAGTGTAGATGAATTCATCCCACCACATTTTTACTTTCTTACACATAATTATATTTCAATTATAGTGTCTACAATACCGTACTGTTTAGCTTCATCGGCGTCCATCCAGAAATCTTTACGAGTGCAAAGACTAATGAGCTCTTCAGAAGCGTGTTTCTTGGTAATTTCGTTAAGCTTATCTTGAAGCTTTTCGATTTGCTTCATATCATCTACCATGGTAGAAGCTTTACCATAAGAAACAGAAGAAAGTTCATGCACCATAACATGGGCATGAGGCAACGACTTTCTATGACCTTTGGAACCGGCCATGAATAAAGTAGCTCCCATACTTGCTGCGAGACCTGTATTGACGGTTTCAATGATATAACCTTGCTTAATAAGCAATTGCATCATATCATAGATTCCGAGACCGTCATAAACGGATCCACCAGGACTGTTGATGTAGATCTTAATAGTTCTACCCTCAGTAGTGGTTTCGTCTTTCAACTTCGCTTGGAGATACAGAAGCTGATTAATCACATCATTAGCCAATTCCGGAGTAATCTCCTCATCGATCTTAATAATGTTATCCTGGAACAATCGAGTTCCAAGATTGTAAGACACCATGTGTTTAGTGTCTCTCTCAATAACGTTTACGTAATCCATTTAATTTATAAATTTGACATTGTAACTGCTAAACTATCAACAATCACATTTCCTTCCAATCCCGAATGACCTTTAACTTTGTTAAAGACAATATGAGTTCTTGTACCCTGAATAAGATCTTTAATCTCTTGAACTAAGTCTATGTTTTCTTTTAAGTTCCAATTTTGAGTAATAGCTCCTATTGACCAAGCAGAATCAGAATGAATCGTTATCTCAGGAATGTCGAGTTCACTGAGTTTCAAAAAGTTGATTACTTCTAGTATAGCTGTTAATTCCATTCGATTATTCGTGGTATCTTTTTGTTGACCACAAACTCTTAGGTTAAATTCTGGACAATAATATGCCCATCCACCAGATTTTTCACAGTTACATGCCCCATCAGTATAGAAATTAATCATCCGCCATTAATAAATCACAATTCTTAGCAAAATCAATCTGCCTACCATTGAGATCATATTGGATGATTTGTTCGTAAGTTCTCTTACTACCTAATACCAAAGCAATCAAATTACCTCGGCGCTTAGGATCTACACGATCATAGCATATAACTCTGGCCTTACGACCATCTCTGGTCACTACAGGTTTTCCCTGTTTTACTTTTTCAAGATCGAATTCACTCATACAAACTGGTTAGATAAGTTGCGACATCGAAACATTCTTTCGCAAAGTCTTTTAACTCATCTCCAGTTCTGTGTTTAGCTCCTTCGACAAACAGATCTCCAGCAATTCTCTGATGAAATGCTCGATCTGCAGCTTTTTTAGACCCAAGTAGGGTCTGTTCAATGATTTCCTGCTGACTCATCATACAGTTGAAAATTTCCATCCTCATCCTTATTTACAACAAGGCATTGAGGATTAGTTCCTAAACAATCTATAAAGTAAAGTTTCTTTTCACTGTCGCATCCAACTTTTTTCATTTGAGTATGTCCAACAACCTGGATTACATCTGAATCCTCATATAGATTGTTGTAATACAGACTTTCTGGTCTAATCCACACACAACTTTGTTGTGGAGAATTTCCATAATAGTCACCATAATTGCAGTTAGATGAAAACGAAAAGCAGTTTTGTCTATCATGCTTGAACATATCATTGATGTTAGAAGCAAGTTCATCTGGTTGAAGAATTGGATCGATTCCGATTCTAGTATTATACCAGGGCTTACTTACTCCAGCATGAGTCACGATCACTTTATTTTCAATAGAATAAGCTATTTGGAACTTATCCTTATGCTCCATGAAGAGATCATGAATTTCTTGACTGTGTTCATGCATGAATCTAGAAGTATCACTTTTTCCTGTGTGCCACCAATAATGAAGATCGTGATTTCCTAACAACAAAACAACTTTGTCTGGAAATGCATCCTTAAATTGAATAATCTTTAGAAAATTCTCTTTAAGATCTTCAAATGAAATATCGGCGTATGGATCAAAGTAATCTCCTACAAACACATTTACATAGTAAGGATCAACTAATCCTTTCCATGCAGTTCTTCCGTGAATATCACCTATTATTCTGTACATAATGCGATAATTACTCCGAGAATAACAAATACTAATGCAATTCCTAGAGGAATCCACGTTGGTGCAAGCACCCACCACCAAGACCAGTCAATTACATGACATAGTTTTAGTACTACAAAAGCTACAGTAAGGAGAGTACATAAACCGGTACCTCCACTACGAGCTTCCTTTTCTTTTTTAAAATCGAGTTTCATATGTTTAAAATTTATAGTTGACAGATTATAAAGATTTACATACAGGCTTCTTTCAGAGCAGACCCATTAGTCCTCTCGGAATATGTGTATGTATAGTAACCCGGATGCCTTCTCCATTCCGCAAGAAGAAGGACTTTACGCTAACCTAAGAACTCTTAAAGAAAGTTAGCCGAACCTGTTGTGCATGTAATCTTTTTAGTACTACCACCGGGAATCGAACCCGAGTTTAGAGAATGAAAATCTCTCGTCCTAACCACTAGACGATGGCAGCGTATGTGTGTATTTTGTATTCTACCCAGTTTCCTGTCCCTACAGTTTAATTCCTCGAATAGGATGGATTTATATTGTAGATGTAGCATTTCTGAATTTAGTGCACCTGTTCAGTTACTAGCAAGACTCGTTTATTGGGCTCCCACCATGTTCACGAGTAACAAAACACACACGGGCTCGTTAATAATTACGAGCCAAATACCTTACTTTGCGAGTATAATCGGGATCCGAAGCGTAAGGCAAATTGACCAAGAACTGATAGTAATCACAGTTCCCATCCCATTTAACCTGCACGTAATTCTTATATCCTTTCAAACACTCTGACCAATGAGTAAAAGCATAATAATCATGTTTTCTAGAATCATAAAGACCTAGAAAGTTATTCTTGTTTTTGAATACCGCTGAAGTGAAATGCCCAGACTCTAATTGAGCCTGTGCATACACTATTTCAGGGTGGGCTATGTCATAATGTTGACATACGAAGTCAAAGTTCTCTTTGTTAAGTTCCAACTGAGTCAAATCAATAGTGCTATCCTGTTTGACCTCCATTTGCTCAAGTTCTTCTAAACAAGAGAGTTTCTGACTTATTTGTGCATTGTTTATCAAAACAACAATTAAAAGTCCAACAATAATGGACAAAAGGGCATTTGTAATCTTTAATTCCATAATCTAAAATTTTGAGTTAAACATTGGTTGCGGGGGTTCGATTCGAACGAACGACCTCGAGGTTATGAGTCTCGCAAGCTAACCACTGCTCTACCCCGCAATAAGGCGGAATTTCACCGCCTAAATTTTAATTGAGATACTGATCAGAGAATTTCTTCATAGCAGCATACAATTGCTGTGAATTAAAGCCCACATCACCGTGAACAAGTTCTCCGAGATCGTCATCCCATTCAGCATCAAGGATAACACCATTACGATCGAAAAGAACTGAATCTTCTCCATCGGTACTGTCACCCTGCCAATAAACATCTACGTAAAGTTTCTTCTTCACGTAGCTAAAGCCAATAATTTCTCCATTTTGGCCGTTAGGTACATGAGAAATATTGACTTCTCTCCAGCCTCGAGTCGAGCATTTATCGCCATACTTAACTATAGCTTCTGTAAATGCAGAAACTGCAGAATTGTAATCCTTTGCGATAAGGTCTCGATAATACTTTTTAGTCTTTTTCGTCATATTTATTTTCCTCAATAGGATGCTCATCAGCCCAGTCTATTCCTCGACGGACTAGCACATACGCGCATTTAATTTTAGCGCGTTGTGCTTTGTCCATCGAATCCCATTCTGGTCCAATAAGCTGTCTTAAATATTGTTCGAATCGTTTCTCTTTTTCAACTAAAGTCATACTTTAATCAAAATAAGTTGAAACATATCCGTTAAATTTGTCAGCCATGAACTGAAGTTCGGCATACTCTTGTGGAGTATAATCGCGAATAACGTCCACAACTGAAGATCCATCACGACGAACGTGATCTACTTGGATGAAACGCATACCATTGAAATTAATGGTACGAACTACTTTTTTGTAATTGTACATAATTAAATTGTTGTCCAATATTTATTGTGAATTTCTGTTCCGTCTACATCTCCCCATTTACATGGTTTGATCATTTCATAACCATCTATATCGCTGATAAGTTCATCGATGATATTAGGCCACTTCTTACAGGCTAACTGAAAAGTCTTATTAAACTGATAAGCTTGAAACTTATTAACTAATTTCGTAAGCCCAATCTTATTATTAATATGAATTAATCCTAACCAGATTCTTTTTTTTTGAAATAAGTGTGATATTCTTCCCAAGGAGTATCTTTAGGAATCTTAGGCGTTGCATAATCCACCTTATTATAAATAAAAGTATGAAGAACTTGCATAAATTGTTTGAATCTAGGATACTTATTAAGTCCAAATGGACCTATAAATGCTCTATATCCAAATAAAATTTGATACAAACCTCCATTCCAGAACTGCAGATACTCATCTCTGTAAGTACCATACTTTTCCTTTCCGCAAACTCCTATACCGAATTTGCGTAATCTTTTTTCTATGAAGCTAATAGCATGATATAAATCATTACCATTTGCTTCAAACCATTCGTCTCCCCAGTAATGCATGATTATTTGTGATAATGAATTCGATACATTCCTGAAGGTAGAGAATCAACTTCAACGGAAGTTACTATTTCTTCGTAACAGTGAGACTTTGGAGGTTGCAATGCAACAACCATTAACGCAGTCACAATTGCCCCAAAAGCTACACCAATTACAAAAGATTTAGTAATTTGTAAACTGTTCATGATTGTTCAATTAATTGATTATCTTCCAAAGGAAAATCTATAGTTAATTTTTTAATACACAACCTAATAAGATCACTCGGACACCAAGATCCTTTCGCACACATTTCGTGCCATTCTTTAGAATCAGTGAATCTATCATATAAATCTTCGAGTCCACATAATGTAAATACATCTAAAGATTTAGAATCACCTAGTTTATAAAGACTTCCTAAATGTGGTACAGAAGTATAGCTTCTACGTCCTGGTAGTCTAGATCTTACATAATAAATTCCATCAGGTAAATATTCATCTTTGGTATCCGTTTGAACACCTATAGGAACATACTCACCTGGTGCAATTTGCATATAAGCATTGTTGTCATAAAACTCTTTATCCATAATCTAAAATTTTTAATTTGTGGGTAGGGGCGGATTCGAACCACCGAAGGCTTAGCCGACAGATTTACAGTCTGTTCCATTTGACCGCTCTGGAACCTACCCAAGAGGCATAAAGCCTCTTTTTTACATTATGCTGCCGTAACCGTAAGCATAATTACTGCTAGAATACAGAGACGGTTTAGCCTCTGGATTCTTGATGTGATACATTATGATTTCACCATCATCGTCATGAGTGATGATGACATTGTTCTTCGGATCGATAACATCGATAACTTCAGATTCATATGATCCAAAGTGATCACCGACTTTATACGAACGAATAGACTTGTTTACACCAAACGAAGTCTGAAAAATCGGGCGTTTGCAACGCTTCTGGTTGTACTCAACCATAGCCTTGTGATAAGCTTCTTCGTCGCTATACTGCCACTCGTATGGACGATGTACAGTTTCGGTAAGTTTGATATCCTTAACGAAGTCTTCGATAGAATAAGGCTTCTCTTCAGGATCCTTATAGAATCGGAATACATGTACATTGTACGAATAGTTAGCAGTCTTGACATTGAAGATGTCCTTGTTCTCAAGGAACGTGTCAAAGCCGTGAATGTTCACATCTTCTACGATAGTCTTGAGAATATCGATAGTAGAAATTTGCAGGGTATCTACAAAGTCTACTACGCAGTCAAGACATTCGCCATTCTTAAGGTTATCCTTAAGATACTCGATGACAACGTCTTTCTCGAGATTACCGAATTCCTTCACATAGCGAAGACGAGATGGACGAGAAAGAAGATTCTCGTTAATGTGAGTCTCGTTGGTGGTGAGAAGGAAGATTCGACGATGATCGGAGGTGTAAACACCATCCATAATCTGAAGAATGGAGCTGTCTTGATTGCTCCAGTTCTTTTCGAACTCATCCAGGAAGAACACACAGTCGAAATTGAATGACGACAGATATTCTACCAGAGCGGTGTTATTGTCACCGAAAGACTTGACGTTGATAATTGGAAGATTGAGCTCGTTTGCGAGAACCTTTGCAGTTACAGTCTTACCAGTACCCTTAACGCCATTAAGGAGAATACCGAGATTTCCTTTAGTAGCTCTAAAAGTAGTAAGTACGTGCTTTACAAATTGAGTCTGCAAACCATATACTTTGTACGGGAAAGCAAACTTCTCTGCTACGAGTTCGAGAGACCAACCCTCCATAGGGTTAAAGTTGACATTGTAAATGCCTACTGGAATTTTGTCCACATTTGTCACATTGCCCTGGACGCGGGTAAATTTGGATCCATTTTGGAACCAGGAAACTCTTTCCATAAAAAATCTGATTTAGTTAAACAATAAAAAATAAATTAGTGATCCCGCTGCGATTCGAACGCAGGACCCACATCTTAGAAGGATGTTGCTCTATCCAGCTGAGCTACGAGACCAGAGGTGGGGTTTTTGGAAGGTGCCCACCGTCACCGCTAGCTATCTATCTAGCCACATTCACTAATCCTTACGGACAATCTTTCGATTGGTGCTGTGTCGTAGTCCTGTCCAGACTTGAACTGGAGACCCCTACATTATCAGTGTAGTGCTCTAACCAGCTGAGCTACAGGACTTTAATCATCCTCTTAGAGGATAATTAGCTGTCTGTTATTAGCAACTTCATCTTTGGTATTTCCTGCTACACAAGTATAAGAGTGCCATTGAATACCAGATTTCTCTAAGTATGCATCGACTTCTCTACTATTTGCAGCAACAACGTACCGAGTAAATCCTCCGAGGAAATTAATTTTGAATAAATGTTTTCCCATAGACAGTCTTTTATACAGGCATCTTAGCCATTCCCTTAAGGAATCGATTAGCTGCGGGAAGCATACTGCTCATCTCTTTATAGAGAATTGCAACATCGTCTTTATCGAGATCCTTAATCAAAGCCATTCGAAGAATGGTTGGAATGTCGAAGTTAGCCTGTTCAAGAGTATGAATTCGATGAAGACTTCTATAGGAGAAGACACACTGAATTCCACTCTTAGCGGTTGCAGCACGGAATGCGTGGCAGTAATCCATGAGTTCTGAATCACTATCACACACTTCTGCTTCAATTGCAGGAGAATAGTCGATTTTCAGTATCGCAAATCGGTCGAGAGATGCTCTATCCAGACAGTAGCGCCCAGTATACTGATTATCTGCACCAGTGCCAAGAGTATTGCCTGCAGCAATTACTCTGAAGTTTGGATGTGCCTCAATCTTTCCAATAGGAAAATCGAAATATCCATTTGCAATAGCTGCATTAAGGATAATCAACACCTCTGGAATAGAAGCATCCATCTCATCCAGGAAGAACAAACCTCCTTGAGAGAATGCTTTATAGAACTGAGTTTCGTGAAAATTACCGTTTGCATCGATAAATCCAGTTAACTTATGTTCTTGAGTCACTGCGTTCGTGAAATAGAACTCTAAGCCGAGACCTTCGGCTATTTGTTTCGCAATCACGTTCTTACCAGTACCTGCAGGACCTTCCATATAAACAGGAAGCTTCAGAGATACGAGTTTAAGTACTGTGTCGAACATTTCGTGCGTGGTGCCAGTGAACTTATGTTCGACATCGGGGAGTTCCACTTTGTGGACTTGAGGAATAACTCCAAATTCCTCTTTGAGACGAGACTCAATCTGCGGACGAAGCTGCATATAGAACTCTTCAGCGTTAAACATCTGAAGCATCTTAAGCATAAAATCGTCACACATAGAGCTCATCTGTACGAGTCTGTCCTGACTCGGGGCACTCTTAACTTCCGCGCTTGCGGCGGGTGCTGCTTTTTTGGTTGCTCTTGCCATTTTGATTGGTTTTTAAGTACAACATTAATTTTGATATATCATAGCCCATTTCCTTAATAATTTGGGCTGAAATGATTCGTTGCTCTTTGTCAAGTCCTGCTTTTTCAATAAGCCGAGGAACTGCTGATGCAGTATCCGAAGGACTTCTACCATATCCCCACGCAAATCCACTGTCTGTCATGTCTGGAGTAGTTTCCAGCCACTTAAATCCGATACGTCGGAACATAGATGGATGAGCCATAGGAAAACAAATCTTTTGAAGATCAAGTCGTTGTGCATAATCCTTAATGAGCACTGAAGGCATCATAAGTTCATCTCCACTTTCTGAAGGCATAAAGCATACCTTGAGTTTAACGGAAATTCGATTACTTTCAAGGATTTTAATTGCACTTAATAAAACAATACCTGCATCAATCCACAGTTTAGCATCAGTTCCATAATTACCACCCATGATATACATAATGTCAATTGTTTTCTGTTTTTGTGTGAATCGATCAGAATTGATCATTGATTCCGGCAATCCCAATAGTGCATTTGGGACATTCGGTACATACCCGACGACTGCATTTCGAGGTCTCATTTTAGGAACTTTAATAAATTCCGTTTGCAGAGACTTCTCCATTTTTGCCATCTTTTCTTTTACTTTAGGAAGAATTTCAGTATAGCCAGTTCGAATTAATTGCTCAGCTTCTTCGTAAGATTCTGAACCACTAAAACTTTTGTCATTAGACCGAGAAGAATCTTGATTCTTCATATGTTTGTTATTCGGTCTAGATTTCAAAGTATCCATTAATTCACCGATACTTCCAAATTCTTCTTTTACTACGTGAGTTTCGGACATTTATTATTCTTTTAACAGTTTATGAAGCTGAGGATGTATTCTTAAACGGTCGTAAAAAGCATGCTTAGAATGCTCTGTACAGAAAATAGTGAATCCATCAGGATTTTCAGTCTTAATTTCTGTAATGAACCAATTTAAATACCCATCAACTGATTTATTTTTACACTTTTTGTAGTACATATTAGTACTAATCATTTGTACAAACAGAAGTTGTGCGTCAGGTTCAACAGCTTCTTCAAAGTTTACAAGAAAGTACTTCTAATTCCTTCTTGGCTCTGTCCATTTCGAGATAAGCATCACGTCGCTTCCTTCTCGATAGATTGTTTGAAACCAGCATCCGTTGTTTTGGTGCCCATTTCCACATGTACTTGTCTTGATGACTCATCTAATTCTTTAAATTTTTGGTGAAACGTTTTAGTCCATTGACTTGGAGCACTCTCCTCGTCATACTGAGAATCTGCATAAATTGCAGCCTTCTCCCAAATTTCTTCTTGTGTCATTTGTAATGGATTTTAGTTAGTGATCCGCCTGGGGCTCGAACCCAGGACCCTTACATTAAAAGTGTAATGCTCTACCTGCTGAGCTAGCGGATCGATATGCTCCTGAGTGACTAATTCCCCTTTCGGGCGGCTAGGAGCATAATTAATTTTTCCTTTGAAAAATTAACAAAAAAATAAGTTGTTTTATGGTTCTACAACTTAGAAAAGACCCACCTGACTACGACAGTGATCGACTACTTTTTTAAAGTCAAAAAGTAATAAGAAAACTCATTTTTACTCCAAAAATTTGCAAAAAGACTACTAATACACTGGAGTCACAGTTTCCCCTATCTTAAGTCATTCGATAGGTTAGAGCGGTATATGGGAATCGAACCCACCTCCCCAGAGTGGAAGTCTGGTGCACTACCGATGTGCTAATACCGCAGTGGGTGCCGAAGCACCCTGAGAATGAATAACAAAAACTACAAGTTTCAAGTCGCCGTTCTTACGACACGTCAAACTTATATTTGATACACAACCTTATCCTAATAGATCTCTTCTCATGAACTTTGAGCTAATCTATCAAACGGTTAATTTTATGGATTATCTTAACCTGGGCGGTTCGCTAATAAAGATGTCCGTTTCTAGACCCAAACATCTCCCCTCATTGCCGACACTCAGCACAGCCAGTTACCTGGGTTCCTTGCCGAAATTATGTATCCAAAAACGTTATCCCAATCGATAACGTTGCTTAAAAGTTATCCAATCTATTGCATTACCGAAAAGACTAGGATCAATTCTTTGTTGTTTAGGACGATTTCCTCGAAGTCTTTTCCGAGGAGGATTAGGAATTGTAAATATTCCTCTCATCCACTCATCGTTGGAGTAAGAATCAAATACACAATAGTAAGAGTATTATTGTTTTATATATTAATACTTACTGTAAACCACAATAAGTCAATTGACACAAAATGTCTTTTCGGACTCCAGTTAGAATACCGAAATCCTAAACCAAAGTGTTTAAAACTAAAATTAGTTATTACTCTCATATCTTAAAATATTTAATTAGTACCGCGAGCGGGACTCGAACCCGCACGGCCATCACTGGTCAAAGGATTTTCTCTGGGTTCTGATGTACAACCCAGCAGGACTATGTCTTCTCCATGCATTTCTGTTTAGGAGGTTGGTATATAGTCTCTACACATTTAAAAAAGAAGGAAGATGATTATTCTTAGCATATTTCAGCAATTCGGATCCTATCAACATCTACTGCATTCCTTCTTTTTATTTAGCTCGGCGTTCTTTACATTTAAAGGCTGCAACATTCACCGAATTAGCCAACTTCTACATCAGGAGTTTCCTCCTGAGCACTCTTTACCTTTGATTTACCTCTATAATTATCAGTAAAAGTATGACAATTTGGACAAAGAATCTAAAGATTTTCTATCCTTAAATCATCTTTGATTCCATTAACGTGATGTAATTCAAGAGCAATAGGTTGTCCCATCCACTCTGTTTGTTTACAACATTCACATTTAGCTTCTTTTATTCCTTCTTTCAAAAGACGTTCCTTCAAATGAAAAGTACTTGTGAAAGTAGAATCTTTTACTAATATTTCAGATAAAGGTTGGGCTTCTTTAGGAATAAATTTTAATCCTACATTCCAACCCTAACCTGTCATATGAGAAACATCTAATTTTAAACGCTTAATAGTTTTCTTTACTAAACTGTAATTTCCACCACAAGCTTTTAAATTTAGTTTTCTCAATACTTCTGCATAAGATAAACTATCCTATACAGCAGAGATAAATTCTTCATCAGTCCAACTACGTTTTTTCATAACTAGCTGATTTTTAATTTGTTAAAGTCCTTCGTGTCTACCTATTCCACCATCACGGCCTTAAGATTAGATACAAATATCTAATCCTAAATGATTTGAAAAAGTTAATTTATTACCATAATCAAGTTTGGTACAGATAAGATTTCCATTCCTTTTCTTGAAAGTAGCAATAACTTTTAATTTTTCTCGTTTATTGCGATAAATTATTAATTTCATAATTTTAACTAGGAAGCATATTACCTAAGAATCCTATGATTACACAAAGGATTCCTACTCCTCCAAAGATAATGAGCATAAATAATCCTCCATTGTCTGAGAAGTTATCTAATTTTTCTTTAATTTTTTGTTTGGTCATCGTTTAAATGTTCTTTAATGTATTTAACGATATTTATTTTAGATAAACCATTAGCTTGGCAATAATTGATTGCATCACAAGTTAGACTTGCAATTTTAGCAATCAATTCATCTGATGTAAGAATGTCTTTAGTTGTCATAGCTATTCCTCAGTGCTTTGTAAAAATCCTTTAATTGTGAGCATTCACAATCATTTCCGATCATATCATTGTGTATCCTACAATTCCGACAAAACTCTTGACAAGCCTTGACAATGTCAATCTGCTTCTGCTTATTGATAGCATTCAAGATGTTTTCCTGCTGAGCAATGTCGCCCTCTTCTTCATCAATATCTCGCTGCTCGGTTGCACCACGTTTATATGCTAATTCAACGTCATCCCAAGTTGGGTTATCTTTCATTCAATCATTTGATAAATTATAAGCGCAATCATATGCTCTTTCTTCAATCGTTTTCATATTTAAAACATACTGATAATAATAATATTTTGGATTTATTCATTATCTTCAAGTTCCTCTTTAAGTTCTTGTGCAAACTCTTCTTTAAGTTTTGCACGAAGAATTCCGGATTTAGAACTATGACTATTCTTCTGAGGAGAATGACCATTCATTTCATTTCCCATATAATGAATATCATGTTGAGAATACAGCTTACTAAGCTTACGCTTCGGCATATACTCATAATGTTCTACACCAGTCTTACTACGACTACCTTCACTATGAGAATCTTGATAGGTTCCATTAGTAAACTCCGGACGAATATTTCTTTTAGTTTTGCTCATATTAATTATTTTTAAATTAGTGGGAGTAGCGAGATTCGAACTCGCATGCGTATTTCAGCGCCAGAACCTAAATCTGGTGGGTCTAGCCGATTTCCCCATACTTCCGTTTGGAGGATTTTGTACCGAAAACCCTCCGAAAACATTATTTTAAATTAATTACGGGCATCATATTGCCATTTCCAGATTGAACAGAAGGCATTTTACCATCCCATTTTTCAATCCAATCTTCAGCTACGATACGATCAGTAAGAGAAGCAGAAATCTTCATATTATAATAAGCCTCTGCATCCGCCTTTACACGCATGGCTTTTGCTTCACCTTCAGCTTTCGCAACGGCGATCTTAGCCTCAGCTTCAGCTTTCTTCACCTCATTCTCTGCCTTGAGAGCAGCTTGTACAGCAGCATTCTTAGCTTCAATCATCTGACTAAGAGATGATGGAGGTGTAATTTGAGAGGTAAACTCACTTACCATAAATCCATCGGTTTCAAGTGACTTTTCAAGCATTTGTCGAACTTCTCTTTCAAAACCGGCTCTATTGGACATTAAAGAATCAGATTTATAGTTATTGGCTGTAATTCGATATGCATCATATACACAAGTTCGAATATATCCAGCTTCGATGCTCTCGATAGGTTTACGATGCTTACTAAAAATATCTACAGCTCGACTACGGTCAATATTATAAGCCAACATCGGATCCATAGTAAACACTGCAGCATCTTGAGTAGTTACAGTAAACGGTTGATAGTCCACACGTTGAATGTATGTCGGGTAAGTAAATACTCGAGTAGTAAACGGCCAGTACCATACGAAACCAGATACTGGTTCTGAAATTAGAGTACCTTCCTGAGATACAGCAAGTTTGTTAAACTTAATACCAACCTCACCAGAATCAACTACAGTAAGACAAGAAGTCATGGTAAATGCCATGAAGAAGGCAATAATGCCAATAAAGAATTTTTTCATTGTTAATCTAATTTTAATTGATTGTTTATGTTATTTTGATTCTTCTTTAGAAAAATGTGTATTTTATAATTTCGAATCCCATTCTTTAGCTTTAGATTCAAAGAGCCAGCGATTAAATTTGGTATCTTTAAGTTCGAATTTATCTCCATTTAATATCGCGACAAATAAGATAATTGTCAAGACAATGCTAGCCATTAAATTAATAAACGGCATAATGGAAATTGCATAAACAATAAGTCTCCAAATTCTATCAATAGGATTTTTAATATTATGAGAATAATACCAAATAAGAACCCAAATAATAAGTGCTGGTAAAGCACATAAAATAAAGATTTTTCATTTTACGATTGTTTGATTGATATTAATAACTACAGTATCTGGCCTGTATTCCATTGCAAATTTTATGGAATTGATGTCAGTTTGAACATTATCAATTTTTTCATCTTGAATTCGATCAAAATCATTGTCTATTGAATAGATCATAATAAATCCAAATAGTATAAGTGTTAAGATAGAATTCCAAATGATCAATAATTTGTTACAAGAGTTCATCTTTTAATGCGTCACAAAGACGAGTTAAATTGTAAAGAAGATTGTAACCTTCAAGGTTGAACTGGATTTCTCCATCAATAGAGACCATTTTATCTCCGTACATGAATTCATATTGAATTCGACGATCTGGATACTTTGCTTTAAAGTAATCCATTGTACTTTCAAATATGAGAGCTTCTTCTGGTGTCATTTGAGAGTGCAAAGTTAATAAAAATTTTTCACATATGCAAATTATTTCTGATGTTTTTTGAACAATCTGTTCAATTCTTCAGAAATAATTACTCCAAGAACCAACAAGAAAATCCCTAGCCATAACAGAGATATAAGTGGCCAGAAAATGATGATTAATCCAAAACAGAGCATGTCGGAAAGATCTAATGGATAATCATTTCCGATAGTTTCTAATAGGATAATGAGGAATGTAATAAACGTTCCAACGAGATACGCCGTAAGCATAGTTTATTGATCGAATTTAAAAGATACAAAAGCTCTAAATTGAGTTGAATCTCCTGACGTAATGTCATGTAAGATTGGAAGCAATAAATGTCTTAAATACATTGATGAAGCACCGTATTGAGGATCATTTTTGAGTTGCTCTGCTTTCTGAATAAACCAGCTCACAGGAACTAGTTTTTGAGATTTAGTTAAGTAATACAATCCAGAAACCTTTTTCTTGATTGTTTCACTAGTTTTAAGCAACTCAAATCCTAAATACACCGCTTCTTCATCAGGAGATACCAACATCGATTTAATAGAGTTTAATTCTCGCAATTCTTCTTGAGAAAATCTGAGTTCCATGTTACTTTTTAATGTCAAACCAGATATCTACTCCTTGTCCAGAAGCAATATAGGTTAGATTTTTGTCGTCAGTAAATTCTATCCAAACGTCTCCATCATCAGACTTGACTTCAACGAATTGGCAGAAAATGGTCCTTTCAGAACCACTTTCATCCTTAAATTCTACAGGATGTCCTACGCATTTAGCTTGCATATGTTGATTTATGACATCCTTAACAAATTCGGATAGATACATGATTACTCAGCAGGTACTTCAGCCTCGAGATAGCTACGAACTTCTTTCAAGACTTCGAGAGTATACTCTGCGTCCTTCTTGTTAGAAACGAGATCAGCGAGTTCTGAAATAACCTTTTCTCCGTCCTTTTCGGAGTTGTCGAGATTTACGTAGTTGTCAAGACTATCCTTGGCAACATCGAGATCTTCCTGAGCATTAAGCTCAGCAGCTTCAAGAGCTTTGAGAATTTTCTTTGAACGATAGGCAGCTTTGATTTTCTAAGAAGTGCCCTTCACAATTAGTTCGAGTTTTGTCATAATGCAAATTTTAATTTTGTTTTATGCCTTCTTTTTATAGAAATAGATGATGTTGACTTTAATCCAAGATCAAACATCGAAGAAGTCCAGACATGTTGCTTTGAATCTTCGGAAATCTGATAAGTATACAAATCATCATTTTCTAAACG
The DNA here is from genome assembly GCA_030526175.1 of Bacillota bacterium. GTDB lineage: Bacteria > Bacillota_I > Bacilli_A > Erysipelotrichales > Erysipelotrichaceae > Floccifex. The sequence continues at coordinate 151,902 of JAUNDJ010000001.1, forward strand.
TAGACCAGTTACGCCAAGAATTAACAATTGTAACTGTTTTACCTCCGAATTTCCGCACCATATCTTCTATAAATGATTGAGGATAATCAACAGATGTACATCCAGGATCCCATTTAGACTTAATTTTAACTTTGTCTCCTGGTTTAAATAATGGATCTTTCATAATTATTCAGTAATTATTAATTAGTTAGTGGACCTGCGGAGCTCTGCCCTCCGGTCTTGCTCGCTGCTTTTTACAAATTCTTTACTGCTATACTATTTTAAAGAGTAGTTTTTCTCCTTTGGGGATGTCTTGGTTGACATCCTACCTCCACCACCTCATTTACGAACGAGGAAACTTTGTCATTTTCTGTTGCCAAGTATGACTACTCCGGATAAGCCATTGAAGGAGCTCAGCTCAACTTCTCAGGCAACCATGCGATAGCTTCTATAGCTTGCATTTATTGTTTTGAATCGTAGGTCGATTCCATCCTAGCAGATTTGCAATAGCTAACACGCCAATCAATTCTAATTCAGGCCCATAAGAGACAGTTTCCCGTCCCTTAATTTGTTGCGATGAAGTGAATAAGCATTAGCAACCACACGAAAGCAAAACCGAAATCAATACAGGCCATAAAACCTGACAGATTCTTTAGAGCATTTATGCGCTCACGTACTCTTAGTATATTTTCATCTTCAGGATCAAAAGTAAGATAATAATCCAAATCTTTGAGAGCTTGAATATTATCTTTTCGATCAAATATCATCCAGATGCCAAGTGCAATAAACAAGGCAATCCAGCAAATTGCTATAACGATAAACATAATTTACCACCAAGAAATGATTACGAGATCTTTTGTTGTTGTAAAAACGTGATAACCGAGTTTACGAAGGTCTCTTTCGACATCACTGATTGAGACAGTTTTATCTTTAAGTTCCCATTCCATTACCCAGTCACCTTTTTTAGTTGCTTCCTCGATAGCATACCCTATCTGACGAAGTTCGTCAGACAGAGCATGCGATTTAGGATTAAGCATTTTTGCTTCAGATGCAGTAATCATTAATGCATGTGAGCTACACCGATTTCAGCTTGAGATGCTGCACTGAGAAGAGAACGACGTCCCTCTTCAGGAATAGCAGCAACAAGTGCAATAGTGAGATTAACGACTACATCTTGAGGGAGCTCAAAAATCTCTCCCATAAGAGCAGCACCTTTAGCTGCTCGTTCGTACGGTACCTCGGTAGTTGCGCAACCGAAGCCGTACACTGCGGCAGCGTGAACTACACCTGCTTCAGGAAATTTGTCTTCTTTCATACTTCTAACGTTAGATCAGTTGATTTTAATTGTTTACCTTTTTGGGCAACGTGCTGAATTTTCTTCAGATCGTCATCCTTTAAGTTGCTGATGATGCATTCGAGTTTCGAACCATCAGGTCGAGTTAATTCGGCTTTAATGCGAATAACTGGGACATCAGTGTCTGTAACTGCTTGGATAGCAACTACTTTGAAATCGTCCCAGGTTATACCATCAGCTAACTTGACGTAGTTGCCTCTATCGAAGCAACTAGTCGCAGTTAGTCTGGTAGCCATTACTCGCCGATAAATGCTACGTCAACCTTGAAATAGTCCGAATAACGAGCTTGCAGGTTGATTTTTGCACGCTCTTTCGGAGGTAGAGCCATGAACTCTTTCTTGTTCTGCTCGAACTCTTTGCGGTTATAACCGCGAGGGCAACCTTCAAAGCTCTCATACATGAGATAGTAGGTTGCGTCGGCATTCAGACGAATCTTCGTCTTAACCGTGCGGAACTTCGGACGTGGATCAGCCTCCCAGAGGAGTTGCTTTTGCCACGGATAGAGTTCCTTACCGGCAGCTTCGAGTTTCTTGATCTTCTCTACCTTTTTGTTGAGTTTGCGCTGTTTTTCAAGCGACATTGCCTTCCTTGGAAGGATCGCCCCTCTCTCGGTGAGAGTCAGGGCTATTTCTAGTTCCTGTTCCATACTTATTTAAGCATGTTTTCGATTTCAACGGCGATTCGCTGTCCACGTTCCATAACACGGATAGCCTTCTCACGAACTTTCAGAGCAGCGTTCTGATGAAGGAACATCTGGAGCTTGTCCTGAGCAATCTCAAGTTTCTCCCGCGCATCATCGCGAGCGTTGTCGATCGCCTTGCGGATTTTACGTTCTTTCCACTTGTTCTCTACGGACTCTGATACGCCCTTAACGAGGGCGGTAATAATAGGTACTTTTTTTATGTTGTTCAAATTTTTATTGTTGGTAAAACAGTTTTTGGAATTGTTATTTTAACCTCATTAACACTTACCCTAATGGTAACCTTTTTAGACACCTGAGGTTCTGGAGGTGTGTCGAGTTCTTCACATCTTGAAATGAAATCATCAATTTTTGAAAGTCGCTCTTCTACTGACGGAGACTTCTGAACTGCTGCAGGTTCTACATCTCCAGCTCCTACACAGAAACTAGTAATTCTATCCTCATTGCGAAGATCTTTTACATTTATGTAGAAATTATCGCTGTTTAGAGTATAAACATCATGAACAATGACACCGTAAGGTGAATAGTTTTCTCTCCAGTCACAAACTCCAGGAATTCTCCTAATAAGAACTCGAGTATCTTTTCTGTATAAAAGAACATTAGGTACAGTCCCATATTCTTTAAAACAAGAACCATGCCACTTAGCTCGGTGAAGTCCTTTGAAAAACCCAGGATTATTAGTAACTGTAACTTCCACTTCGTACAAATAGTCGTCGTGGTTATACATCTTCTTATGCTTTTCTTGAGGATCAACTCTATCTGGGTGAACTTCGATGATTACTCCGGCAGCACCTTTACAAGAACCAGGAAAAAGGTGTGGATAATCGTCGCCAGTACAACCTGGATCATATTGATCTTTAAAGGTAACTATATCACCTACTTGAAATACTTTCATATTTTTTTAAATTTAGTTATTAGTTGTCCAATCCGGAATCGAACCAAAATCTTCAGAATCAAAATCTGACGTAATAACCGTTATACCATTGGACAGATTTCCCATGCTTACGCGTGCTAAGCTTTTAGTAGACTCATAAATAGTTGGATAATCAATGTTCCTATAGAAGTCCATATTATGAGGTCAGTAAAAACCGATTGCTTCTCATCAATATCATAATCACCTTACTAATTGATAAATAAACTATTTTGCTAACCAAGGCTAGGGAGAGCCTCTAGATTTTTAAACAGTAAAAATCTTAGAAAAACTCCAACTTTTTAATCATTTTTTGAGCATGTTCAGTGCTACAAGGCAAGATCTAGTATAAAGTTCGAACAAAATTCCTAAATCCATTTTAAACCTACCCATATCGGTTAACGTGTTGTATGGGCTCCACGGTTCCTATCAGAAGTCAAAAAAGTTTCGTATTTTTCCCAAAAGTTATTAATTTGATTATAAAAACTTTTGCTGTATGACTTCCATGATTGCTCGCATAAAGAAACCCTTAAGGGAACGAAACTTTTGAGCGAAGTGTGTTAGTAGCTTGCGTATGCGACAGCACGATCGCGATCTGGGATACGACCACGATTCTTTTGTGTCAAAGTTGCGAACAACTTGTGTGCTGATTTCTCATCAGAACACTTTACGACACGAAATGTTTTTTCACCGGTTTGGTATGATACTGACGTACCATTAAGAATAACACGCACACCAGTACATGCGTGAATTCCCACAATTTGTTGTTTCATAAGTAAATAAGTTAAGTTTGTTTTGCTGGGAATACTGGATTCGAACCAGTGACCAACAGATTAACAGTCTGCTGCGCTAATTCCCAAACCCT
>JAUNDJ010000085.1 GCA_030526175.1 Bacillota bacterium
GGGTTTACCCCTGCCAAGATAGCAAGCTGCCGGGTCTTTTATTTTGCCTTCTCAGGAGGGCTTTTTTTAATGTCTTTTCTTTTTAGAGGCTCTCATGTACAATATATTTGTGAAAAAATATCTAAATACTATTCTTTTTATATTTATTGGATTACTATTATGGCAAGTCAGTGCACAAATGATTCATAATCCATTCATTTTACCTACACCAATCAAGGTTCTTTTTAAAATGGTAGACCAATTGTTTTCATATAACTTTTTTTCTACAGTAGGACTTACTATTTATAGAACACTATGTTCTGTATTAATTTCATTCGTACTAGGATTGGGAACAAGTTTACTCGTTTTAAAACAACCAAAGTTTGAAATATTAATAAAAAAAGCTATTCTATGTATTCAAAGTATTCCAAACGTGACATTGATTATTTTATTCATGTTTTGGTTTTCAAAAGAGTTTATTGTGTATATAGTTTCTTTTTTATTGTTGTTTCCTGTTGTTTATCAAAATATCATCCATACCCTTAAAGAGATAGATTCTCAATGGAAAAGCGTTTTTAGAGTTTATGAACAAAGTAAAAGCGTTTTAATAAATAAGATATACATACCTCTTTTGAAACCAGTTTTTGTAGGTACGTTATCTTCTTGTATTTCCATGGGATTTAAAGTAGGGGTAATGGCTGAAATTTTGTCACAGGTACATAATGGCATAGGAAGAAGTATGCAGCTAGCTCGTCTTGATGTAGATTTAGCTGCAGTTATCGCATGGACATTGTGGTTGTTTATTTGTGTTACAATTTGTGAACGGATAGTACAAAAAATTATTCAATGGATTTGTTAGTAGATAAGGAGGTCTCAAATGTCTAAAGTCAGCATTTTGGTTCCAGTTTTTAATGTTGAGATTTGTTTAGAAAAATGCTTAGATTCACTAATCAATCAAACATATAGAGACATTGAAATCATTGTGATAAATGATGGGTCTACAGATTTATCAACAAATATATTGGAAAACTATCAAAAAATCGATTCGCGTATCAAAGTATACCATTTTGAAAACGCGGGTATTGCGATCACAAGGAATCGAGCATTAACTTACGCAAGTGGAAAGTATTTAATGTTTGTGGACAGCGATGATTATATTGATTTAGATACAATAGAAGTAATGGTTAAAACTCTTGAAAAAGATGAATCGGATATATGTATTTGTGGATTTACAATGGATTATAAGTTTGGAAAGTTATATCGAAGAGTTTGTAAAAATGGTGTCATGACTTCTTTAGAAGCCTTACATTCCCTAGTTGATAATACAGGAGTTACAAACTATCCATGGGGGAAATTATTTAAAAAAGAGTGCTTTTACAATGTAGAATTTCCAGATGGAGAAACAACTTTTGAAGACGCTTATACGATTTTGAGAGCTATCGCGAATGCGAGCAAGATTTCAACATTATCAAAAAGATATTATCATTACGTTCAAAGAAATGGTTCCTTAACTAATCGCATGTCTTTGGAAACCGTATATACTATGCGTATTTCTTTTGAATATCAGGAAGTCTTTTTGAAAAAGGAATTTCCCAATGAGAAATTTAACTTTAATACACAATATTATAATGCCGATATAATGATTATTTATGCGGCAATGTTACATCATACACGAAAAGACCATGTGATTTTTATACCAGGAGATATAGATTGGGAAAAAGTAGACTTTATTCATAAATTAGCCTACAAATTATGGTTATGGATTGCGAAAGTTAAAATTGGTTTAAAAGTCGAGTATGTATCATAATGATGTTTGTATTTTTAATAAAAATAAGGTAAGCTAAGTACGTTTAGGAGAATATAGACTATGGCATTTGAATCATTAAGTGATCGCTTGAGTAAGGCGATAAAAAATATAACAGGGCAAGGAAAATTAACAGAAGCTAACATGAATGACATGTTAAAAGAAGTCCGCACGTCATTATTAGAAGCCGATGTTAATTATACTGTTGTAAAAGACTTTGTTGCGAACGTTAAAGCAAAAGCAATGGGACAAGAAGTTTGGGATTCCTTAAATCCTGGGCAAATGGTTGTTAAGATTGTTCGTGATGAATTACAAGAATTATTAGGACAAGAAGACGCTCATATCCATTTCAAAAAACACGGTATGACGACTGTGATGATGGTAGGGCTACAAGGTACTGGGAAAACAACTGCATCCGCAAAAATTGCGAAATACTGTCATGAAAAATTGGCACGTCGTGTATTATTAGTCGCTTGTGACATTGTTCGTCCTGCTGCGATTGAACAACTTCAAACATTAGGAAAAAGCATTGAAATTGATGTATTTACATTAGGTCCACAAGTTAGCGCAGTCGAAACGGCAAAAAAAGCATTAGAATATGCGAAAGATCGTCAAAAAGATTTAGTTATTTTTGACACAGCTGGTCGTTTACATATCGATTCAGATTTAATGCAAGAACTTTCAGATATGAAAGAAATTGTACAGCCAGATGATATCTTGTTAACAGTGGATGCGATGACAGGACAAGATATTGTTACTGTCGCAAAAGAATTTAATGAAAAATTAGATATAACAGGATTGATCGTTACAAAAATGGATGGTGATGCCCGTGGTGGGGGATTACTATCTGTAAGATCTATTACGAATGTACCAGTATTATTTGTATCTAGCGGAGAAAAGGTTGATGACTTAGAAGCCTTCCACCCAGATCGTATGGCCGATCGTATTTTAGGAATGGGAGATATCGTTTCTTTAGTAGAAAAAGCCCAAGACAAATTGGACATGGAAGTACAAAAAGAAACAGTAAAAAGAATGCGTGAAGGAGTCTTCACATTCAACGATATGCTGGCTCAATATAACGAAATTTCCAAAATGGGATCTATTCAAGGCATGTTAAAGATGATTCCTGGAATTAATAAGATGGCAGGAGCTGTTGACGATGAGAAAGTTAACAAAGATATGAAAAAAAGCAAAGCCATCATTCAATCAATGACACCATATGAAAGAGAAAACCCAAAATGTTTAAAAGCTTCTCGTAAAAATCGTATTGCCAAAGGGGCTGGTGTTAAAGTCATGGATGTCAACAAACTTATCAGCCAATTAGAACAAATGCAAATGATGACAAAAATGATGAGCGGTGGAAAAATGCCAAATATGGCGGCTCTTCAAAACTTGCAAAAAGGAGGAGGAATCCCTGGTGGTTCTAAACACGCTGGAAGCAAAAAAGTAAAAACGAAAAAGAAGAAAAAGAAAAAATAAAAAAAGCAAAGTGTCAAGTAAAAATGCTTGACACTTATTATTTATCATGGTATCTTAATGTAGCATTAAATAAAAAAGAAAGTGAAGGTATTTATATATGGTTAAATTACGTTTAAAAAGAATGGGTAAAAAAGGTCGTCCTTTCTACCGTATCGTAGCTGCTGATTCACGTTCACCTCGTGATGGACGTATCATCGAAGAAGTTGGAACTTACAATCCAGTTGCAACTGAAAACCAAGTTACATTAAACAAAGAAGTAGCATTAAAATGGTTAAGCAACGGAGCTCAACCTACAGATACAGTTCGTTCAATTCTTTCTAAAGAAGGTGTTATGAAAGAATTCCACGAAGCTAAAATGGCAAAATAGTAATGGTTAATTTAGAAAAAACTTTATACGATATGTGTCAACCTTTAGTGGAAGATAAAAAAGCATTATCCGTAAAAACAATGGCAAGTTCATACGAAAACGAAGTGTTATTGTATGTATACGCTAATGGGGATGACGTTGCTCGATTAATCGGTCGCAAAGGAGCTATGGCAAGTAGTATTCGTCAAATGATGAGTATTGCTGCTAGAGAAACACACAAACGTATTTCAGTGAAATTTGAAGCGTACTAGGATGTGGAATACACATCCTTTTTTAAAGGAGTAAAAGATGATCAAGATTGCGACAATTATTAACACAAGAGGTCTTAAAGGAGAATGTAAATTATATTTAGTATCTTCTGAAAATGCGCAAGAACAATTTAAAAAAGGAAAAGTTGTTTATCTAGAAAAAGAAAAAGAACTAAAAGTAAAATCATTTCAAATTTTAAAAGGAATGGGATATGCCAAGTTTGAAGGAATCGATACGATTGAACAAGCCGAAGCGCTTAAGACTAAAGAAATCTGGCTTCCAAAAGAAGAAATGCCGGCTTTAGAAGAAGACGAGTATTATTTTTACGAATTAAAAGGATGTACTGTTTATAATCAAAATCAGGAAATGGTTGGTACAGTTACAGAAATTTTGGAAACAGGAGCTAATTTAGTGTTACGTGTGTCGGATGGTGATGCATCTTTCTTATGTCCATTTGTGAAACAATTTGTGACTGAAGTTGACGTAAAAAATAAACGTATTGATATCATGGAAATGGAAGGGTTACGATGAAAATAAGCGTATTAACACTTTTTCCAGAATATTTTGAACCACTTTTACATACAAGTATTATAAAACGAGCTAAGGAAAAAGAATTATTTGAATTTGAAACAGTAGATTTTCGTACTTTTACGAAAGAAAAACATGGTCATGTAGACGATACACCATATGGTGGAGGGGCTGGAATGGTCTTAATGTGCCAACCAATTCTAGATGCTCTAAAAAGTATCCGTACGGAAAACAGTACTGTCATTTTATTAACACCACAAGGAAAGACTTTTAAGCAAGAAATTGCTCGAGAATTGTCTTTAAAAGATCACTTAATCTTTATTTGTGGTCATTATGAAGGTTTTGATGAGCGAATTCGAGAATATGTGGACATTCAAATGTCATTAGGAGATTTCGTACTAACAGGTGGAGAAAGTGCATGCATGGTTATGTGTGATGCGATTTTACGATTGATTCCTGGAGTAATTAAACAAGATAGTAGTGACGATGATTCCTTTTCTCATGGATTGTTAGAATATCCTCAATACACAAGACCAGAAATCTACGATGGAAAAAGAGTACCAGATGTTCTATTAAGTGGGCATCATGCGAATATAAAAAAATGGCGTCACGAAATGGCATTAAAAAATACATTTATGCACAGACCTGATTTATTAGAAGAACGTGAATGCTCGAAAGAAGAATTAGAATTCTTACAAACGCTAAAAGAAAACTAAAAAATATTTGCACAAAAACTCAAGATGTGGTATTATGCTTAAGCAGTTTATGCACGATTCGTTCCGCTGGGATTTAATCCATATGAACATTAGATCGGAAAAATAGATATATAGGAGGAAAAGAAGATGAATTTAGGTTTAGTAAATGAAGTAACTAAAACACAATTAAAAAATGACATCCCTGAATTCCGTTCAGGAAGTACTGTTCGTGTTCACGTTAAAATCAAAGAAGGTGACAAAGAACGTATTCAGGTATTCGAAGGTGTAGTAATCGAAAGAATGGGTGGAGGAGTAGCAGAATCTTTCACTGTTCGTAAAATTTCTAATGGTGTAGGAGTTGAACGTAAATTCCCATTACACTCACCAATCATTGCTAAAATCGAAGTAGTTCGTCACGGTAAAGTACGTCGTAACAAATTATTCTACTTACGTGAACGTTCAGGTAAATCAGCTCGTCTTAAAGAAGTACGTCGCTAAGAAACGATTTAAAGAAGCCGAAAATTTCGGTTTCTTTTTTTCTATGTTATAATAGATTAACTTATAGAAAGGAATTGACTGTTATGGCAAAAAAAGTAAAAAACTATGGCATGGATATGGAAGATGAAAAAACATTTTTCGAAGAAGCACTAGATTTTGTAAAAGTATTTTTAATCAGCGCCGTTGTTATCTTATTATTTATAAATTTAGTGGAATATCCTGTACGTGTGCAAGGGAGAAGTATGCATCCGACATTAAAAGATCAAAGTTTTGGTTTTACAAGCATATACAAAACATTTTTTGGAGATCCACAACGATATGAAGTAATTGTTGTAAAAATGCCTACGACAAAAGAAGATGGTAGTGAATCAACAGAATTATGGGTAAAAAGAATCATAGGTATGCCAGGGGATGTGGTTGAAGGAAAAGACGAAACGATTTATGTGAATGGTGAAGCCATTGACGAAAGTGCATATCTAAACCAAGATTATGTGAATCAGACACGAGAAGAATTAGGATACTTTAATATGGATTTTTCTGCCGTAACGGTTGGAGAAGATGAATATTTTGTGATGGGAGACAATCGTCCTCATTCAAAAGATTCTCGATATAAATCCGTAGGACCAATTAAGAAATCTCAGATTTTTGGATATGATGTATTTACATTATTGCCACTTACAGAATTAGGAGGACACTAATGCAACAGAAACAAATTCAATGGTTTCCAGGACATATGACCAAAGCAAAACGACAAATGGAAGACAGTCTGAAATTAGTCGATTTTGTGATTGAAATACGAGATGCTCGTATTCCTGAATCAAGCAAAAATCCTATGTTAGAAACCTTAATAAAAAATAAACCAAGATTGATTATTTTATCAAAAAAAGATAAAGCCGATCCAGTACTTACAAAAGCATGGAAAGAAAGATTTGAATCGCAAGGCAGTGTTGTTTTACCACTTGATTTAATTCATGAAAACTATAAAAATCCATTAATTCAAGCAAGTAAAGAATTATGTGCTCCTTTGATTGAGAAACAAAAGAAAAGAGGGATTCGTCCACGTGCTCTAAGAGCTATGGTATGTGGAATTCCAAATGTAGGAAAAAGTACATTAATAAATACATTGGCTAAGCGAAAAGCTGCGCAAACAGGAGACAAACCTGGTGTGACAAAAAGCCTTCAATGGATCAAATTAGGAGCCGATTTAGAGTTATTAGATACACCTGGTGTATTATGGCCAAAATTTGAGGACCAAGAAATTGGAACAAAATTAGCTTTATTAGGATCGATTCGCGACGAAGTCGTTTCTCAAGACGAATTGGCTTATTATGCTGCTAAATGGTTACAAGAAAACAAGCCAGAAGTTTTCGAAAATGTTTATCAAGTACAAATGCAAGAAAGCCCATATGATACATTAGTAGAAATCGCAAAAAAACGAGGATATTTACGAAAAGGTGAAATTGATGACGATCGTTTGATGCGCTCTTTTGTGAAAGAAATTCGTGAAAATAAATGTGGACAAATCACATGGGAGAAACCAGAATGATCGAGCATCCATTAGAATGGGATCATTCCGAATTATTAGTAGGTATCGATGAAGCTGGTAGAGGACCCATTTGCGGACCGGTTGTTGTAGCTGGTGTTGTATTTCCAAAAGACTACCAAAATGATATGTTAGACGATTCCAAAAAACTGACGGAAAAGAAGCGTGAGATGTTATATCATCAAGTGATAAAAGATGCCCTTTGGTACCAGATTTTAGTGGTCAATGAAGAAACAATCGATCGTTTGAACATTTATCGCGCTTGCCAAGAAGCCATGAGTACCATTGCTCAAAATGCACCGGTTCATTTGGTGTTAACCGATGCAATGCCTTTGCCAAATGTTGAAAAAGAATCTTATTCTATTATCAAAGGGGATCAAAAATCCTTATGTATCGCTGGGGCAAGTATTCTTGCGAAAGTTACAAGAGATCACTATATGTTTAAATTGGATGAAATGTATCCACAATATAATTTAAAAAAACACAAAGGATATCCAACCAAAGCTCATTTACAGGCTATAGAAGAATTTGGAGTACAAGATTTTTATCGAAAGAGCTATGCGCCAGTGCAAAAACAGTTGGAAATCAAATTATTTTAGAAAAAAGTGTTATTTACACTTTTTTTTTCGTATATCTATATATGAGAAATAAAATATTATGGTATGCCCTTAAATACGATGGTGATTGGACAAAGATAGGAAATGCGATAAAAAACAAAGAAGAATATCAATGCCTTTCTTCCTATCCTTTTCCATATATTACTATTGTAGATCCACAGTATCCCAAGATTTTTTTGCGCCTTCGTTTTCCACCTTGGATACTCTTTTATCAAGGGAATTTACGCTTATTAGAAAACGACATGGTTGGTATTGTTGGTTCTAGAATATGTTCTCAACAAGCACTAAGAAATACAGAAGAGGTTGTCAAAATACTAAAAAGGAAGTATTGTATTGTTTCTGGTTTGGCCAAAGGAATCGATGCTAAGGCACATAGTAGTGCATTAGATCAAAAAACGATAGGTATTATCGGATGTGGGATAGATGTTATCTATCCTAAAGAAAATGCTTATTTATATCAGGAGATGTCAAAAAATCATCTAATACTAAGTGAATATCCGATGGGATCCAAACCACTAAAGCATCATTTTCCCTGGAGAAATCGACTGATTGCGGCATGTTCTTCTTTCCTGATTGTGATTGAAGCAAAAAAGCAAAGTGGAACTATGTTGACAGTGAATGAATGTTTATCCTTATCCATACCAGTCTATTGTTTGCCCACAGCCTTTGAAAACATCGCTTATGAAGGATGTAATTATTTAATAGAAAATGGGGCTAATATACTTTTAAAAGAAGAACTAGAGTATTTATAAGGATTGACAACAAAATAAATTTGGTGTTTTAATAATCAAAGTTAAGGAGATGGATTTATGCAAAAGAATTTAATTATCGTGGAATCCCCTTCTAAATCAAAAACAATAGAAAAATATTTAGGAAGCGATTATAAAGTCGTTTCAAGTAAAGGTCATATTTGTGACTTAGCCACACGAGGAAAAGAAGGGTTAGGAGTCGATGTAGATCATGACTTTGAACCAAATTACACGATAAATAAAGATAAAAAAGATGTAGTCAAAGAGCTACAAAAACTAGCAGCCGGAACAGAAAATGTATTCTTGGCTAGTGACCCCGATAGAGAAGGGGAAGCCATTGCCTGGCATTTGGCACGCGAATTAGGGTTGGAAGAAAATGCACTAAATCGTATCGTCTTCCACGAAGTGACAAAACCAGCTGTTATTGAAGCATTAAAAAATCCAAGAACTATCGATATGGATCTTGTAAGTTCACAAGAAACAAGAAGAATTCTTGATCGTATTATTGGATTTAAATTAAGTAAGCTTCTGCAAAAGAAAATTCAATCAAAATCCGCAGGACGTGTTCAATCGGTTGCATTAAAGCTAATCGTGGATCGAGAAAAAGAAATTCGCGATTTCGTATGCGAAGAATATTGGACAATTCATGGAAATCTTAAAAAGAATCGCAAAAATGTTGAAATCGAATTATCGAAAGTAGATGGTAGTAAACCAAAAATTCAAAACGAAGAACAAGCCAATGAAATTATTAATCGTTTAGTCGAAGATTACGTGGTTAGTTCGGTTACAAAAAAAGCAAAGAAAAAACAACCTAAGCTCCCTTTTACAACTTCCACAATGCAACAAGAAGCTAGTACTAAATTAAATATGGGTGCTAAAAAGACAATGAGCGTTGCTCAAAAGTTATACGAAGGGGTAAGTCTTGGTGGAACTACGACTGGGTTAATTACATATATGCGTTCGGATTCTACTCGTTTATCCGATATCTTTGTCCAAGACGCAAAAGGATATATTGAAAATGAGTATGGAAAAAAATACGTGGGTACTTATAAAACCAAAAACAATACGAATTCACAAGATGCTCACGAAGCCATTCGTCCAACGGATATCAACAATACACCAGAATCCGTAAAACCATATTTATCAAACGATGAATACCGTCTATATTCTATGATTTATGCACGAACGATAGCTTCCTTAATGGCAGCTGCAAGCTTTGATGTAACAAGCGTAACTATCGTGAATGATGGATGTGAATTCAAAACAACTGGACAAGTCATGACTTTTGACGGGTATACAAAAGTATATTCTAAATATGAGAAACAAACAGAACAAATGCTTCCAGAATTTGTAGAAGGCGAAATAATCCAAGAAGTTACAATCGAAAAGAAGCAACATTTTACAGAACCACCTTCTCGTTATACCGAAGCAAAATTAATCAAAGATTTGGAAGAAAAATCAATTGGCCGACCAAGTACTTACGCTACTATTATTGATACGATTCAAAAACGAGGATATGTTTCTTTAGAAAAACAAACCGAAACAAGTAAGACAAAAGTCTTTATTCCTAGTGAACAAGGCTTTTTGACAAACGAAAGCTTAGCCGAATATTTCCAATCGGTAATCAATGTAAAATACACAGCGAGCATGGAGGGTTCTTTGGACAAAATTGCCGAAGGACAATTGGATAACATTTCGTACTTACACGAATTTTATGACAAATTTAATCCACTTGTGCTAAGTGCCTATGACAAGATGCCAAAGAAAGAATTGGAACCTGTAGGAAAAACATGTCCGCAATGTGGAGGGGACTTGGTTTTTAGAAACGGGAAATTCGGGAAATTTATCTCTTGTATCAATTTCCCAACTTGTCATTATACAGAAAGCCAAGAAAGCGAAAATGCCGATCAACCACAAGAAACGAAAGAGTGTCCAACTTGTGGAAAAAATATGGTTATAAAAAAAGGTAGATTTGGACCATTCTGGGCATGTAGCGATTATCCAACTTGTAAAACAATTGTTTCTTTAAAAGAAAAAGCCAAACCAGAACCAACTGGAGAAATGTGTCCAGAATGTGGAAAAGAACTAGTAAAAAGAAAATCACGTTTTGGAAACTTTTTCATCGGATGTTCGAATTATCCAAAATGCAAATTTATAAAGAAAGAACCAAAGGAAAAGAAGAAATAATGAAAGAAGTCACAATTATTGGGGCAGGATTAGCAGGTTGCGAGGCTGCTTATCAATGTGCTAAAAGAGGAATTAAAGTAAAATTAATAGAAATGAGACCGGTAAAATATCCACCGGCTTTTCATACTGATAAATTTGGAGAATTGGTCTGTTCCAATTCATTACGCTCGAATGCATTAAACAATGCGGTGGGTGTATTAAAAGAAGAATTAAGAATCATGGATTCATTAATTTTAAAGGCAGCTGATGCCACTGCTGTACCAGCAGGTTCTGCCTTAGCTGTAGATCGTGATGAGTTCGCAAACTATATCACAAAAGAAGTAAAAGAAAATCCAAATATCGAAATCATTCATGAAGAAGTGACAGAAATTCCTGAAGGACCAACAATCGTTGCCACAGGACCTTTGACAAGCGATGATTTTGCCAAAGCTATTGTGGAATTTGTCGAATCCGACACTTTTCACTTTTATGATGCAGCAGCGCCTATCATTGAGAAAGATTCCATTGATTTTAATAAAGCGTACTTTAAATCAAGATATGATAAAGGGGAAGCAAGTTATATTAACTGCCCAATGGATCAAGAAGAATTTGACGCATTTTATGATGCCTTAGTGAATGCAGAATGTGCACATATGCACGATTTTGAAGAAGACATTAATGTGTTCGAAGGATGTATGCCAATTGAAGAAATGGCAAAACGAGGAAAAAAGACTATGTTGTATGGTCCACTAAAACCAGTTGGCCTTCAAAAAGATGAAAATCATCATCCTGTTGCGGTTGTTCAATTGCGTCAAGATAATGTAGCCGCTTCTATGTATAATATTGTAGGTTTCCAAACACACTTGACATGGCCAGAACAAAAACGTGTTTTCTCAATGATTCCTGGATTGGAAAATCTAAAAATTACGCGTTATGGCGTAATGCATAGAAACTCGTATTTATCCGCTCCAGAAGTATTAAGAGAAACGTATCAATCAAAAAAACGAGATGATTTATTTTTCGCTGGACAATTAACAGGTGTAGAAGGATATGTGGAATCGTGTGCATCCGGATTAATTGCGGGAATTAACATGGCATTATATCTTAATGGTAAAGAACCTATCTGTTTTGGAAATACATGCATTATGGGTTCGCAAGCCTACTACATTACACACGTGGATCCAAAACATTTCCAACCAATGAACGCAAACTTTGGAATTGTACATTTAGACGTAAAATGTAAAAAGAATCAGAGAAAAGAAAAAATGTGTGAACAAGCCTTAGCTAGAATTCGTGAAATTGAGGCTTCTTTACATGAATGAATGGATTGAGAAATTCCTAGATTACGTTTATTCTCGCCATTCAAAATCTACGCAAACCGTAGATGCGTATCGGAGAGATTTAGAACAATTGAAAATGTATCTTACTTCTCAAGGGATTACTTCGTTTGAAGAAGTGGATCGTTTGACGATTCTGAATTTTATCACTGAATTCCGTTTAGAAACGTATGCCAAAGATTCCACGATGGCAAGAAAGCTATCGACCTATCGTTCGTTCTATAAATATTTAAATGAGTATTATGGAATTGGAAACAATCCAATGGAATCGATACAATCGCCAAAAAATAAAAGAAATGTTCCTGAGTTTCTTTTTGTGAGTGAAATAAAAAACTATTTAAACTCATATTCATTAGATAAAGATACCGATATTCGTGACAAAACGATGTTTACTATTCTCTATGCTTGTGGGCTACGCGTTAGTGAACTGGTTCAATTAACCTGGTCACAAATTGATATATCTTCTCGTATTGTACGTATTCGTGGAAAAGGGGATAAAGAAAGAATTGTTCCTTTTTTCAAAGGATTTGAAAAACAATTGGCAAGATATAGACTGGCATATTGGGAAAAATATGCACAAGATGATCATGTGTTTGTGAACTTAAAAGGAAAAGGTTTTACTTCTCGAGGAGTACAGTACTTAATGCAGAAACATGCAGATGAAATAGGATTGTCCATGAAAGTACATCCTCATATGTTTCGTCATTCTTTTGCGACACACTTGTTAGATAATGGAGCGGATATTCGTATTGTACAAGAGTTATTGGGGCACTCTTCTTTATCAACAACGCAAATTTATACGCATATTTCAAATAAAAAGCTTAAAGAAGTGTATCAACAAGCACATCCGTTAGCCAATAAAACAGACTTGTATGAAGTGAACCCTGAAAGTTGGACCAAAAATTACTAGGCTTGGCATCGGTATTG
>JAUNDJ010000086.1 GCA_030526175.1 Bacillota bacterium
CATATTATGTATCACTTCTTTCAATATAATTATACCATATATTTACAATTATATTTAATTTTATTTATACATATTTATAAGTATTAAGAATCTGTTTATTAGCCCTTCTTTTTTTATTAGTCTTTTTACGGTTACTTCTTCGTTTCCTATTAATATAACAGCTATAGAACCATTAGGAACAATATCTGTCTGTTTCACATATATCAAGTCTTGATCGTGTATATGTGCTCCAGTCATAGAATCCCCACTTATCCTCAAGAAATAATCTCCACGATAAAAATCCTTCTTAGAAACATTCTCATAGCCCTCCAGATTTTCTTCCGCAAATAATCCATAACCCGCTTTCGCAACTCCTAAAATAGGTTTCTGAAATGTATTGGTATCTTTAATAAGGGATTCAACATCCACTCCCAAAAGATATGACAATCGTTCAATAACCTCAGGCTTCATCACTTTCATATCTTCTTTTAACCATCTAGAAACAGTCGATTTGTTTACCCCGACTTGTTCGGCTATATAATCATTTGTCACATTCATTTTTTCTTTGTACATTTTCAATAATTCTCGTAATGTCATAATTCACCTACTATTTATAGTATATTCAATGTTGCATGTATAAGCAACTTTTTTTAGTTTATATATCTATTGTTGCATTTGATATTGTTATATGCAACATTCGTGTATATAATATGCATAAAGGAGATGTATATGGATAATCAGATTTATATGTGTATTGATTTAAAAACATTTTTTGCATCTTGCGAATGTGTCCATCGCGGATTAGATCCTTTTGATACAAATCTAGTGGTTGCCGATCCCACACGTGGAAACGGAGCTATTTGCTTGGCTATATCCCCAAAGATGAAAAATCAAGGTATACACAATCGTTGTCGTATTTTTGAAATTCCTGAAAATATTAATTATATTACGGCTATACCTAAAATGCGCATGTATATGGAATATGCTGCTACCATATATGAAATTTATCTCAAATATATTTCAAAAGAAGATATTCACGTATATTCCATTGACGAATCATTTATAAACCTAACCCCTTATCTATCCCTCTATCAAAAAACATCCTATGAGCTTGCAAAACGCATTAAAGAAGATGTTTTAAAAGAAACAGGAATCACGGCTACTGTAGGATTGGGAACTAATATGTACTTGGCTAAAATTGCGATGGATATTATAGCCAAACATTCCGATTCGCAAATTGCTTTTTTAGATCAAAAGAAATATCGAAGTGAACTTTGGCATCATAAACCTTTGACTGATTTTTGGCAAATCGGTCGAGGAATTGAAAAGAGACTTGCGAAACATGGAATTCACGATATGTATGATATTGCCCATTGCCCTGAAGAGATTTTATATAAAGATTTTGGAATCAATGCACGTTATTTAATTGATCATGCATGGGGCATTGAGCCAACAACCATGGAAGACATTCATGGATATGTACCTATTTCAAAATCAATTTCAAATTCTCAAGTTTTATTTGAAGACTACGAGTATAAAGATGCCTACCTTGTCCTTAAAGAAATGGTTGAAATTAATGTTCTAACACTTACATCTAAACACCTAGTTACAAATTTGATTTCTCTTCGCATTGGCTATTCAAAAGATCAAGCGCCTCCGACAGGTGGTTCTCGTACTATAAACCAAACAACGAACGCTTATTCGATTCTCCTTCAAGAATTTTGCGATCTTTTTAAAGCAACAACTAGAAAGGACGTTCCAATCCGAACCTTAGCTATTAGCTTTGGCAATATTAAAGAAGAAAAATTTGAACAATACGATTTATTCACGGATTACGATAAAATCGAGGAGGAAAAAAATATACAAAATTCTATTTTAGAAATTAAATCCAAATATGGAAAAAACGCAATATTACGAGGAATGAATTTCTGTGAGAAAGCAACCACAAAAAAACGTAACACTTTGATAGGAGGTCACAATGCCTACTAATAATACATCTCGAGCAAAACTATTTATCCCTTTTGACGCTCTAAAAGGATTTCGAGAAATACTTTCTGAAAAAGAAAAGATTGTAGTCGAAAAAAGAATTTTAAGCGAAGATGACTTAGAAGAGTTGAATCGCACAATTCATACACTTGAAAAAGGTATGATTGTAGAAATCACTTATTATGATGGAAAAGACTATATCTATTTAGAGGGGGTTCTTAGTAAAATTGATTTAGAATATTCCAAATATATTCAAATCGTAAAACAGAAAATCCCTTTAGAATGCATCGTTAATATAAAAATAGTGGAACAGTTTTAATCAACCGTTCCACTTTTTAATATTTATTTTACAATATCTTCATCTCCAAACGGATCGCCACATTCTGGACAGAATTTAGGAGGTGCCGTTGGATCTTCTGGTTCCCATCCACATTTATCGCATTTATATTGAACAGCGCCAACCGGTTTTTTTGAACCACATTCACTACAGAACTTTCCTTTATTTATCGTTCCACAACTACATGTCCAGCCAGCAGCTGGAACTGGTTTTGGTGTTCCACATTCTGGACAGAATTTTCCTGTTGCGCTTGTTTGACATTGTGGACAAGTCCAAGCATTTGGATTTGTGACAGGTGTTTGCGCTTGTGCTTGCTGAGCTCCCATTTGGAATAAAGTTTGTGGATTCATTCCACCTGCTTGTGAAGCCATATTCATACCCATGAAACCAGTCATAGCGCCACCTGTATTTTTAGAAGCATTGATCATAGCCTCACTTTGTGCTTCTACAAGTTGTGCACCAGCTAAACTTGGATCTTTTAATCCAGCACTCATTTGACGACGCTTAATCATAGCTTCATCTTCTTCATTAGCTTTTACACTGTTAACACCTACAGTTACAATTTCAATACCACGACGATCTCTCCAGCTTTCAGATAACTCTTCATTTAATGCATTCGCAATTTCTCTAGTGTGTCCTGGAAGTGAAGAATAACGAATTCCTTGTTCGCTAATTCTCGCAAAAGCAGGTTGTAATGCCGTTAACAATTCTGATTTCAATTGAGAATCAATTTGTTCTCTTGTAAAATCATTCGATACATTTGCACATACATTTGTATAAAACAACACAGGATTGGTTACTCTATAGGAATATTCTCCAAAACAACGAATGGAGATATCTACGTCAATTCCTGCATTTCTGTCTACAACACGGAACGGTATCGGTGATGGTGTCCCGTATTTATTTCCCATTAATTCTTTTGTGTTGAAATAGTAAACACGTTGATCTTTTGCTGAATCACCACCAAAAGTAAATCTTTTTTGCATATTTTTTAAAACAGCAGGAATAGTGGCACTTAATTTTCCACTAAAGATTGAAGGTTCCGTTCCTTTATCGTATACATATTCTCCGGCTTCTGCACAAATATCTACTACTTTTCCTTGTTCCACAATCAACATACATTGCCCATCGGCTACGAAAATTATAGAACCATCCGTAATAATATTATCTTCACCCTTATTTGATGATTTTGAAGTTTTTCTTTTCTTTCCTTTAGTGCAGATTACGTTCGCAGGTAAGGCATCACAATAAAAATAATCTTTCCATTGGTCGGATAGCACACTACTAACGGCACTTGACATTGCTTTAACTAATCCCATAATGAATTCTCCTTTATAAGTACTATTTTCTATATCATACCATAAAATATAATGCTTCTCTTGAAAATATACAGTGGTTCTGTGAAATTATCTTTACGATACACTTCTTATTTGACCTTGCGCTAATTATTGGATATCCTTTTAATATATTTCCTATTCAAGGATTTTATAGAAAGGAGCAAGAATATCTATGAGTAAAGAATTCTCAAGATTTGATGAAATACCGTTTGGAAAAGCTAGTAATACAGTCACTAAGGGGTGTCTAGTGTTAGAAGGCGGTGCTTTTAGAGCGGTTTATGGAGAAGGTGTCCTAGATGCGATGATGTTAGAAGACATCAATATGGACTGTACTATTGGAGTGAGTGCGGGAGCTATGAATGGTTTAAATTATGTAGCCGGACATATTGGAAGAGCAATTCGTTTTAATTTAGGACATAGACACGATAGTAATTATGTTGGTTTAAAAGCTATACCTCAGAACAAAGGAATCATTGGTTTTGATGTGGCTTTTGATGATGCAACGGCTGAAGAAGCATTGGACGTATTTCGTTTCTATGATACACCAAGAAAATTTTATGCGGTTTGTACAAATGTGTTAACCGGACAACCCGAATATTTTGAAAAAAAATCTTGTTCCGATATTTTCCAAGCAGTTCGTGCTAGTGCATCAATGCCAGGCATTTCATCTCCAGTCCCATTAGATAGCGCATATTACCTTGACGGTGGATGTTCAAATAAAATCCCTGTAGAATGGGCAATCGAACAAGGATATGAAAAAATTATAGTGGTTAAAACACAACACAGGGAATATCGAAAAAATGAGCTAACAACTTTGGAAATGGATGCGATTAAGAATTTCTACAAAGAATATCCTCTTTTTGCGGATGTATTAAGTCGCAGCAACGAAATATACAATGAACAATGCGATTTAGTTGAAAAATTAGAAAAAGAAGGAAAAATATTTGTGATTGCCCCTAGCCAGCCTCTAGATGTTGGTCGACTAGAACCAGATTTAGAAAAACTTGGAGATGTTTATTTTTTAGGTTATTTCGATGCAAAAGAAAAGATGAAAGCATTAAAAGAGTATCTCGAACTTGCACCATCAAAATAATTCATATAATATTTCTATATGCCAAGAATAAAAGAAGATTGTATTAATACAATAGAGATTAAAAAAAGTAAATTTATTACATATTTGCATCGTACAGATAACGAAGAAGACGCAAAAGAGTTTTTAAAACGTGTAAAAAAAGAACATCCTAGTGCAACACACCATTGTACAGCTATGATCATTGGAGATATGATGCGTTCTAACGATGATGGTGAGCCTTCTCAAACAGCAGGTCATCCAATGTTGGATGTACTAATTCATCATGAAATGAATGACATTATTGCCGTCGTAGTTCGATACTTTGGTGGTATAAAATTAGGTACTGGCGGTTTAGTAAGAGCATATTCAGGAAGCGTTCAAGAAGCGCTGAAAGTTGCTACTCTTACAGAAAGCACAACCTTTCATGAATATGAAATCCAGTTCGCCTATGATTTGATTGGGAGAATTGATGCTTATTTTCGAAAAAATGAGATTGAAATCACGCAACAAGATTACCAAGAAAAAGTTATCTATCGTTATCTTTGTCTAGAAGATATTTCTAATGATTTACAAGAAATATCTGGTGGTGCTATCCATCCAACATTTATTCAAGACAGAATCAGCGAAAAAACAATTTGTTGATGAAATAAAGGAGATATTTATGGAAACCTTATATTTAATTCTAATTGGCTCTTTAATCATTGGAACGATTATTCTAATTTTAATCGGTTTATGGAAAATGTTGCCATTCATTTTTATCGCATGGGCAATCTTGTATGTTTATAAACGTTTTTTCAAAAAACAAACGCCAGATATTTATGATGAGAAATTTGATGAAACATATTATACTTCTTTCGGAAATGATTCGTCTTCAAGAAATATGGATGTCATTGATGTCGAATATACAGAACACGAGGAAGAAAACGATTAACTTTTCTCTTATAATTCGATAGTTCTAGCATATAAAACTATCGAATTATATTTTTACATATGTTAAAATAAAAAGGATGAGACATTATTTTTAGGAGAGCCTTATGGAAGATTTACGTATTCAAAAAACAAGAAAAGCGCTTAAGCAAGCGTTAGTTCGATTGTTATCTGAAAAATCGTTTGAAAAAATTTCTGTTACAGACATTTGTAAAGAATCTGGCATTAGTCGTATTACATTTTATACACACTACGATCATAAATTTGACTTAGCCCAAGAGATATTTAGCGATTATATACAATCAGGGAGAACTATGTTCCAATTGAAAAAGAACAACCAAAAGCTATATCCTAACACAAGTGAAGATATTCAAAATTGTTTAATCTATCTTGATTGCTTTGTAGAGCTAATTATCGCAAATCCTCAATTTTTCTCACCAATCTTTACAGAAGACAATCCATATCTTTTATCGATGATGACAAGTCTTTTATTAGATTCTGTGGAAAGATTTTCAAAAAAACAGGAGCTTTCATTCAAACTTAAATTTTCACCTCGACAAATAGCTGGATTTATTATTTATGGTGTTGCTGGATTTGCCAAGGAATCTAGTTCAGCTGGAAAAGATATTAAAACTATTGAATCCGATGTCAAACGATTATTAGTTGATATGTTAGATAAATCTATTTTTTATGAAAAATAATATATTAAAAAGACTGTATCACTTTAGTGAATACAGTCTTTTTTATTAGTTTTGTGCATCTAAGTATCCAATTACATCGTGTAATGAATCAAGAATCACTGTTGTCTTCGAAGCTACATCATCTTCTGGATATTTTAGATCCGGAATACAAATCACTGGAATATTTCCATTGTAAGCAGCCATAATACCAGATTCACTATCTTCTAATACTATAGCTTCGTTTTCTTTTACCCCAAGCTTCTCACATGCTTTTAAAAACGTTTCTGGATGTGGTTTTCCATTTTTTACTTCATCTCCACAAACGGCATCGTCAAAATATTCTAATATTCCAATTGGACCAAGAATACCTTCCACACGATTACGATCGCTGCTTGTGGCAATGATCATTTTATATCCTTTTTCTTTTAGATAATTTAACAATTCTTTAAACCCTGGCTTTAGTGGAGGATTGGCTCTTAAACGAATATCTAATCGTTCGTGACACAAATCCCAAAGAGTATCTAAATCTAATTCATTCCCAAACTGTTCTTTGAATACATTAAGGATATTGGGTTTTCTTTTTCCTAAAAGATGTTTATACATTTCTACATTGTATTCATATCCCCAATCATTCAAGATTTTAAGATATTCTTCGTAAGTGGCGAATTCACTATCAATCATCAATCCATCCATATCAAATATTACTGCTTTATACATATTTAATCTCCCAACTTATATTCTTCTATTACTATACTAAACTATTCTTAGCCTCTTTCATATAAGCATTTGAATATAATGAATACAATAATTGAATCGTCATCACACACCAAATGACTGGCTCACAGAATACAACTGCCATATATTGGAATTTGGGAATGAATACTAGTACAAAAATCACTTTTCCTACAAATTCAATCACACTCGAGATTAACGGCACAATTTTCTTTCCAATACCTTGTAGTGCATTTCTAGATTGAATTAATACCCCTAATACCGCATAGAAAGGACCTACCACTCGAAGATACATTGCCCCATTACTCAAGACCACTGTACTATTCGAACCGCTCACAAACTTCACTAAACTAGGTGCGACAAAATAAATCAAAACCGTAATAATTGCCGCCATCACAATGTCATACAAGTAACAGATTTTTAAACACTTTCGAATACGCTTTGGCTGATTAGCGCCCCTGTTTTGTCCGACAAAAGTAGAACAAGCCACAGCCATAGACATGAATGGCATATTAAAGAACATATATAGTTTTCTTGCAGTCGTATGACCAGCAATGACAAGTTTTCCTAATCCATTGATTCCATATTGTAAAATGACAGAACCTGCAGAAACAATACAGCTCATAAATCCCATAGACATACCTTGTCCTAATAGTTCCATATACAATTCTTTTTCAATCCTAAAATGTCTTTTTTCAGGTACCAAAACAGGTGTATTTTTTAGAACATAAATTATGCATAATAAAACAGATATTCCTTGGGCAATCACTGTAGCCCAAGCAGCCCCTGCAATTCCCATATTTAACTTCGTAATAAACAATATATCCAACCCAATATTCACAATCGAAGATACAACTAAGAACACAAGTGGCATGACACTATTCCCAATCGCTCTCATCATTCCAGCACATAAGTTATACGCAAACATTACACCTATAAATAAAGAAATAATAAAAATATATCCATAGGCTTCATCAATAATATCTATCGGAGTGTTTAACAATTGTAGTAGTGGATATGTTCCAAATACCGCAATCATCGTAATGATCACACTACATACTAACCAAATAACTATGCTTCCTGCTACGGATTTTTTTAATAGTTCCTCGTCTCGTGAACCATAACTTCTCGATGTAACAATAGACAATCCATTCCCGATTCCCATCGCAAAACCAATCAACAAATCGTAAATAGCTGTACAAGAACCAATAGCCGCTAATGAATTATCTCCTAAAAAGTTTCCTACTATCATCGTATCGGCTGTGTTGTAACATTGTTGAAAAATATTCGATACTAAAATAGGAATAGAAAAAATCACTAAAGCTTTTAAAATCGAGCCTTGTAAGAAATCCACTTCTCCAAAAGATTTTTTTGTCGCTTCCATAATACTCTCCTTCTCTCTACTAAATATTATAAAGGATTATTTTGTGAATGGTGTTCACAATTACAGAATGCTAGAAAAGTCATGATTAATGATTTCTACACAACTAAAAATTCCATCTTCATATTCAATCTTAAAGATTGTACAGTTTTTTATTCCTTTACATAAGGTAAACCGTTTATTTATCGTTTTATCTGGAACAAAATCGTTAAAATAAATCGAAAAACTATATTTTTTATGGCTATTTTTCTTTATCGTGTGCAACTGTTAATTAAGTTTTCTGAAACTTTCACGTATGAATCACGTATAAACGCATATTTTATAGGTCATTTATACGTAAATGCCACCAAAAATGGCCTTGTTTTTTGATGTGCTTAATTCAGTGCATCGTTACCTATTTTTTCATGTATAAAAGCAAAATGAGAGATACAGGAGTATAACTCCCACATCTCTTCTTTTGTTTAAACTACACTGAGGCTACCGGTTCTTTCCAAGTAATATCCATAATTGGATTATGAGTTAGAAAGTCAATTGTTCTAGGTGCATTAATATAATATCTGCTACCAATCTTCATGTAAAATACTTTTTCTTCTCTTAATAACTTTCTAACGCAGCATTCACTTAATCCAGTATGCTTAGCAAATTCTCTTACTGTCATAATTTCTTTTTCAATACGTTTTTCCATATTTAGTAATTCTCCTTTTCCTTGATAAACTCATTATAGAGTTTTTCCTTAAATAAGAATAAGGTACAAATCAATGAATGAACTTGTACATCTTTCTTCTTATATATCTGATACTTTGATCAATTGATTTACGAACAGCACTATATGAAACTTGTTCAACTTCAGCAATTTCCACATTTGACATTTCTAAGTAATATTTCATATATAGACGTCTTTGTTGAATTGCAGTTAAATCTTTGGTTACTTGTTCTAGTTCGTAATATAAATGTTCCCTTTTATTAGCCATTAGTGTTGATGCTGGATCAGGTAATGATTCAATATCAACATCTACTATTGGCCAATATAATAATGTAGCCATTGGAATTCCTTCCCTCTTATATAGTTCATGTTATTTTTTCAATATCAGCAACGACATATCCCATTATTAGTCGTTCATTTGATGTATATCAAGCAGGTGTCCATTTGTTTTATCCTACACAATATCTCTGCCTGCGACGGTTGTTATCACGCTCGGACTAAGACCTATTGCAAGTATCATTGTATTTGATTCGCATGATGCAAAACTATGGTGTGGACTGATATCGCCTTTATTTTGTTTTCAAAGATCTCTTTGGGATTAAACTATTTTCCCCTTACATATACTAGCCAACGAAACTGGCTAAAAAGTCAGCAATTTTTTAAAATTTCTCTAATTTTTTTAATTCTTAGTTTTACTTGTCCCAATGATAAACCTATTTTTTTAGAAATTTGTTTATATGTATAGCCGTTAATTCTTAATAGAATAATTTCTAATGACTCAAGATCAATTCCTGTTACCACTTGAATTGGATAAATGACACACAATTCATTCCTAACATCATCTATTGTATCAATAGATGGTACATCATATACAATTAATGGTAACCTATGATTTGTATTTAAAGGTAGTGTTTCAATGTAAACCTCATGTTGACTAAATGATCTATTTTTATTAAACATCTCTCGATCATAATCATATAGTTCTTGAATAATCTTTTCATCAACACCGAACTTTCTTAAAAGTTCATTTTCCTTTTCTTTTTCTTCTTTAAATTTCTTTTCTTCTAATGTATGTATATACCTCATTTCTGCCTCCTAAATTTTATGTAATTTAGGAGGCTATAGGCGGTCCTCGTATCACGCTAATCATCCCCTTCAATAACTAGCCATCGAAAACCACTAAAAAGTTTACAAATAATTAAAAAAAGTGACAAAATCGTGAAATTTCTTCACGATACGTCACTCTTAAACAAATATTCAATTGTATATATACATTAAAAGAAAACTTCATTACTGCTCAACCCCTTACACAAGGGTTATTGCTAATATGAATGTTAGTAACACCTTGCCACACCGTTAAATGAAATATTATTATAATATATCATTTACTGTTATGACAGTTGGTAAGCCTAAAGCATACTTTTTTAACTTGAAATACACTCAATTACTTAAATGTTTCTTTAGATTTTTGAACAAACACTCTATGTATCGATAGAATTTATGAATAAGTTATAAAGACTTTAACATCTTGTTTATCAATTTTTTCTTTTGTTCCTTATTTGGATGAACATATAAATTTAGCGTTGTACTTATATTAGAATGACCTAACAAAACTGATACAGTCTTATAATCACCATTAGCTTCTATACATCTAGTAGCAAAACTATGTCTTAAACCTTGAAATTTTAACTCTGGTATATCTAGTTTCTTACATAGTCTTTTATAATAATTACGATATGTTCTTGGCTCAATTGGATTTATATCATTTGAGATTACAAAATAGTCATCATTTACCACTTTATTGAATTGCTTCATAATTCTCAACAATTCAGATGACATAGGTATATCTCTAATAGAATTAGACGTTTTAGGTGTATCTAAGATAATCTCAGTATGTCGCTCACCTTCATCAAGAATATAGATTCTTTGTAATGTGTGTCTTACCATAATAACACCATCATCAACGTCTACATCTTGCCAACGCAATCCACATATTTCCCCTATTCTCATTCCTGTACTTAAACAAATAAAAATACCTAGATTCTTGAATGTAAAATTATCTCTAAGATAATTCATAAATTTCTTTTGATCACTTTTTGAAAAAACCTCTAATTCTTTCTTTTGTTGATTAGTGGGAAATTTTACATCAATTTGAACATAATCTAGGTATCCATTTTTAACTGCAAATTTTAGAATCATCTTTAAAACGATAATAATATCTTTTATGGTTTTTTCACTTAATCCTGCACTAAGTTTTTCTAAAGCAAATGATTGAACATCTTCTTCCTTCACCTCCTTCTTTTCTCCAAATCTTGGAAGGATATGATTTTGAATCAATAATTGATAAGCAGCAAATGTTGATTTCTTAACATATTGCTTCTTATCTTCCTTCCACTCCTCAATAATGTCTTTCAATAGTTTATCTTCGACCATATATATTCCACCTTCCTGGTCAAAGACATATTTTATAAAACTTTCTTTCATTAATGTTCCTAATTTGAGATTTAACTTTGAGGATGATTATACAACGTATCAGTTACACCAATTCGCATCAAGAGTCACTAGAAAAAACAAGAATAATGCGTCACTATTACCCTTGACCATTTCCGCTCAATATGGATTAGTGGATCAAATATCATTTTTTAATAAGTCAGTGGCTAGTAGTGATTTATCAAATTATTACCTATTGCAAAATGGTGAATTTGCTTATAACAAGAGTTATTCTAACGATTATCCATGGGGTGCTATAAAAAGATTAGATCGATATGATAAGGGATGCTTATCAACCTTATACATATGCTTTAAACCAAATGAATCACTAGTTGATACTGATTATTTAGTACATTACTTTGAATCACCAAAATGGTATAAACAAGTATCAGATATCGCCGGTGAGGGAGCGAGAAATCATGGCTTATTGAATATTGCAGTAAGAGATTTTTTCTTAACTAAACATAAGTTTCCATCATTAGAAGAACAAGGAAAAGTAGCTGATTTATTAAACAAAATACAGGAAAGAATCGAAGCTCAAAATAAAATCATTGAAGACTACTTATCTTTAAAGAAATGCATAATAAATGAGTTGTGTAATAATGTAGATGAATATACCGAATGTTTTGTATCAGACATTTCTAACATTGGAAGAGGAAGAGTGATTAGTTCAAAGGAAATTAATAAGCAATTAAATCCAAAATATCCTGTTTATAGCTCGCAAACATCTAATGATGGGATAATGGGATATCTTGACCAATATGATTTTGATGGTGAATATATTACCTGGACAACAGATGGTGCAAATGCAGGTACTGTTTATTACAGAAATGGTAAATTCAATTGTACAAATGTCTGTGGTACTTTAAAAATAAACGAGGAAAATGATGCTTTCTTTGTATCTAAACTATTATCCTGTTTGACATATTCCTATGTATCAAGAAACTTAGCGAATCCTAAATTGATGAATAATACCATGGCAAAAATAAAGTTAAAACTCCCTCCACTAAATAAGCAAAGAGAGTTTGCAAATATTATTAGAAAAATAGAACAAAAAATGAATTATGAGAAAGAAATGTTGAGGTTATTAAAGACCCAAAAGGAATACTTTCTTAAAAATCTATTTATATAAACATATTTTTCAAAAGGTAATTCTTTTCTTGGATATAGGAATTTAGAATTGCCTTTTCATTTTCAATTTTATTATCTAGAGATTTAAAACAATCAACAATTTTTTCTTGTGTTTTCATACTAGGGCACCATATTTTGAATTTTAAAA
>JAUNDJ010000087.1 GCA_030526175.1 Bacillota bacterium
ACATTTTTATGTACTCCTCCGATTGTCATTAAATAATTAACTTAATGACATTGAGAAACAAACATTTTTTCGACTAAGACCTAAAAATGACCCAAAAACTATGTGTATAACTCATAAAAAATAGCTCTTAGTCGAAAATATATGGGGACAAAACAATAAAAATAACCAAAATAATTTGAAATTGTATTCAAATGATATACAATATTATTGTTTACAACGATATTTGTTCAAATGTTCGTTGTGGAATATACTGCTTTAGAAGGATTGACACAGGCGGTATACGCCGTTACTCTCAGACCACGCTAGGTGGAATATACTGCTTTAGAAGGATTGACACGTTTAATTCGTCAATCTTAGACTTACAACCTTTTAGTGGAATATACTGCTTTAGAAGGATTGACACTGATGTTGTCCATTGCGTTTGTAATTGCATCGTAGTATGTGGAATATACTGCTTTAGAAGGATTGACACCATCCAACAATCCTTCAACGCCTAAGACTTCAATTAGGTGGAATATACTGCTTTAGAAGGATTGACACGTTCTTAAGTTATTAGAAGTCATGTTTAAAACATCTACGTGGAATATACTGCTTTAGAAGGATTGACACCAAGTTCCGGTCTGTAACACCACGACTTTACGCTATCTACAGGTGGAATATACTGCTTTAGAAGGATTGACACTTCCATTCTTTTTCAGCGAAGTCATAAACTTTATCATTTAAGTGGAATATACTGCTTTAGAAGGATTGACACAGAATCGATTAGTTTTAAATATGCAGTGAATGAATAGTGTGGAATATACTGCTTTAGAAGGATTGACACTAAAAGGCTCGCTCCTTTTAATCCTAACTCTAATACAGTGGAATATACTGCTTTAGAAGGATTGACACATCAAACAATCCATCACCCATTTTTACACCATGGTCTGTGTGGAATATACTGCTTTAGAAGGATTGACACTGATGATTTTTTCATCGCTTTTTCTTCATCTGCACTTGTGGAATATACTGCTTTAGAAGGATTGACACAGATATCATGCAAAACGGTAACCTGTGTACTGAACTGTGGAATATACTGCTTTAGAAGGATTGACACTTTCTTTTGATTCTTTAAAGAATCCATTTTTGCAAGTGGAATATACTGCTTTAGAAGGATTGACACGTGTCTTCATAACACATTCTTCTTAATTGTGCTCTTGGTGGAATATACTGCTTTAGAAGGATTGACACTTGAGATTCATCGGATTGGATATACGCACCGATTTCACCTGAGTGGAATATACTGCTTTAGAAGGATTGACACGTTTAACGGTTGAATCTATTTCCGATTTTTGAAATAAAGTGGAATATACTGCTTTAGAAGGATTGACACTCGAACTCACGGCGTGTGTTACATGCCTGATTAAGCTGAGGTGGAATATACTGCTTATAAAGTGTTGTTTTTGATTAGGACTAGCTTAATTGCTAGTTCTTTTCTTTTTTTATTTTTGTGTTCGGTTTTACTTATGTTGGTACATATATAAGTGAAGGTGGTGATTGGATGGCTAGAACTTTGTATTTGTTTAAGTCTGGTGAATTGAAACGGAATAATAATACTTTGAAGTTTGTTTCGAAAGAGGAGAGTGTTGTTTATCCGATTTATCAGATTCGGGCGATTTATGTGTTTGGTGAAATCACAGTGAATAAGCGTTTACTTAGTTTTCTGAATTCTCATGGTGTTACGGTTTGTTTCTTTAATTATTATGGTAATTATATTGGTTCTTTTTTTCCGGCTTTTAAGCGGAATGGGAATGTTTTGATCCAACAGGTGAATTGTTTGCAGGATACTTATCTTCGTAATACTTTGATTTCTGAATTTTTGTTGACGCAGTTTGATAATCAATTGTCTCTTTTGAAGTATTATCGTAAAAAAGGGGAAGACTTGGATGATTGGATTGCGGAGATTGAGGTGCAGAAGTCTAAGTTTCTTTTGTTGGATAGGGATGAGGATTTTAGGGATAGAGCTTTATTGTATGAAGCACGGATAAAACAGTTGTATTATCATGCCTTGGATATTGTTCTTTTGAATACGGATTTTTCTTTTGAGGCAAGGAGCATGCATCCTCCTCTGAATGAAGTAAATGCTCTTCTTAGTTTTGGCTATTCCTTATTATATAGTGATTTTCTGGCTGCGATTCATCAAACGCCTTTGTGTTCTCAAATTAGTTTTATTCATAGTTGTTCTAAAGCGGAGGATAGTTTGAAATTTGATTTAGCGGATATGTTTAAATCTGTATTTGTAGACCGATTAGTCCTTCGTATTATTCGAAAAGGTTGGATTTCTAAGGATCATTTTACTTTTGGAGACGGTTGTTTTTTGAATGAAGAAGGGAAGAAGCTTTTTATTCGAGAATATGATGCGTTTCTGGAAAAGACGAAAATAGATTCTAGGAATGAACAATATTATTCGAATCGGAATTTACTAGTGCATGAATGCAACAACATTGTTCATTATATTTGTGATCAAAAAGAATATGTTGGATATCGTATGGGGTGGTAAGAATGTTTGTAGTTGTTGTATATGATGTTCAATCAAAAACTAATCCTAAGATTTTAAAACTACTTAGACAATATTTGTTTCATGTACAAAATTCAGTGTTTGAAGGAAGCATTTCCGAAGGCATTTTGGAGACTTTGAAAGAACAACTTTCTTACTATTCTTGTGACCAGAATCAATTTGTACTTTATGATATGTTGAGTGAAAAAGCATTTCATAAAGTCGTATTAGGAGCGAAGATGGAGTCGACCCCGTTCTTGTCCTAATTAACTTTTGAAAATTAGAGAAAAAGCGTATAATTTAATAGACATTTTTTTACATAAGACAATTTAATAGAAAAGAGGCTGATAATATGACCAGAAAAGTATTAATTGGTGTATTGAGTAAGCGTAAAACTCATAATTCTGTTGTATATGAAAAAGACAATGGTTTTTCAACGAAATTTACGACAACCGTTTGTGTTCCTCATGTGGAACCGGATGAAATTTTTGCGGTAGTGACAGAACCTAAGGAAGATGACACGGAAGAGAATAAAAATCTTTATGAGAATTTTAAAATAGATTTGAAACGAGAGGAAGTTAAGTATACAAACAATGTTCATCCAATCTGGATTAAGAACAATGTGGATAATGATGAACAATTGAAAACAATCTATCAAGAATTGTATGACAAGGTTCAAGATGGAGATGAAATCTATTTGGATATTACTGGTGGTTTTCGACCTATTCCATTAGTTTTAGTAGAAGTTATCCACTATGTTCAACAAATTAAGAAGAATGTTGTACTAAAAGAAGTTTATTATGGCGAATACGATTGGGAGAAGAAAGAAGCAGCTTTTCATGAAGTTGGATATTTCTTAGACTTAACTGAATGGGCCATTGGAGTACAAAATTATGTGCAATATGCGGATGCTTCTTATTTAAAGAAGATTGTTAGATCGGATCCTAAATTTGAAAAGGGAGTCGCATTACAACTTGTGGAAAACTTGGATTTGTTTTCGCAATATCTAAAAGTTTGTCAGTGGAAAGATGCGAAAGAACTGTATGAAACAAAGATTTCAAAGGAGATGGATGAATTCTTTGGACGTGTAATTCCGAATAGTATTTTGGAAAGTAATCGTTTAAAAGATTTGGAATCGTTACTGAGATCAAAGTTTGAAAGTTATAAAAAGAATCCGATAAGAGGTTCAGTACTCTGGTGCGAAGAACATGGGAATTATCAACAAGCATTAACCTTATTAAATGAGTTTTTTAAAGAACACTTGGTGAAATGTGGATATGTGAAAGAGAATGAAGATTTTTCTTTGTTCAAGAAGATGAATGATAACTGGACAATGGATTGTTGGAATTTTCGAAAAGAAAAGAGAAAATTAAAAGACAAGGAAATAGAGGTAGATTGTGTATATTCTTGCGTGGATAATGACTTTCTATTTTTGCTCGAATTAAGATCATATCTTTCTACGTATTGCGACTTTGACCATCTGACATATAAGGATTTGTCCTTATTAGTGGATATTAAATTAAAGAATCATGATTTTTATTCTGTTCTAGAAGATTTATATGCTAGTTGTAAATTTGAAGATGCGTTTAAGACATTGGATTGGTATCTGGCCTATTTGATTAAAGATCCAGCTGAAAAACTCACAAAAGATTTAAGACAAGAATTGGCTGACAAAATGGATGTCAAAAATAGGAAAATAAAAGATTTTGATCATGATATAAATGTGAAACAAAAGGATTGGGTAGAAAAGATTCAATCGCAAATTACAGTAGAATTCACAAAAGACTTACAAGATTTATTTAGACAATATAAAAATTGTTCGTATGTATTATCTAAACTTAAGAATCAATTGAAAGAAGCAGAAAAAGAGTATGTCGTTATCGCAAAAGTCGATTTGAATAATGACAAAGTACCTTTGGAAAAGAAAAAAAGATTACCTTTTAAAGAAGCGATTGGAACGGAGATTTCAGAGAAATTTATTCAGAATAAAGAACAGTTGTTCCAACTTTTCTTAGATTGGAATAAGGTTCGTGAATATCGTAACTTTATGGATCATGCACAGACATTGGATAAATATAGTAATTTTAACTATATCAAGGAAAAAGAAAAGCCTGAATTTAAGGCATTAGTTAATCGTTTACTAGGTTTTATTGAAACGAAAGAATAGGAGGTAGATTTATATGGCAAGTATGTATATGTACGATGTACGAGGAATTCAAAGCTATATTTTTCGTACAAATAAGATTAAAGAGATAATGGGTGCAAGCCATATCGTACAAGATGTGATTTTAAATACATTTTATGATTCTTGTAAAGATATCGTGAAAGTAAAAAAGTATAAAGATATTAAGGATAAAGAAGTTTATTTTAACTTTGATTCTGGGAATCCCAAAGACTATGCAGAGATTATGTATTATGGTGGAGGGAACTTATTTGTCTTTTTTGAAAATGAAGAAAAAGCAGAACTAGTAAACAAGAAAATGCGTATAGAATTGGCGAAAAAAACGTATTCTTTACAATTGGCTGTCGCTTCAGAAAAGATTCATGGAAGTAATACGTATGAAGAAGATATGAAGAATCTTCGTAAGAAAATGAATGAAGTGAAATTGAATATGCCAGCAATGTTACCTGTTCGTTCTTTTCCTTTTACGATGAACGATCCACAAACAGGAATGCCATTTTCTAGGATTGGAAAAGATGGATTGATGATTACGTATGAATCAGATAAGAAATTAAAAGCGTTTAGAAAAATTGATGAAGACGACTCGGAATATCGTATCTTGAATGAATTTGGAACGGAACTTGGAGAGAGTATGATTGCGGTCGTTCATATTGATGGAAACAATATGGGAGATTATATCAAAGGTAAAATAGGTTCTATTGGTACGTATACAGAAGCTACAAAAGTAATGCGAAAGATTTCTTCGGATATTGATGATGTTTTCACAAATATCGCTTTGGAAAATGTTCGTAAGAAAGTTCCTTATTTCTGTGAAAAAAGAGGTGTGAAAAAAGATTTCTTACCTTTTAGAACTATCATTCATGCAGGAGATGATATCACATTTGTTTGTAACGCTAGAATCGCATTAGATTGTGTAAAAGAATATGCCGAAAGTATTGAAGAAGCGAATAAACAATATAGTTCTAATTTTAGTGTTTGTGGTGGAATGTTTATTATGCATTCGCATTTCCCTTTTGCACGAGCTTATGAATTAGCGGAAGAACTTTGTTCCAATGCCAAAGTTTGTTCTAGACCTATTATATCGGATGAGGAAAAAGGAGCAGCGAACTTTATTGATTTCCAAGTAAGTTATAGTGGCTTGTTGAATGATATGGATACCATTCGAGAAAGATATTTTGTGGATTCGGAAGGAAATGAATTGTTGGGAAGACCATATCATATTGGTAAAAATTCATTATCTACCTTACATGGGGCACAAGAAATTGAGGCTTTAGAAAAGATGCTACAAACAGTGTCTAATTTGCCAAGAAGTAAGGTGAAATCGCTTCGTGAATCTTTCTATGATGGAAAAGAATATGTGGATATGGATCTGTTAAGAATCAATTCACGAATTAGTGACGAAGATAAAAAAATTGTTTGTAAAGAAGAAAAAGATTATCGTATTTTGTTTGATGCGATAGATATTATGGATTTGAAATGGGGTGAAAACCATGAGTAATATTGTTCAAAAAACACTTAAAATCACGTGTAAAAGTGATTGGATCGTTGGTTCTGGAGAAGGATGGGGAAATATCATTGATACGGATGTAGTACATGACCCATATGGATTTCCTTTTATTCCTGCAAGACGAATGAAAGGTTTAATTCGTGAAGCTTTTTGGGAAATGCAGCAATTTTCTCTTGTGGATCAAGATACTATTGATGCTATTTTTGGAAACGATTCTTCTAATCATTATTTTGTTCTAGACAATACTTATTTAGAAAATATTGAGAAGCTTCAAGAAGAAGTCTTTAATTTCTCAATTAATGAATCGACTGTATTGGAACATTTTACAGAAACTCGTTACCAAACGAAAGTGGATGAAAATGGAATTGCAGAAGAAAATAGCTTGCGTTCTTCTCGTGCGATAAGAAAGGGAACGGAATTTTTTGCGAATATCGAATTGGAAGAAGAATACTTGGATATTTTTTCGAAAGCCATACAATTTGTTTCGCATGCAGGAGTGAATCGTACTCGTGGTTTTGGAGAAATTAAGTTAGAACTAGTGGATTCTAAAATTGTTTCTTCTAGTGTAAAAATGAATTCTTTAAAGGATGAAAAAGAGTATATCGTTACTTTGTGTATGAAAAACTTATCTCCTTTATCAATTCCTTCGGTCAATGGAATGGAAAGTCTAGATTACATTAGTGGTTCTTCTTTACAAGGATTTTTCTTAAATAATTATTTGCGAAACAACACTTTGGACGATTTCTTTTATGAAATGTTAGACAATGTGAAATTTTGTAACGCTTATATTTCAGATAACAAATTTCATGAATATATGCCTGTTCACGAATCTTTGTACAAACAAAAGGTTGGAAAAGATTATTATGACAAAATCGTAGTGGATAATGAAAAAGAAATCTTAAAGAAGGTAAATCATAAATATATCTTTAGAAATCAAATTAAAGAAGTAGATACTGAAATGTTCTATCATCATAGAAGACCAGAAGATAAGAGCATTGGACACGTATTGGATAATGCGGGAAAAGGATCGGGTATGTTCTATCAATTGGAAGTGATGAGTCCAAATCAATATTTTGTGGGACATATTGTTTCGAAAGGGAAATATTTAAAATCATTGTTCAAAGACATTTCTTCTTTTGTTCGACTTGGTAGTTCAAAAAATGTGCAATATGGAATGGTACATCTTGTAGATGTTCAAACCAAAGAATGGCAACCAACAATGTTAAAGAAGGGAAAAGAGGTTGTAGTAGAATTTATTGAACCTGTTGTTTGTTTAGATAAGAAAAGAGAAGCGATTTTGGAACAAAAAGAATTAGCTTCTATTCTTCATATTCAACCTAGTGCTTCTTTTGTCGGATACACGGAAGTTGGTGGTTACAATAGTAAATGGAAACTTCAAAAACCTTCGTATCATGCCTTTAGTAAAGGCTCTTGTATCAAAGGTACTTTATTAGAGAATATGCCAGCCGAA
Organism: Bacillota bacterium; assembly: GCA_030526175.1. Taxonomy (GTDB): domain Bacteria; phylum Bacillota_I; class Bacilli_A; order Erysipelotrichales; family Erysipelotrichaceae; genus Floccifex. The sequence goes on from JAUNDJ010000087.1 coordinate 7,697, forward strand.
GTGATTATTGGAAATCTTACAAATGAAGGAAATGGATTGGTAAGAATTCGTTTGGTTAAAGAATTAGCGAAAAAAGCTTTCCAAAATGAGTTGGAAGAAAGAAAACCAAATCCTAAAAATATCATCTTTACAAAACCGATTTACGTAGACTTCTTGAAAAAACAAGTGTACACAAGAGCATTGGAAGAAATCTTAAACAATTCGAAAAAGATTGAATTGAGTCCTTCTGCCAATGGTAGAGCCTTAAAAATGGCTAGTAAACCTTTGGTAGAACTATTCTTAGCAGATGTTGAAGGTATTAAGGATGAAGAAAAACGCAATGAAATCTTATATGTTTATGATTTTGTGAAACAAGTGTGTGAAGACAAGGTCAATCAATCGGATTTGTCAAAAGTCACAAATCCTAAACAACTTTGTGATATTAAGAAAGAATTGACATTACAAATGTTACGAGAAAGCTTTGTGAAACGAAAAATGGAAGGGAGATCGGAAAAATGATTAAGACCTATTATTACTTAGAATTAGAAAACATATCTCCTATTCATATTGGAAATGGTGGGAATGAATTTACAGATTTAGATGTTCTATTGGATAAAAACGGGAAATTCTTTATTCCTGGAACGAGTATGGCAGGTGCTTGTATTCATTCTTTATCCGAAGAATACCAAAAAGCGATTAATCCAACTGTACGAACAAATTTTGAAAATCGTGAACAAACAAAATTAAGTCCAGTCTTCTTTTCGGATGCCTATATGGTGGAAGACAAGACATTGGTAGAACTTAGAGATGGTATTCAATTGGATGCGAATAAACAAACCATTGATGGGGCTAAATACGATTATCAAGTTGTTCCTGCAGGATTCCATTTCATTCTTCGTTTAGAAACAATCAATTATCCAAAGGATAAAACAGACTATAAGGAAATTGTGCAAACGATTCTTTCTAATATTCAGAATAAAGATACAGTTGTTGGTTTTAAAACAACACGTGGATTGGGACAATTGGAAATTAAGAAATCTTTGATAAAAGAATTTTCACAAGAAAATATTGAAGAGATTTTTAGTTTTGATAAATTTGATCCAAAATGTTACGAACCATTGGTGATTGAACAAAAAAATAGTGCCTATGCAAAATATGTATTAGATTTAAAATTAAAAGGTGGAATTAGTATTCGAACTTATAATACTACGTCTGGACAAGCCGATTACGAACACATTCACTCGAATGGAAAACCTGTAATTCCTGGAACAAGCTGGAATGGTATGATTCGTGCTAGTTTTGAAAAATACGCACAATTATTGGACGAAGAAGATTTAACGAATGAAGTGTTTGGTTTTATTGAAAAAGAAGTATCTCAAAAATCAAAAATCTATATTGGAGAAAGTGTAATTGAGGGTGGAGAAGATATCACTCAAACGCGTACTACGATTGATCGTTTCTATGGAGGTGCTGCAACTTCCAAACGAGGATTGTTTACTGAAACGGCTCACTATCATGGAACAACTCAATTAGTCATTCGTTTTGACAAATTGTTAGAAGACAAAATGCCAACGATTCGCAATATTATGGAATGCATTTTCATGGATATTAGCGATGGTTTAATTTCTGTTGGAGGATTGGCTTCCATTGGACGAGGTATTTTTGAAGTAGAAAAAGTAGTATATGAAAAAGACGGAAAGGTGGAAGAAGTATGTTTGAACTCTTAAAAAACACAGTAGAAATGAATCATATGGATTTTGCCTGGATAATGATTTATTTTACAGACAAAGTGGTTGTGGGAAAATATAAGAAAAATGAACTAATTTTCCCAACCAATGAATTGGAAAAAGAAAAGTGTGTGGAAGTACATATCTTTAATAAAGAAAAAGAATTACGTGCAGACCAAAGCTTTGAATTCCAAGAAATCAAGACTTTCAAAGATTACTTTTTTAGTGAAGACTTCTTTATCTTAGGAAAAGACAACCAAGAAGAAAAAGAAATTAATGGACACACTTTCACAACATTTAAACAAAATGGTAGAGAAATCACATTACCAGTCAAAAAAGACAACAATGGATATCGCTTAGAAGTGCATCATTTGTTTGATCAAGAAACTGGTAATATGAGCGGATATCGTTTAGTAGATATAAAGGAGGGGGATTAGTATGGGATACAAAGGAAATAGCCGAAATAGTTTTCAACAAAACAGACCACAATCGTATAATTCAAATAGTGGTCCACTACATACATTTATTAACCCATACAACTTTATTTCTATTGAAAGTTGCCAAAGGGAACAATATCCAGAAGATGGAAATCTAACAGGATACATGGATTGCGTATTGACTACGAAAACGCCATTGATTATGGTGGATTCTTCGAAAAAAGAAGAAAGTAGATTCACAAAGGATCACTTTATTTATAAATATCCTTTTACAATTGATAATAAACCAGCCATTCCAGCTTCGTCATTACGAGGAATGATTCGTTCTAAATTTGAAACATTAACGAATTCTTGTTTTTCTACAGCCGATACAGAGCTAGCTTTTGTGACTCGTTCAAAAATGACTTTGGATAAAGCGGGTTTACTACATGTCGTTGAAGGACAAAAAGCAGAATTGTTTGAAGCAGATCGAATTGAAATTAATTATGAATATGACAAGATCCGAAATCATAAAAGTGGTGATATTGTTAAGTTTGATACGGCAGTGGATCGTGATGGATATGATTATTATGTGGAAAAAGATAATGGTCGACAAATTGCGATTTTTAGAAAAGGAGAAAAATTCCAAGGAACTACTCATGATTTCCTATATTGTTTAGTTGATAAAAATGAAAATCGTATTACTTTAGATTCCAAAAACAAAGTAAAAGTAAACTGTGGCGATGATGTATTGGCTCTTTACAATCAGTCGGCAGCTTTTCATAAAGCGAATAAAGAACAGTATCAAAAGAAAGAAATAAAAGATGGAAATTTCAATCATGCCAGTTATTGCGAAAGTGAATGGAGACCTGTTTGGTGGAAAAATAACGATTTTAGTATATCGGAAGGACATATTTATTTATCCCTATCTTCTAATGGGCAATTGGAATATGGGAACCATTTAGGAGATTTACTTACTAAACCTGGTAAACAAAGCTATCAGCCTTGTGAAGATGAATCTCATATTTGTGAAGCATGTCGTGTCTTTGGAAATGTACAAGATGCTTATTCATTAACAGGAAAAGTACGTTTTGAAGATGGTATCTTATTGAGTCAAACAAAGAATTATTTCGCTTATCCAGATTCATTAACAACATTACCTATCTTAGCTTCTCCTCGTTTTACAAATGCGAATTTCTACTTATATAGTCAGGATATGTTGAAGGATGACTTTAGTTCATTAAGTCCGGATTATAAAGTTAAGTTTGGAAAACAAAAAGGGCAAAAGAGAGCAAGCGCAAATCCAATAGAGTACAACGATCCAGTACATATTCGTGGAAGAAAAGAATATTGGCACTTTAGTCCTAAAAACTATAAAGAAGCAGAAGGAAATCAAAACGTTACGGTTAAACCTTTAAAAGATAATCTTGAATTTGGTTTTAGAGTATATTTTGAAAATCTAACTGAAGAAGAGTTATTACACTTATATCTTTCTATTTGTTTAGGAAATGATAGTACGCACAAATATTATCATAAATTAGGAATGGGAAAATCTTTAGGATTTGGAAGTGTAAAAGTTGATGTAAAAAATATTAAAACGAAAAATACAGTGTTTAGAAACGGGAAAATTGAAAGAACGATTGAAGACTATCAACTAGATATTCCACAAGGCAAAGATCCATTATTATCTGGTTTTAAAACGTTATCTTATAGACAACAAGAAGAAATTAAAGCCATGTATAATTTTGATTATTTGAAACAAGACAAATATAGAAATGTGATTGTGGATTATCCAAGACAACAAAAAGATAAAGAAATTTTCAAATGGTTCCAAAGTAACCCAAAAGTCGTTTTACCTTTTGCGGACAAACAAATTAATTTAAAAGCTGCTCCAAAAAAGAAATAAAAAAAGTTTTGAAAGCTATCCTGAATTGGATAGCTTTCCCTTATCTATTAAAGAATATATTGCTTATAAAGGATTGGCATATATTAACTATATTATTCGGAGGTGATATTATGCGCTTAAAATTAGTAATTGATACAGGTTCTTCTTGTATACCATATGAATACCATGGCTTTTTACAAGCTGCGATATATAGAGCATTAGAAGAAAAGAAAGCAGATTTTTATCATAATGTAGGATATGAATCACATAATCGACATTATAAGATGTTCGTGTTTAGTGATTTAAAAGGTAATTATTATTCTGATGGAAAAGGATTGTATTTTAAAGAAAATGCAAAATGGTATATTTCTTCTTTAGATCCCGATTTTATGAATCAGTTATATATTTATTTTACATTTCAAGGAAAAATCCAAATTGGAAAAGAAGTGTTTGATCTAGTAGAAGTCACTCCAATGGTAGATGAAGTACGATTAAAACCATCCCAAGAATATTGGGTTCAAACATTATCACCAGTGACTTGTTACAAAACAGACGAAAAAAAATATACAACATATTTTGATCCAAAAAGTTCAGACTTTGAAAATAGTGTAAGAACAAACTTAGAAGGAAAGTTATTAACAGTTTTACCAGATACAGAAAATGAATTCTTTGAAATATTAGAAGTACAAAGATCAAAAATGCGTATTGTGAAATACAAACAAATGAATATTCATGCATACAATGTAAGAATGAAAATCCGTTGTAGTGATAACTACCTAAAAATATTAATGCATACAGGAATGGGATCAAAGAATTCAGCCGGATTCGGGATGCTTAAATTAGAATATTAGGGATATTTCTAGGTATCAATGTTATGAAATTATTCAATAAAACGAACAAAGAAAGAAACAAAATTAAAAGTAATTAACATACTAAAAAGAAGAAACGAACATTTTTTCGACTAAGACCTAAAAATGACCCAAAAACTATGTGCATAACTCAAGAAAAATAGCTCTTAGTCGAAAATGTATGGGGACAAAACACTAAAAATAACCAAAATAAGTTGAAATTGTATTCAAATGATATACAACCTGACTTTGGTAACAAGCATCTAAATATAGTGATAGTTTTTAAAAAAGCAGT
>JAUNDJ010000088.1 GCA_030526175.1 Bacillota bacterium
GTACATTTTTATGTACTCCTCTGATTGTCATTAAATAATTAACTTAATGACATTGCCTTTCGGAGCTTTTGTTTTATCCTATTTTTTTTGTGTTCGCAAAATGAAGCTTTGCGACTTTCCCCAATTCTTCAAAACCAAACTTTTGAACAAATTCTTTTGCGCAAGTGTCAACTTTTTTTCCAGCTCCTTTTTCAAAATGAAAATCGTATTTTTCTTCCATAGAATCCCATGTTTCTAAAAAAGCGTTTCGTGCTAGAACACTCGCACAAGCGACGGCTAGATACTTGTTTTCGGCTTTGGTTTCAAAATGAATGTTTCGAACAACCTCTCTCTTTTGGGCAAGGTATCGATAATAGCTTTTTTCCTGAACAAACTGGTCAATCACAATAAATGAGGGTAGAGAATAGCCTTTGTGCAGCAAATTTACATATGCCTGGTTATGCAGTTGGCATTTCATATCGACCATATTGTGATTTTCATGGACGATGTTGTATTTTTCGTTAGAAACAATCAATATCGAATATTTACAAACGGACTTGATCTTTGGTGCCATTTGGCGAATCTTGACATCATCGATTGCTTTTGAATCTTGAATGCCTAACTTTCTTAAAAAATCGACGTGTTCCGCTTCCACTATACAGGCACTAACTACGACTGGACCAAAATAATCGCCTGTACCTACTTCATCGCTTCCTGCTTGAGGGAATTGTTCTTTGGAAGGTTGTTTTTTTGTTTCTTCTTGTTCTGCTTCTAGCCAAGAAAGATCCTTTCCTTGAAAAACAACTTTACCACTTTCGTAAGCTGTAATGGAACAAGAATCCAGCTTTACTTGGTATAGCGTATAGGCTGGTTTCGCTTCTTTTAAAATATAGGGAGATACTTTTTGGTACAATTGAAGCATCTCATTTTTTGTCATTTTCTTTGTTAATGTGCTCATGCAAAAATTGTAACATAATTTTTAAATTAAAAAAATTGTGTTAGAATAGATTCATGACATTAGATAGTAATTTATTTTTGGTATATAACGCCGCAATTGTGATTGTGAGTGCGTTAATGATCTTTTTCGCATACAAACGAGGGTTTGTAAGACAATTGCTGAATATCGCAGCTTTGGTAGGTAGTGTATACATTAGTATCATTGCTTGTGAGATATTAGCGCCTAAGTTTTCTTTGATTAATACTTTTTTCGCAAAATATATGGTAGAAATTACCAAAGTGTTTGGAGGACTCAGTACATTTGCGAAATTGGAGTCAAGTGTAAACATTTGTCTATGGTTTGTTCTTTTATTAGTCGGTCTGCGCATATTCTTTTGGATCGTCATTCTATTGATCCCAAAATATCGTAAGAAAGATGTGCTTTCTTTTGTGAACCATTTTTTTGGAATGATTCTTGGGTTTGTCAAAGTATTTGTCGTACTCGTATTGTTGACTGTGATTTTAAATCTTCCTATTTTTACCAATGGAAGTGAATTTGTTCAAAGTGGTGTATTACTACCTGTTAGTAAAGGTATAGAAAAGGTGGTAGAGAATGTCAAATAATTTTTCAGAAAGACTAAATAAATCGATAGACTTCAATAGCGTTTTGAGTAGTGTTGCTCAATACGCTTCTTTTTCGTGTTCGAAACAAGAAATCTTATCTTCCTTACCGAATCTTTCGCTGATTGAAATTCAAAGACAGGGAACATTGATCCAGGAAGCCATCGATTATCTTCAATCGGGGGCCATTTTGAATATGGCAGGTTGCAGTGATGTTTCGACTATCACAAAAAAAGCTTCGAAACGAATGACACTTTCCGCAAAAGAATTATTGGATGTAGCTTCCTTCTTAGTATCGTGTCGTTCTGTTCAAAACGCTTTGCACTCTAGCGAAACAACAGAATTAAAAGACCTGGCGGAATCTATGGATGTTTGTCCCAATTTAATCAATCAGATCCATGGTCAAATTGATTTAACTGGTTCTGTAAAAGAAGATGCCACGCCTTTATTACGAAGCAAACATCACGAATTGTTAGACGTTCGTGTCAATCTACAAAAGAAAAGTCGTGCTTTCTTAAAAAAACATAGTGCACGATTGATGGAAAATATGACGACAAGTATTTCAGGACGTGTTTCGGTTCTTGTCAAAGCGAGTGAGAAAAACAGCTTTGGAGGCATGGTACATGGTTCTAGCCAAAGTGGATTGGCCTATTATATTGAACCAGCGGAATTTGTCGAAGACAACAATCGCATTCAAATGATCCAGGTTGAAATTGAAGAAGAAAAATTGCGTATATGCAAAGAATTATCCAAACTGGTAGCGCAAAAAGCGTTTAGTATTGAATCGAACTTACAAACGATGACGCTATTGGATACTTGTTTCTGTAAGGGAAAATGGGCGATTGCCTTTGATGGGTGTGTACCAATGGTGCATACGCGCGATCATTCGATGTTGTTTGAAAATGCACGCCACCCTTTACTAAAAAAAGAAACAGTGGTAGCTAATACGTATTCTTTAAAAGCCAATCAATATTGTTTGATGATTTCTGGACCGAACATGGGTGGTAAATCTGTCACTTTAAAAACAATTGGTTTGTTTGTGGCACTTACGCACGCCGGGTTTCCATTATCTTGTCATAGGGCACACGTTCCATACTACCATTCTTTATTTTTTGACATTGGAGATAACCAATCGATTGAAAACAATTTATCAACGTTCTCGTCTCATATTTCGAATCTTTCAAAAATTTGCAGCCAATGCGATGAGAATTCGTTTATTCTTTTGGATGAAGTGGGAAATGGAACCGATCCTTTAGAAGGAGCTAGCTTAGCTACGGCAATTTTAGAATTTTTGATTCAAAAGAAATGTACGATTGTGACAAGTACACACTATAATCAAGTAAAAGCGTTTGGAAAAGCGAATCCGCATGTCTTAGTATCTTCTGTGGAATTTGACGGAGAAACTTTAAAACCAACGTATCGATATATCCCAGGTGTTAGTGGAGCGAGTTATGCGTTTAATATTGCTTCTCAATACAATTTAGATCCTTGGATCTTAAATAAAGCGAATACATATAAAGAAGAAAATATCCAACAACACGAACGGGAATTGGAAAAACTGGAAAAGCTGCAAGAAGAAGTCTTACAAGAAAAAGAACGTTTCCAAAAATTAATCCAGGAAGCGCATCGTATTCAAAAAGAAGCGATGGATACGAAAGCGAAATGGGAAAAGAAAAAAGAAGAATTGGATACAGCTTACCAACAAGAGTTAAATGAAATGTTGGATGCAAAAAAAGAAGAGGCACAACAGATTTTAGCCGATCTTCGTAAACAACAAACATCCCAAATGCACAAACAAATTGAAAAGGTGCATGCCCTAAACGAGCTGTACGAAGAAAACGAAGAAGAAGAAATCGAACAAAAGGAAACTTTAAAAGTTGGGGATTATGTTCGTGTGAAGAACTTAAATTCGCATGGAGAAATCGTGGATATTCGTAAAAATCAAGCGGTTGTCAACGTGAATGGAATGAAGATGAAGCTTAAATTGAATCAGTTGACAAAAATGGTTCGTCCGAATGTTGAAAAAGTCAAAATACGTCCACACGTTGATCGTACGTTTAAACGATTCCCTTTGGAATTGAATATTATTGGTATGCGAGTAGAAGAAGGACTGGATGCATTGGATCATTATTTAGACCAAGCGGTTGCCAACCGTATTAAACAAGTTCGTATTGTTCATGGTATGGGAACAGGTGCTTTACGAAGCGCGGTTTGGAAGGATTTGGATAAACATCCTCATGTAAAAGGAAAAACGAGTGCAGGACCAAATGAAGGAGGATTAGGAGCAACCATTGTTGTTCTAAAATAAACTATGGCTATTTCAAAACACTTACAAGATAAATTAGCGCTTTTACCCGATAGTCCAGGTTGTTATATCATGAAAGATGAAAATGGGGAGATTTTGTATGTTGGGAAAGCCAAGGTTTTAAAAAATCGTGTGCGATCGTATTTTCATGGAACGCATAATTATAAAACCACGAAATTGGTTTCAAAAATTCGTGATTTTGAATTTATCTGCACAGCCAGTGAAAAAGAATCTTTACTATTAGAAATAAACTTGATTAAAAAACATCGTCCGCCTTTTAACATTATGTTGATGGACGATACGAGTTATCCATATATCGCAATGAGTCGTGACAAGAATTTTACCGTTCGCGCGATTCGGAAAATTAAGAATAAAACGAGCAAAAAAGAAGAATATTTTGGACCTTATCCAAGTTCTTCTTCGGCCAATGAAATGGTTCGTTTAATTAATCAACTCTTTCCAATCCGAAAATGTAAGACAATGGCAAAACAGCCTTGTTTGTACTATCATATCCATCAGTGTTTAGGACCTTGTACCCAAGAAATTGACGATGCTCTTTTGGAAGATTATAAGAAAAGAATTCGTCGTTTACTACAAGGAGATGCCAAAGAATTATTGGATTCTTTGAATCAGGAAATGTTGGAAGCCAGTGAAAATCTACAGTTTGAAAAGGCAAAAGATATTTTAACGAGCATTCAAGCGATTGAAAATGTTCTTGAGAAACAAACCATTGATTTTAAAGATCATAAATCCAGAGATGTGTTTGGATATTATGAAGAAAAAGGATACATTTCTTTTCAGGCATTCTTTATTCGACAAGGGAAGCTATTGGCTAGAAATCAAAAAGTGGTTCCAGTATATGAAGATAGCGAAGATGCTTTTGAAAGTTATATCCTTCAATATTACGAAAATAACCTGGTACCTTATGAAATCTTAGTGCCAAAAGGTTGTGATACCGAAGCACTTTCGCAAGCTCTAGATACAAAAGTTCGTATTCCGGAGCGTGGTGAAAAAAGACAGCTTGTGGATCTTGTTCTGAAAAATGCCAAAGAAGCGCATGAACAAAAATTCCAAATGGTATTTCGAAAGAATAACCAAATTGAAAATGCCAATGAACAGCTTTGTTCGTTATTAGGCAGTACGATTCATACCATTGAGATTTTTGACAACTCGCATATCCAAGGAACGTTTAACGTGAGTGGTTTAGTCACTTTTAAAGATGGCGTTCCGGATAAAAAGAATTATCGTCATTATAAATTGGATGGCTATCGTTCGGATATTGATAGTATGAAAGAAGTCATTTATCGAAGATATTTCCGTCTTCTTCGAGAACAGAAGAGTATGCCTGATTTATTGATTGTCGATGGGGGGGCTCAACAAATTCAGGCGGCAAAGGAAATTAAAGACATGTTGGATTTGGATTTGAAGATTTGTGGTCTAGTGAAAGATGATAAACACTCGACTCGAGCCTTGATGGATGAAAACTTTATCGAAATTCCTTTGGATAAACAGTCGGAACTGTTCTTTATGTTGACGCGTATGCAAGATGAAGTCCATCGTTTTGCGATTTCATACCATCGTAAACTTCGTGGTAAGTCGATGACGGTTTCTGTTTTGGATACAATCGAGGGCGTGGGAGAAGCTCGTCGAAAAGCTTTATTGAAAGAATTTAAGAGTATGAAGCGTCTGAAAGAAGCGAGTGTGGAAGAACTGGAAAAAATCGTTCCAAGACAAGTTGCAGAAAACGTATATAATCGTTTACACGATGTGATATAATATTGATTAATTTGAGGTGATAATTGTGAAATTGACAAAAGCCTTAGTGGCAAGAATCGCTTTGATTATTGGTTGTGCAGCTATTTCCGCTACTTGTTTATTTACGATTGCGGATTCGGCCGATCCTCTTGCTCGCTATTCAAAAGAATTAACAGAAAGTCAAAAAGAAATAATATTAAAATACCTTAGTGACGAAGATATCGATTATATGGTGGAATATCAGCTGAATCCAGAAGATTTAATGAATTTTATTGAAGTCGATGGATTTTTGATTAAAAATGCCAAGCTCTATTCCGCAGCTTTAGCTACGCAAGAAGCAGATAAAAAGGACATTGTAAATTTTGTGAATAAATATCGATCCCATTTTTCTCGATCGGCTTTAAAAAATTTACTAACGCATTATACGTATTTAGATTTAGTAAACTTCTATGAAACAGAACAAGTTTTAAATCCAAAATTGAAGCTTGTGGATATGCCGGAAAATCCTTATTTGATTCTTTCAAAAAATACATCGGTTTATAAATACGTTCCACAAAATCTAGTGGATATAAACACTATTTCTGTGCGTCAGGAAATGGTTGAAGATTTAACTTCGTTAATAAATGCCTATGAATCGACATTGAATCATAAGATTGAGTTTTTAAACGGATACACTTCGTATGAAAAACTAGTGGATGATTCTAGAATTCGAATCGAATCGAGTCCCTACATTGACCATATTTTAAATCCAGCGGGTTCGAACGAAGAACAATTGGGATATACCATTATTTTAAAAGGACAAGATGACTGGCTAGCTAGCTGCATTGAACATGTGGATGAAAACGATCAGGTGGATTACGATGCCAGCTATGATGCATTATCAGCAAAATTAAGAGACGAAATATCTTGGATTGAGGACAATGCGTATCATTATGGTTTTGTGATTCGTTATACAGAAGATGGAGAAGCTAGCACAGGCTTGTGGTATCAACCTTTTGTGCTACGCTACGTGGGAAAGAAAACGGCAAAGAGTATGCATAAATCCAATTCGGTGATGGAAAATACGACGTTTTCTAAAACATTAAAATAGAGGTTTTTTATGGAATGGAATTTTACGGAAAAGACAGGTGCGATCGAAGGTTACTTAAAAGTAGTGGTTGTCAGCGATTCGCATGGTTTTAATGAAATATTGGATGTAATCCGAAACAAACATTCGGATGCGTATGCGTGTGTACATTGTGGGGATTTAGAAGACAATCCAGATTACTACGATGGTTGGGTCTTTGTTCGTGGAAACAACGATTATTATGGTCGTTTTAAAGAAAATGTTTCTTTTAAAGCCGGATCGCATCGTGTGTATGTAGAACATTCACATTTATGTTCTTATCGTGGGCGAAAAATCGCTTTGGCAAGAAAAGCAAAGGATAAGGCTTGCGATATTGCTCTTTTCGGACATACGCATTGCTCGGATGTGGACGAAGAAGATGGAGTTTTGGTCTTAAATCCAGGGTCTACATGGTGGCCAAGAGATGGAAAAGAGCCTAGCTATGCGCTTCTTTATATCGGGCAAAACGATTGTCTGGTGAATATAATTTTTAAAAGTGATTGGCAGATATAGTCGTCTGCCTTTTTTTTGTGCTAAGATAGGTGCATGACAGAAATTATTTATTATATTCAGCTTCTAGGAAGCTATTTTACTATGCCCTTTGTTTTTTGCATGTTCTTAGTGGCTATCGCATTGTTTCTTTTTCTCCAAAGAACTTCGATTGAAAAAAAAGGAATTGTTTGGCTATTGTGTCTATATTTGTTGTCTCTCTATTATTTTTCGACATTTACAAGAGATACGCTTTCTGGTTCTTTATGGCGTCTTCAACCATTATGGTCCTATTTTGCTGCAATTTTGGCAAAAGACTGGTATTTGTTGGTACAAAATGTATTAAACATACTCTTATTTATACCCATTGGCTTTTTGTTTCATACGCACAACCAATCGAAGAAAAAATCTTTTGTCTATGGTTTTTTCTTTATTGTATTATTGGAGACTAGTCAAATCGTATTTCAAAAAGGATATTTTGATTTAGACGATTTTTTACATAATGGCTTGGGTGTTTTCTTAGGGATTTCCTTGTCACAATGGCTTTCGAAAAAGAATCAAAAGCTTCGTTATGTTTGTAGTCATTACGATGTTAAGAAAGGGGAAGATGCACTTCGTATAGCGGTTATGTCCGATCTTCACGAGTTTCCTTCCATGGGATTCTTAGAAGAACTGACAAATTATAAACCCGATCTTATTCTTTTGGTTGGGGATGTGTTGGAAAGAAGAGAAGGACATAAGCATCAGAAGAAAGAGGAATATAAAGGAAATTGGATGTTGTATCGTTTTGCCTGGTTCTTAGATGACATGCTGGAATTCTTTTTTGGTAAACAAGATCGTAAAAGCGAGTATTCCCAACAATTCCTTGTCGAAGCTAAAAAGATTGCCCCAGTGATTTATAGTCGAGGCAATCATGAGAAAAAAATGTTTGATGAAGATTATGTATTTTTTAAAGAAAATGACATTCTTTTCTTGGATAACGAAGACATAGAGATGACGATACGTTCGCGAAAGATTTTGATTGGGGGACTTTCTAGCGAAGTGGATGAAATCTGGTTGGATGGATTTGCGCATAAGGAAGGTGAAAAAATTCTAATGATGCATCATCCAGAGTATTTTGAACAATATCTTTCTAACTATTCGTTTGATCTGATTCTTTCAGGACATGCGCATGGAGGACAAGTTCGTATTGGGAAACAAGGTTTATTTTCGCCAGGACAAGGATTGTTTCCAAAATATACAAAAGGGTTATATCCAGAAAACTTTATTGTAAGTTCTGGTTGTTCCAATACATCATATATTCCGAGAATCGGAAATCCTCGTGAAATCGTGGAAATTGAGTTTTAGCAAAGTTTTGCCGAAAGGTGAAACTTTTTTTGTTTCTAGGAAAAAAAGTGGAAGTTTAGTATAATAATTCTGTTAAGATGTTATATCTTTAGAACAAAATAATAGAGGGAGAATAATATGGCAGAACAATATGCGATTGAGATGCTGAACATCACAAAGAGATTCCCGGGAATCATTGCCAATGACAATATCACTCTTCAACTGCGCAAAGGAGAGATTCATGCGTTATTGGGGGAAAATGGTGCTGGAAAATCAACATTGATGAGTGTTCTCTTTGGTTTGTATCAAGCTGAAGAAGGTATCATAAAAAAAGATGGTAAAGAAGTAAAAATCAAAGACCCTAACGATGCCAACGATTTAGGAATTGGGATGGTACACCAACACTTTAAGTTAATTGAGTGTTTTTCTGTACTAGACAATATTATTTTAGGGGTAGAACCTTGTAAAAATGGTTTCTTACAAAAAAATATAGCTCGTGAAAAAGTCATGGAGCTAAGCCAAAAGTATGGTTTAAGTGTCGATCCCGATGCGATTATTGAAGATATAACCGTGGGGATGCAACAAAGAACGGAAATTTTAAAAATGTTGTATCGTGATAATGAAATCTTGATCTTTGATGAACCAACGGCGGTATTAACACCACAGGAAATTTCGGAATTAATGAAGATTATGAAGAATCTGGCAGCGGAAGGAAAATCTATTTTATTTATTTCACACAAGCTAGCCGAAATTATGGAAGTAGCCGATCGTTGTACGGTGCTTCGTAAAGGTAAATATATTGGTACAGTGGAAACTTCACAAACAACAATGGAAGAATTGTCTTCTATGATGGTTGGTCGTGATGTAAGCTTCCATGTATCGAAAAAAGAAGCAAATGTAGGCGATGTCGTATTGAGTGTTAAGAACTTATCGGTTGCTTCGAAGACAAAAGGGAAGATGGCAGTTAATAATGTTTCTTTTGATGTTCATAAAGGAGAAATCGTTTGTATTGCCGGTATTGATGGAAATGGACAAACCGAACTTGTTTATGGATTATCTGGTCTAGAACCAGTCAGTGCAGGAACGATTGTCTATAATGGAGAGGATATCACCAAAGCCAGCATTCGCCAACGTTCGGTTGCCGGTATTAGTCACATTCCAGAAGACCGTCATAAACATGGTTTGATTCTGGATTATCCTTTGGAATTCAATATGATTCTACAAAATTATTTTGAACCTAGATTTTTGAAAAATGGAATTTTCCTAAATCGTTCAGCGATTCGTGAATTCTCCGACCGTTTGATTGAAGAAAACGATGTTCGTTCGAGTCAGGGATCAATCACAATTACTCGTACAATGTCTGGTGGTAACCAACAAAAAGCCATTATTGCTCGTGAAATTGAAAAAGATCCAGATTTATTGATTGCTGTTCAACCAACACGTGGGGTTGATATTGGAGCCATCGAATCAATTCATAAACAATTGGTACAATTAAGAGATCAAGGAAAAGCGGTCTTATTAGTTTCTTTGGAATTGGATGAAGTTATGGATGTACCAGATCGTATCCTTGTCATGTACGAAGGGGAAATTGTAGGTGAATTGGATCCGAAGAAAACAACAGAGGATGAATTAGGATTGTATATGGCTGGTGCCAAAAGAGATGAGGTGAACAAGTAATGGAAAAGAAAAAGAGCTTCTTACAAAGCGAAGGAGTGCAAGCACTACTTTGTTCGTTATTATGTATAGTTATCGGTGTATTAATTGGATATGTCGTTTTATTATTGATTAATCCAGCAGGGGCAACCGATGCGATTCTTGCGATTTTGAAAAACTGGGCCAATTCGACACGTGCAACGTTGCGATTAAAAAACTTAGGTTCTACTTTAGTGAATACCGCTCCATTGTTGTTGTGTTCCTTATCCGTATTGTTTGCCTACAAAGTTGGATTGTTTAACATTGGTGCTTCTGGACAATATACAGCAGGAATTATTGTGAGTTTATATGGAGCTTTAGCGCTTCATTTACACTGGACTGTTTGTGTTGTCCTAGCTATTATTGCGGGAGCCATCGTTGGAGCCATTTCTGGAGCTTTAAAAGCTTTCCAAAACGTAAGTGAAGTTATTTCTGGAATTATGTTGAACTGGATTTTATTGTACACAGCTAATATGGTTCTTTCAAATGTGAAACAAGCGTCGGATATTTATACATTAAAATTGGAACAAAGTGCTCCACAAGCGATCTTACCACAAATGGGATTGAATACATTCTTTAACAATCACCAATATGTGGGAATTGCCATTCCAATTGCGTTAATTGCGGCGGTTGTGATTTGGGTTGTTTTAGAAAAAACAAAACTTGGTTATGAATTAAAAGCCACTGGTTTAAATAAAAACGGAGCAAAATATGCGGGTATGAAAGAAAACCGAAATATTATCTTAACATTGGCGATTTCGGGTGGATTGGCTGGTTTAGCTGCCGCTTGTCTATACTTAACAGGTATTGCTCAATGGTCGGTTGCTTCGGCTTCGGTTCCTGGTATGGGATTTAATGGAATTGCCGCAGCCTTCTTAGGTGGATTAAGCCCAATTGGTTCTATTTTATCTTCATATTTTATTCAACACATCACAATAGGTGGATCTTTTGTTGACTTATCCGTATATCCTTCGCAAGTCGCGGATCTTATTTCTTCAATTATTATTTACTTATGTGGTTTCGTTGCATTCTTTAAATTGATGTTGAATCAAGTATTAACGAAGAAGAGTACGAAAGGAGGAAAAGAATAATGTCAACATTCTTATTATTATTAGAATATACTTTGATTTTCTCCTCTGTATTAATGTTAGTTGCCTTAGGAGGATGTTATTCGGAACATTCCGGAGTTATCAATATTGGTCTTGAAGGAATCATGGTTATGGGTGCTCTTGGAGGTGCCTTAGTCATGAATATTTTCCCAGGACTTTCTCCTGTTATGATGATTTTGGCTGTTATGGCTGGTTCTATGCTTTGTGGTGTTTTATATTCCACATTGTTAGGTTTCTCTGCCATTCATTTAAAAGCGGACCAAACAATTATTGGTACTGCGATGAACATGTTGGCTATCGCTCTTGCCACTATTATTGTTAAGTCAATCAATATGGCAGGAAATGCATCAAATCCAACTTCGATTCTTCAATATATCGAACAAAAGAAAGCTTTTATTGTAAAAATTGGAACGTTTGAATTTAACTGGTTTATGTTGATTGCGATTATTATTTTAATTATTGGATACATCGTAATGTACAAAACTCGTTTTGGATTGCGTCTTCAAGCTTGTGGAGAATTCCCTCAAGCAGCAGCTTCCGTAGGTATTGATGTTTATAAAATGCGCTGGGCTGGGGTATTAATTTCTGGACTATTAGGTGGTCTAGGAGGTTTGGTTTATATTATTGCTGGGGTTTCTGAATGGAAATTTGAAAACGGAGTTGCTGGTTTTGGTTTCTTAGCAATGGCTGTAATGATCTTTGGACAATATAGACCACTTCGTATTGGGGTTTCTGCTTTATTATTCGGGTTCTTTAGAGCCTTAGGAAATGTCTATACAGGATTTAACTTCTTAGTTGCCTTAAACATCCCTAGTACAATCTACAACATGTTACCATATATCGTTTGTCTTCTAGTATTAACGTTTACTTCGAAGAATTCGAGGGCACCAAAGGCCGATGGTATTCCTTATGAAAAAGGACAAAGATAGGTTGGCCAATATCTGAAATATGTTTTTTAAAGACAGTACGAAAAATAAGTACTGTCTTTTTACTTTGGTTTTCGATAGGTGGGGTATAGTCCTTCACTTTTGGAGATGGTTGATTATTTAGTAATAAGAAATCAAACTTTTTTATAGATTGAGAACTGTTTGAATTGTATTTACATGAATTTTGCGGATTTTTTTCTTTTTTTGTACATTGTATAGACGAAATTGACATGATATTATGTGAATGAAAGAATTCATACGGAGGACATTATTATGAACAAAATTCTGAAAGGTGTTTTGGCTGGTTCAATGGCTCTAAGCATGGTAGCTTGTGGATCTGGTAATCAGACAAAAGACGAAACAAAAGACGATGCTGTAAAAGTTGCGATGATCACAG
>JAUNDJ010000089.1 GCA_030526175.1 Bacillota bacterium
TTCTGCTGCCCATTCACACATATTTGCATAGTTTTCTTGAATAATTACGTTCATAAATCCACCTTTACTTCTTTTTCTGTCTCCTATTTTACAACTCTCTATTTCATTATGTAAACTTTTTTATCTATTCTTTTCCCAAAATCTTTCTCCTTTGGGCTCGCGACATCGGAATTCTTTGTCCCCCCATTATTTCCACTTCGTCTTTATACCAGGCAACAATTCTCTTTTCGTTCACCAAGTAAGAAACATGTGTTCGAAGAAACCCATATGGCCCAAATTGAATTTCTAAATCTGCCATATTGATTCGCTTATGAAATTCTCCTTTTTTCGTGAAAAAATATACCATTTTATCTACTTTTTCCATATAGTAAATGTCTTCATATGGTAAATTCACGTGCGTTCCATCGTAGTTAAACTCATAAATATCCACTTGGGAACATTGTGATAAAATCTTATCTTTTATATCCAGTATATCTTCCACCGCATTCTCTTTCGAAATATATAATACACGAGATCTTTGATCGTTATTCCTTACTTCATTTACATTTTCACAAACATAAATAAATAACGCATTCGGGTTATCGTGTACAAATACACTTTCTACACGTTGTGTTTTAAACATTTCATCCATTATAAACAATGTATACGTTTCTTTGTCACAAGCTTTTTTTAAATCGCTAGCTTTCATATAGTGACGAAAAGTCCATTCTACATCCATAAAAATTTTTGATAATTGAAAAGCAATTTCCTTTGTATATTTTTCGTATTCTAAAAATGCGACTTTAATCATATGTAAGTTTCTCCTAAAAATATCTTACCACAAAAAAAGAATGAGAAACTCTCATTCTTTAAGAAATTAATCCTTGAAAACTTGTAAAGCCAAACAGCCTAAACCCGTATGAATTCCTACAGCAGAAACTAAATCGATAATTTCAAATTTAGCGTTCGGATATGTGTTTTTAATTCTTTCAACATACTTTTCAGCAGCTTCTTTCGCATCCACATGCGCTAGGATAAAAACATAATCTTCAGTGATTCCTTTGGATTGAATAAATGAAATTACTTTATCTTGCGCTTTAGATATTGTACGTACTTTGTCCAAAACATCCACACGACCTTGGGTTTCTTTATCAATCACTAAAATTGGCTTAATTTTTAATAATCCACCTAATGCAGCAGCTACTGGAGTTAATCGACCTCCTCGTTTCATATGTTGAAGATCGTCACAAAGTAGAACCGTTTCACAAGAAGAAGCCATTTGTTCCAGTTTATCAATAATTTCAGGAAATTCTTTTCCTTCTTCATACATGCGTTTAGCCGTTTCAATCATATGTTCTTGTACAACCGCTGTCACAAAACAGTCTACGCCATAAAACTTTAATTCCATTTGATTTGCCATCATTTCCATGGCATTAAAACAGCCACTTAACCCTTTACAAATTGGAACGCAAAAAACAGTGTCATATCCATCCGCTTTCAATTGTTCAAACAAATCTTGTATATAAGCAAGTCTTGGCAAAGATGTTTTACAAACTTTTCCCTGATGTAACCATTCTATTACTTGTGCATAACTTACAGTTTCCAATTCATCATAGGAAACTCCATCACACTCAATTTGAAGAGGTACCGAAAAAATACCTTTCTCTTTTAAGGTTTCTTTATTTTTTCCAGTCCCCGAATCTGTTATAAAGGCAACTTTCATAGTTCTACACCTTCAACTTTTTTCGCAAACTGCATACCTACAGAACCCATTCCTGTATGACAGTTTATTACTGCACAAATATCATCTCGTTCAATTTTTAGTTCTGGAAAGATATTTAATAGTTCTTTTTGTGCTAATTGTGCACTTTGGGAAGCACGAGAATCCATTAATACAAAATAATACTCTTGCGCATTTCCTTTCATATTGCTCGTAATAGTTTTTACAGCCGTTTTAATCGCTTTTGGCATAGTACGAACTTTTTCATACATATCTACTTTTCCACCTGTTTCTTTTGAAACTTCTAATATTGGTACAATCTTTAACATTCCTCCAAATTTTGCAGCTAAAGGAGTTAATCGACCACCTTTGGCAAGATAAGCCAAGTCTTCAACTACTAAAAACCCTTTGGATTCTGCAATACTGTTGTTTAATCGACGAATAATTTCTTCTGGTTCTACACCTTGATCCACCAACGCTTTTGCACAACGAGCCCAATATTGTTCTATATGTAATGTTGAGTACGTATCTGTTGTGTGAATTTTGATTCCATAACGCATAGCTGCGGCACATATATTTTCATTTGTACCAGATAAAGCTGGAGACAATGTCACTAATATCACGTCAGTAACTCCCTCTTTTTCATAAGTACTAAACAATTCTTCTATCATTCCCAAAGGTGCCTGACTCGTTTGTGGAAATGCACCTTTTTCCATCATATCGTACAATTGTGAATTCGTAATATCCGCTCCATCTAAGTACGTTTTTCCTTCTACAATAACTTGAAGGGGTAAAAAATCAATCCCATAAGCTTCCGCTTGTTCTTTGGATAAGCATCCTGCACTATCTGTTAAAACTCTAATTTTCATAAAATTTCACCTCGCAATTATGGTATCACGGAAATATCGATTTCTCAAATTGGAAGTCTTTTCCAAACATTTAACCATGATATAATAGATTCATATTACGGAGGTGAAACTATGCCTTTCATTAGTTTTAATAATGTAAAGAAAATTTATACCATGGGAGAAATTAAGATACATGCCTTAGACGGTGTATCATTCGATATCGAACAAGGTGAGTTCGTTATCATTGCCGGAGCAAGTGGTGCTGGAAAGAGTACCATTTTAAATCTTTTAGGAGGAATGGATACAATTAGCGAAGGTGTGATTACTGTCGACAACAATGAAATCAGTGCATATAACGAAAAACAATTGACACTTTATCGACGCTATGATGTTGGATTCGTGTTTCAATTTTATAATCTCGTTCAAAATCTAACGTTAAAAGAAAATGTCGAATTGGCTACACAAATTTGTAAAGAACCATTGGATATTGACGAAACCATTGCCCAAGTAGGATTAAGCGAACGAAGTGAAAACTTTCCAAGTCAATTATCCGGGGGAGAACAACAACGTGTTGCCATTGCCAGAGCCCTTGCAAAAAACCCAAAATTGTTGTTGTGCGATGAACCAACGGGAGCTTTAGACTATAAAACTGGAAAACAAGTTCTTAAAGTATTACAAGAAGCGTGTAAAAAACAAAAGAAGACGGTTATTGTGATTACGCACAACTTAGCCCTTTGTCCTATGGGAGATAAGGTCATCCATGTCAAAAGTGGAAAAATTGCCAGCATAGAAATCAATGAACATCCAATGGATGTTGATGATATTGAGTACTAATGCCAAATGTTTTTATTAAGAATATTCTTAAAGAAATAAAGAACTCTTTAGGAAGATTCTTTTCAATATTAAGTATTGTTGCAATCGGAGTAGCTTTTTTTGCTGGTATAAAAGCGAGCGTGCCCGATATGAAAAATAGTGCGGATACACACTTCGATACATACAACGTTCAAGACATTCAGATTTATTCGACCCTTGGTTTGTACGATAACGATATAAAAATGATCAAAGAAATCAAAGGTGTCAAAGATGTCCAAGGAACTTTTTCAATGGATACAATCACTCATCGAAATACAAGCGAATTAGTCATTAAAGTATTTACTTATAATGACAAACAAAAAGAAAATAAAATTCGTTTGATTTCTGGTCGTATGCCACAGAATGAGAAAGAATGTTTAGTACAAGCGAGTTCTACAACAGGAAAGCTTTTTGGAAGCTTTAAAGAAGGAGATACCATAAAACTTCAAAGTGGTACAGAAGAAAAACTTTCTGAATCCTTAAAAAACGATACTTTCACTATTGTAGGAACTTGTTACAATCCTAATTACGTTTCTTATGAATTAGGCTCTTCCAATATTGGCTCTGGATCTGTAAATAGTTTCATTTACATCCAAGATACTAACGTAAAAAAAGATTATTTCACAGAAATTGATGTAACTGTCGAAAATGCCAAAGAAATCGATACGTATTCCGATCAATATTTCGATGTTGTCGAACCCGTATTAAAAAGAATTGAATCGTTAGAAGGAAGAAGTATCCAAGCACAAAGAGATAAATACCAAGTGGATTTGGACAAGGCAAAAAGTGAGTATCGAGAAGGTATTGCCAAAGGAGAAAAAGAACTGGCAAAAGCGAAGAAACAAATTGAAGATTCCGAAAAGACAATTCGCGAAAATGAAAAGAAACTTGATGAAGCAAAAATCCAACTAGAACTAGGATGGGCACAAATTAAGCCTTATATGGAACAACTTTCTCATTTAGAAGAATTAGAAAATGCCGTTATCCAGATTGAAGAAGGAGAAAAACAACTTCCTGCTTTAAAAGAACAACTTACAGATTTGAAAAATCAACTTGATTCCATTCATAAAGAATTGGAAAATCAAGGTGTGACAGATATTAACGCAACATTATTACAACTTCAACAAGGAAAAAATGCGTTTGAATCTTTGTACAAAGCGCAAGCGGATGTAGAAGAATATAAAATAAAATATGAAGAAGCTACTTCAACAAAAGATAAAGCACGTTATGCTCTAATCATTGTAGGTTTACAAGCCAAAATTCAAATTTTAGAAAGTCAGTTAAAAGATTTAGATTATAACACCATCCTTCAACAAATTGACCAACTGAATCAGGCTAAATCGGCTATTTCTCAATTGGAAGATGGTATCTCGCAATTAGAAGATGGCATTTCTCAAATTAACGAAGGAATCAAACAAAAAGATACGTTAATTGAACAAAGAAATCAATTAAGAGAATTAAAAAAAGGATATGATAAAATGGTCGCAGCACAAGCGCAATACGATGCTGGTGTTGCTCAACTAAATGCAGGAAAAAAACAATTAGAACAAGGAAAAGCAGATTATGAAAAGGGATTAAAAACCTTTGAAAAAGAAAAGAATAATAACTGGAAAAAAATTGAAGATGCACAAAAAGAAATTGATGCGATTACAGGTGAATGGATTGTGTTAGACAGAAATTCGCATTATTCCTATCGTGACTATGGTGCTTGTGCCGATCGTATGGATCGAATCGCCACTGTATTCCCTATTTTCTTCTTTTTAGTCGCTGCTCTAGTTTGTATGACAACAATGACTCGTATGGTTGACGAACAAAGAACAGAAATCGGAACGCTAAAAGCTTTGGGATATTCAAAAGCTCAAATCGCAAGCAAATACTTAATTTATGCAGCTTTAGCCGGTAGTGCCGGAAGTATTCTTGGATGTGCTTTAGGAATGTATATATTCCCAACAGTCATCTTTAGTGCATGGAATATTTTGTACAACTTTGATGGTATAGTATTCAAATTCCAACCATTGTTGATACTTATTTCTTCTCTTTCCATGATAGGCGTTACACTATTAGCCACATTCTTTTCGATCCAAAAAGAATTAATAGAGGTTCCTAGTGCACTTATGCGACCAAAAGCAGGAAAAGCAGGGAAAAAGATAATTCTTGAAAAAATAAAACCACTATGGTCTCGCATGTCTTTCTTACATAAAGTAACCGCAAGAAATATCTTCCGATATAAAAAGCGTTTCTTTATGACAGTTATTGGAATCGCAGGCTGTTCCGCTCTAATTTGTTCAGGATTAGGAATCAACGATAGTATTGCCAATATCGTTCCTAGACAATATGGTGCTGTTTATCATTACAACGCCTTAATCAGTGCGGACAACAAAAAGAATGTTGAAGAAACTATTTCCAAAATTGATGGCATTGAAGAAGTGTATCAAGAAAAACAAATGAGCGTTACGGTGGATATCAAAGACAAAGAACAAAGTGCCACTGTACATATTATTAAGGAAACAAAAAATTTCTCAGATTTTGTCTCCTTACTCTCTGTTGAAGACGGATCGGAATTATCACTAGACGATCATTCCATTATAGTATCTCAAAAGATGGCTTCGGATATGAAGAAGAACGTAGGAGATACCATTTCTTTTAAGGATGCCGATGGTCGCGAGATTGAAGCTAAAATAGGTGGTATTGTTGAACATTACGTAGGACATATGATTTATGTAAAAGAAAGTCTATTTACCACTTGGGATTCTTTAGCAAAACAATCCACTGCCTTATTAATACGCACTATTAGTACAGATAGTGAATTTGAAGCTGCGTTGGGAAACAAAGTTATGGAAGTCGATGGCGTAAAAGGAATCACCTTCTATTCAACTTTAAAACAAAATTTCAATGACACAATTTCTTCTATTAGTTTTGTAGCCATTCTGTTAGTTGTAAGTGCTGCTTTATTAGCATTTGTCGTATTATATAACTTAAATAACATTAATATTTCTGAGCGTATTCGTGAAATCGCAACGTTAAAAGTATTAGGATTTACAAACAAAGAAACAAACCAATATGTCAATCGTGAAAGTTTGATTTTAACTTTCATAGGTGCCATTGTCGGATTGGGTGTAGGAATTGTATTACATAGTTTAATCATGGCTTTAGCCGAAATGGATGATGTAATGTTTGGTCGTATTATTGAATCCAAATCGTTCTTAATCAGTGTTTGTTTAACTATGCTTTTCTCTGTCATAATAAATTTCATTATGGCTCGTAAGATCAAAAAAATACAAATGGTTGAAAGTTTAAAAGCCGTTGAATAAAAAAAAGAGGCTATAACGATTTTACTTCGTTACAGCCTTTTCTTTTTACATTTCTAATTCTTTAATTTTTTCCCAGCTAAATTGTGGATCCCCAAAGTGTCCATAACAGCTAGTTTTTTCATAAATAGGGCGTTTTAAATCCAATTCAGAAATAATATTTCCTACTTCGAAATTGAAGTTCTTTTCGATGATTTTTAATAATTCTTCATCTGTATATTTACCTGTTCCAAAAGTATCCACGCATAATGATACTGGGTGTGATTTACCAATCGCATAAGCAACTTCTACTTCGGCACGTTTCGCAAGACCATTGGCAACGATATTTTTCGCAACATATCGGCAATAGTAAGCAGCACTACGGTCTACTTTAGAAGGGTCTTTACTTGAGAAGCATCCTCCTCCGATTCGTCCCCATCCACCATATGTATCACATACGATTTTTCTTCCTGTTGTACCAGAATCTCCAAAGCTTCCTCCAACAACGAAGCTTCCACTTGGGTTAATTAAATATTTTGTATTTTCATCCACTAATTCTTGAGGAATTACTGGAGCAATTACTTCTTTCATAATTACTTCTTTTAATTCTTCTTGGCTAATTGTTGCTGAGTGTTGTGTTGAAACAACGATTGTATCAATACGAACAACTTTGTTGTCTTTATATTCTACAGATACTTGTGTTTTTCCATCTGGTTTAATATCTGTATTTCCATTTTTTCTTACTTTTGTAAGTTGCATAGCTAATGCATGTGCAAAGAAGATTGGAGCCGGCATATATTCTGGTGTTTCATCACAAGCGTATCCAAACATAATACCTTGGTCCCCAGCACCTACTTCATTGTTTTCTTGATTTACAACAGCACTATTGATTTCGCTAGATTGTTTATTCACTTTTACTAATACTTCATAATCTTCTGTATAACCGATTTTTTTGATAGTATCTTTTGCGATTTGTGCATAATCAATTGTTGCGTTTGTATTACATTCTCCATATACAAGAACAAAATCGTCTTTAATAGTTGCTTCTACAGCCATTTTTGATTCTGGATCTTGGCTAAGTGCACAGTCTAAAATAGAATCCGCAATTTTGTCACAAACTTTATCTGGGTGACCTTCTGTAATACTTTCACTAGTAAAAATAAAATCTTTCATGTTGTCCTCCGTTTTCCTATAAAAAAAAGCCTCATAAGAGAAGGCATAAGTAATTTCTTATTTACGATTTCTCTTATCGATGTTAGCAGTACCACCTTTCAATAGTGCAGGTTGGCGTAGGATCAACGAGCTAACTCTCTCCCCTAACTCTTGATAATTTTCTGCGGATAAAAGCTATTATATTTCTCTACTTTTATCGCACGAATATATTATATGATTTTGTTCTTTAAGTAAAGAAAAAAATAAAAAAGTCCTTTGCAGGACTTTATCAACAAATGGAGCAGGTGATGAGAATCGAACTCACGTAGTCAGCTTGGAAGGCTGAAGTTCTACCATTAAACTACACCTGCATTATATGGCGGTCCAGATGGGACTCGAACCCACGATCTCCTCCGTGACAGGGAGGCATGTTAACCACTACACCACTGGACCATCGCTTAACGCTCATTTATAATAACCTATAATCATTTAGTTTGCAAGTGTTTTTTTCAAAAAAAATAAAAAAATTTGAGAATTCATTACTCCAATGAATTCTCAATCATATCCGCTAACGATTTATCTTGAACAAAGGTATTTCCATTATATAAATATAATATATCTGTTATGGAATCTCCATTAATCACTCTGGTTATATCCTCATAATAATAACGTGCATCCACAACCGTTATTGTTCGATAATACGGAATTAACATAGGTATTAAACAATTCGCATAAGAATCTTTAATAACTAATAAATGCTTCTTACTCGTATTATTCATTTCTAATCGGCAAATAGAAGTATTTCCTCCCATAAACACCGAATATTTGTCATTTCTTTCTAGAGAAGCGGAATCAAAAACGGAACAGCTTTTCGAACCAAGACCTTCGTTAAAAAATAAATACTCGGTTTCATCTTTTGGAACATAGATGTCTATTTCATCTTTATATCCTGTTGCTCCTACTTTTTCTGCTAAGCTACCTTTAAAACTAGCGGTTACTGGATATACCGTATATTTGGATTTATCAATTTCCCCAAGTCCCAAAGTACTAGATGCTTCTTGTAGAGCATAAAAGGCTGCTAGGCTTGTCCAGTGGTGATCGCTTTTATAATATAAGTATTCTTTGTTGTGTTTCTTCAATGCGTTTGTTACATCAATAGTAGTGATTCCACTATTTAAGGAAGCATAAATATTTTCTATTTGTTTCTCTTGATCTATTGTTTGCGCGGGCCATGGCAGCTTTGAAGCATTTACTGTTGCACTATTGGGCGCTAACATGAAATATGTATTAAGTTTCGTATTTTCATATAATGTATTAATTGCACGAGTAATTCTAGCTATTTCTTTTTCATCTTCCGATTCTATTTTTTCTATCAATCCCTTACTCGTTAAATATACGCCATTGACTTCTTTTTGCCCTGTAAACTTTTGCATTAAATAACGAACATATATAAATGTATCTCTTCCTATAAATTGGTCAGAAAACCATTCATCCACATCTTTTGTGAATGTTCCGTCTAAAAATGAATCGACTGTTAGTTTTGGAAACATTTGAAGCGTTCTGTTTTCTGTAATGCTTTCGGTTCGATCTGGCATCATTACATTGATCAACATGCCAAATCCTAAAACTCCAACTAGGAACCGACAAAAAAAGGATTCGAAAATTTGAATGTATTTTTCTTTTGTATTCATTTCCTAGTCCCCTTTCTTTTAGAATGTAAAATATAAGAATGCATGATATGAATTTCCGATAATACATGCGATACAAACCACGAATAGAGCAAAATATACGATCAAATTAATCAATATGCTTCTTCCTCTAAAACGTAATGTCAATATAGTTTCAATGCGAGAATATAATTCCGTACAGAATAAACAACTTAGAATTAAAATCAAAAGATACGATCTTAGCGCAAATAAACTGACAGAATCTAAGAATCCACTTCCCATACCTAACATATTAGAATATGTTTCTATCGCAGTAAAAATATCTGGACTCATAAACATTATCCATCCTAATAATACAAATAATAACGTTAGCGCATGAGAAAGCTTTTTGTTCTTTTCCAAAATATTTTTTAGGAAAAATCTTTCTAGCAACAATAATAAACAATTATATATTCCCCAAATTAAGTATGTTAAATTCGCACCATGCCAGATTCCTGTTAATATCCAGATCAAAAACATAGTGTGGATCCACAATAAAGTACTAACTTGAGAACCTCCTAAAGGAATATAGATATAATTTTTAAACCATGAATATAAAGAAATATGCCATTTTCGCCAAAATTCTTGTATAGATGTCGCCAAATAGGGATGATCAAAGTTTTCTTTCCAATCAAAACCAAACATATTACCTATTCCAATAGCCATATCACTATATCCACTAAAATCAAAATATATTTGTAGCATAAAGCCAATCGCCGTTAACCAAGCTCCTAAAACCGTGTGATTATTGGCTAAAGAGGCAATCATCATCGCTAATTGATCAGCAAAAATAACTTTTTTGACCAATCCTCGAACAAATTTTGCACTTCCTTTGGCTAATAATTCAGTTGTCATTAAATGATCGCTTAACGATTCTTCCATTTCATTGTATTGTACGATTGGTCCACTTCCCGCTTTTCCAAAAAAAGAAACATAAAGTGCGTAGAGGATCAAATTATCTTGTGGTTCACTTTTTTCTGTATATACATCTGCTAAATAAGAAATAGAACTAAACACAAAAAAAGACAAACCAAAAGGGATTGACAACTCTATAGTACGAATACTTGTTTCAAAATATGTATTTACTAAATCAATAATTTGATTTGTGTAACGATATGTACATAGAACAAGCACATTTAAAACAATAGTAAAAATGAAACTTTGCGTTACTTTCTTATCACTCTTATTTGCCCAGTCTTTTACTGTTACAAAATTCCAACATGTTAATAAAACAATTAACAATAAGTTAACCGGATTTCCCCATGCATAAAAAATATAGCTCATTATTAATAAAACTACATTTTTTGCCATTTGGTTTGGAATGTAACGATACATAGCCAAGGCAAGGGGCAAAAACGCAAAAATAAAAAATACGTTATTAAATACCATGCCTCTATCCTCCTAGCGCATCTTTAAATTGTGCTATGACTACAGATGCATCCTCTCCTACATAATAAAATCCAAAATTTCCTTTGATACAAAGCGTATATTCTTTAATCTTCTTTCCTTCTTTAGGCTTATAATCTTCGTAAATATCCTCGATTTTTTTCACATGTTTTGAGATAGAATCTCGAAATTTATCCCAATCGTCGTGTGATTTAAATTTCACCATCAAAAATTCATCCGCATTCATGATATCACTTGATTTATAATAGCGAATTTCTTCATAGTCTTCTGGATCTATCGATAATATTCTTTTTATATCGACGTTATCTTTTTGAGCCAAATTTCTAACAGAAGTCTTTTTTGTCGTATTCCTCAATACAGTACGAATAGATTGATCGCTATCCATTGGTGTAATAAAACTATTTGCGAAAAACACGCCTAATCCTAAAAGAAGGAATATTTTTATAAATAAATACTTTTTCATAATCCTCCTATTAATCTTCTGTGGCTTCCACTAAAGCTTGAGCCCATTGTTCGTAAAACTCCATTCTTAAATGAATCCCATCATCCTGATAATAACTATCGTTCAATGGTGCATCACCCATATCAATGAACTTCCATCCGTTTTCTTCACAAATAGATTTAAGAATCCGGTTATATCCAGGAACATCCTCATAACTTTTTTTCGCATTTGAGTCGGAAACATTTTGCGAAACAGGAATAATTGAGCAAATATAGATATGCGATTCTGGTAATGTTCTCATTACTTTTCGAACTGCTTTTGTATATTCTTCCTTATAATCCGCTCCTTTATCCAAAACAATTTCATCCAGCTCATTAATCCCGTATAAAAAATAAATATGAGATGGACTCAGTGCTGATAATTGTTTTTCCCATTTCGGAATAGATTTTATTCCATCTCCAGCCTTTGCGAAAATTCTAGATGCTGGTAAAAATCCATTTTCCGAAAATCCACATACACGACTATCCCCATATATTACATAATCGTGCAACAAATCGAACACAGAAATTTTCCCTTCTTCCAATAGCTTATCTTGTTCTTTTTTGCGAATTTCCGTCAACGTATTTTGAAGCGATTTAGTAGATTTAGATTCTTGTTTTTTTATATAAGAAACTCCCTTGGAAGTGCTGATAGATTCTCCAGAAAAAAAGAATGTACCTCCAACAATCGTTAATGCGACAAGTGGAGCTGCAAGAATTAAGCGATTTCTAGTTTTTTTCTTCATAATTACCTCTAACTACTCTATTATAAAACCTTTTGGAGATTTTCACAAACGAGAAAAAGGATGAGTTATTCCTCATCCTCTATTTTATGAACTAATTTTTTCATCAGAAAGACCCTGATAAGCCCTAATACAATGATAAATATTCCCGTCTTTCGTAGTTAGCACTATATTTTTTAGGAGATACTAAAATCCAAATTT
>JAUNDJ010000171.1 GCA_030526175.1 Bacillota bacterium
TCCATTCCAAATTAGCGTTTGTTTATCAGCATTATATGTAAAATATCCATTGGAAAAAGGAAATGACTTGTATCAATATGGAGTAATTGATCCAAGTCATATACCAGACCATGATGAATATACTATGTATATTAAAGATTATAACTATTCTTATAAGAAGGAAAGAAAATCGAATCACGATATAGTTTCCAATTCTTCTAAGTTCTCTTACGGAAACTTAAATCCTAACAATAAATATGTTGGCGATTGTTCCATTCGAGCTCTTGCTTCTGCCTTAGATACGACGTGGTATGATGCAGTTGATATTCTATCAAAGGAGGCTCTAAGAATACATCAAGTCTATATTAACCATGAGGAAGTTGTTGAAAACGTTCTATTGTCACTTGGTTTTGTCAAACATAAGTATTTCCCTGTTCGACTAACTTGTTCTCAATTTTGTCAAAAAATGGATACCATGTATGAAAATGCCCAGATTTTAGTATATGCTGGAAAATCACATATTGTAAGCTTGACCAAAGAAAATGGTCATTATCAATTAATGGATACATGGGATAGTTCGAATGAATTGGCTGGATGTTATTTTACAAAAGAAATAAAAAAGCTGGAAAAGGAATCAATTTCATTTTTAGAACAAATCTTAATTCATCCGACTTTTGGAGAAGGTATTGTAGTAGCACAAAAGAAAGATATGCTTACCATCGAATTTGATTCAGGGAAAAAGGAAATTCTTCTGTCTTGGGTACTAAAAAATTGTGAAATAATACAATGAAAAGGCGATTAACTCGCCTTTTTGTCCTTTAAAATGTTCGCTAATTGTGTCTCATCGAAATCGCCTAGCTTTATATAATCACTCATGACGATTCTTTGGAACAGTATTTGAAGTTCGTCTTCATCTATAATCATCCGATACTCTTCAAATAGTGCTTTTAAATCGTCGACGTTTTTACAAGCATGGGAACGTTCGATAAAAGTTTTCTTCTTATTATTTTTCATACTATTTACCTTGTCTTTCTATAAAGCACTCTTTATATCTGTTCTCAAATAACACATAGCTAAGTATATGTTCTACAAACATAGTAACTACGATTATCTAGGCTTGCAAGAAAAATAAAAATGTTTGTACAAAACGTAATATATTACATGAACTTTTTGAACAAATGTACAATTTAACACATTTTTTTAACTTAGTACCCATTTATCGTACATACCGTTCACTTTAGAGAAATTCAATCGTCCCCATACTATATTCAAGCTATAGTCCCCTGTTTCAAACAAAAACTTTCACACTATTTTGACATATAATATGTCATTTTAACATTAATACTATAGTTGTAAACAGAAGCAAAAACCCTTTCCCTTAGAACCATATTTAGCTTCTGTTTATTTTTTGTTATTATAATTTTGGAGAAATACAATGAGTTTAGAAATTTATACAAACATTATCACCTTAGATTCATTTTCTTATGAGATAAGCAAACATTCTGAATCTGTCATATTAACAATCCATTCTCAAATAGAAGATGACAAGACAAAACTCGGTCGTTTTGATGCTTCTATTTCTTATCGAGATAAAAAAGAGTATTATTTTGATTATATTGGTCATGCACATTCTCGTAAAACACCCGCGCTATATGGCATTTTATTAGGTCTGGCAAAATTAAAACGTTCTATTTCATTAGTTGTTTTTCTTGATCTATCTATATATACGATTCGTAATCCAAAAGATCGGGAGATTTACGACCAAATAGAGAGAATGGCTGAAAAAAAAGGTGTTTCTTCCCTAACGATTATTGGTGTACAAGATGGCGAAACAAAAATTCGAGAATGTTCAATAGAGCCTCAAAAAACAAGAAAAAAGAGAGCTTAAACTCAATGTCATTAAGATAATTTATTGACATACCATCCAGACATAATTGTTTGGAT
>JAUNDJ010000172.1 GCA_030526175.1 Bacillota bacterium
ATTTTGTTATACACTCTTTTATTTATCCGTAACCTCTATTCTTTTTCAAACTTAGGGCAACCTCCTTCTGATTCATGAAAATGTAGTTATGTCATTATCCAATAATGCAATAAAGCTTTTATTCTCAATTATTGTTATTTGAATTCACAGAAAATATCCTGTGAAACACATCCAGTACAATTTCATCTGGGACACAATTATCTTTTAGTTTAATAATGCTATCCATAATGTTACTCATATCAAGTGCATTCCTCTCAATATTTTCAATACAAGAGAAAAGAAGAATGCTTTTACAATCTTCAATATAGTCATAAACAATTGCGGGTACTTCCGCAATACCAACCTCTTTTGCAGCTAAGCTTCTCAGTTCACCGCAGATTATTTCAAATTTTTCACCCACTCTGTGAACAATTAATGGCTGAATTATTCCAAAGATTTCAATTGAGCGTTTTAAGCTGTCAAGGCGTAAGTCCGAGTCATTTCTTGGGATATACCTGTTTGGTAACAAATCATTGATAGGTATCACCATATACTTACCTTCACCACAAATCTCATTTATCTTATAAGTCATACTCAGTTTCTTCCTCCATTATAATTAGTATCAATTGGAATATTGCTAAGCTCAAGGAGAATGTGAACTACTTCATTAATACTTAGACCTGACATAAGGCTTATTTCTTCGATAATATCAAAGTCTTTTGCGTTGCATCTCATAACTTCAAAAACCACGGAAGTAAAGTATTTAAGTTTTGAGAACGTTTCATACGAAACCTTTTCAAAAACACAATACTCTTCTTGATAAATAAGTGATGTCATTATTATCCCTAAAGCTAGCCTGACAATTTTTAACTCCTCATCGGATAAATGTGCGTCCAAATGAATGCCATCGTCGGCATAATTAAATCTGAATCCAGTAATACATGATCTACCTGTTTCAAGGAGCATATAACTGTTGTGTTTGCCGTCATCAAAAGTTGCTACCAAAGGCCATGCTGAGGCAATATCTCCATCACTATTGAATGCAACAAAAACAGGATTCTTCTCCCCTATTATTTTGCCGTATATACTATACATTTTCCTCTACCTCCAAAAATTGTCATGACTAATAGAATTCGTTTTTAGCACGATATTAAAATACTAGCATTCATTTTGTTTCTAAATCTTTCACAAATGACCGAATCGAAATTTCCCCTTGTTACTACTACGGTTTTTGTTAAAAGATCCTCTCTAGAATCGATATCATATCTCGCCATCGTCTCGAACAATTCCTGATTGAGACCGATTGTTTCATACCCATAGATAAAAAGCACTTCCATATCAAGCGATCTGATTTTATCTCTGAAGGCCCATTGCGAAGGGACTCCGTTAGTTTTGATACTTTCCATATATTTGAAAGTTTCATCCATGTATTCCTTAGTTGAAATGATTAAAAAATTCACTTTCTTTTTCTCAAGCTCAGATATTACAGTGTCAATGTCACCATTATAATTTTCCCAGAAAAAAGTGAAACAATCTTTTTCATCAAGCACTTTGCAAATAGCTTCCGTTATATTTTCTCCGTTCATGTATTTTTACCTCAAAACTTCTTCATTAATAAAAAATATCAAAGATGTCTTGCCGTAGATTAGAAATAGCCACATTCACATATCGGATGAAGCAAGCCATTTCTTGAGAATTCACAATCTACAGTATACTGATTAATTTTATTAACAGAAACACCCATAATAATGTAATTATAGTTTCTTTTATTCTTCTTATAATGCGGTTGATTGTTCTCATGCTTATGCACTCCATTTATTTATTAGCTTCGAGCATAGTTGACTAATTCCCCCAATGCTAACTATAATGGTACCCAGAAACTGGACCACTAATTGTCACAAATATAGTGAACATGG
>JAUNDJ010000090.1 GCA_030526175.1 Bacillota bacterium
CGCTAAAGCTATATTGAACCCCAAGACAATCTTGGGGTTTTCTACAAACAATAAAGGAAGTCAATTATCGACTTCCTTTTTGATTCACCATAACTCCCACCAATTTGTGAGGTTGATACAATTCTTCCAAATATACCAATTCTTCCTTGCTCAATTCAACATCCATGGCTTCTACGATACCTTCTAAATGATGAGGTTTAGTAGCACCTACCACAGGACTAGCTACTTTTGTCATTAACCAAGCCAAAGAAATGGCAGTCATCGACACTTGTTTTTTCACAGAAAGTTCATAGACTCTTTCAATGACTTGATTGTCCAAGTCTTCTGTGGCATCGTATTTCCCTTTCGCAAACGCATCCTTTTCCAAACGAGAAGATGTTTCTCCTATCTTACGAGCCAAACGTCCGGCTGCCAAAGCACTATAAGGAATCATAGAAATGCCATGTTCGTTACAATAAGGAGCCATTTCCCTTTCTTCTTCTCTAAAAATCAAATTATAGTGTCCTTGAACTGCTACAAAAGGAGCCCATCCATTCGCCTTGGCAATTTCATTCGCTTTGGCAAGTTGCCAGGCGAAACAATTAGAAATCGCAATGTATCTAACTTTTCCACATTTAACGCATTCGTTTAACGCTTCTAACGTTTCTTCAATCGGTGTTTCCTTATCCCACATATGTAAATAGTACAAATCAATATAATCGGTTTTTAATCGTTTTAAACTATTTTCTAAACAAGAAAAAATATGTTCTTTCGCACCAATTCCTTGTTCGATTTGTTCCAAAGAACGAGGCACAAACTTTGTGGCAATTATCACATTCTCCCTCGCACTCAATTCTTGAATAGCTCTTCCCAAATATTCTTCACTCGTACCCATTTGATAACCCATCGCTGTATCAAAAAAGTTGATTCCTGCCTTTAAGGCTTGTTCGATAATTTCTTTTGTATGATCGTAATCCAATGTCCACTTGTGCATTCCCTTTTGTGCATCGCCAAAACCCATGCATCCTAAACAAACTTTAGAAACTTTTAAATCTGTATTTGGTAAAGTGATATAGTTCATAATTAATCTCCTTTTGACAAAATCATCATAGCCAAATTGAATATTCTTTTCCATTTATACAATAGAAAAACTATCTATATTTTGACAAAAGGACCATTTTGTCCATTTCGAAAGTAACATTGTCCCGAACATCCATAAGAAAACAGCTCTTTTTTCATTCTTTCCACATATTCTTGTTCACTCAAACACTCTTTTACAATCGCTAATGCTCGCTTTAAAGACATAATATCTTCTATGGTGTTTTCCACAAAATTACCTCGACTCACGAGTTTCCCATACTGAATGCCTATTTGTTCTAACTGCCAAAGGGCACACAAACCACATCCACTACTACCTAACCCTTCATACTCTACAAATTGTGTTTCCACTTCTTTTTCCATTCTATATGGAAGATGGCACATATGCGAAAGAGAATCACAATGTAGACTTTGACAATATCCACCATGAAAATGACAATTCTCATTAAGGACAAAGGCTTCATATTCCAGATTCATTGTGGATAACTTCACCATATTTTCTAAACTCACTTTGCGATGAAAAATTATCCGAGAAGGAGAGAAAGAAGAAAGATATTTTAGAGTATACGAATTCAGTTCACCTATTTCTCCACTAATATGTACACGAATTCTTTCCAAGATTCTCTCTTTTTTCAAATATTCCAACAAGTGAATATCTGCCACAATAAAGGTATCAAAACCATCTTCCAAACATTCGTCAATCATTCGTTTTATATATGGATACATCGATTCTGGATACGATAAAGAATTCATTGTAATCGAAACCGGAATTCTATACTTATCCACCATTCTTGATAGGATTTGTAGTTCACTACGAGCACCAATTTGAACATTTGAAAAATAAACTTCCCTACGATTTAAAGCCGAAAACTCTTTCATATACGAAGGGACATATCCAATAAATACTTCGTCCGCTCCTGCTTCCACAAAAGAAATATATTCATCAATAGAACCCATTCCTACTGTTATCTTCATAGCACATACCTCACAAAGTAATAATCATTCGCTCTATATCTTGCGAAATAAACGATTCAAAATACGATGGATCTGTTAATATTTTTTCATCGTATCCAAATAAAGTATTGTATTCGCCAAGCATATGTAAATGTGTGGGATATAAAAAATGTTGGCTACGACAATATTGTGGACAAGTAAATACTTCTTCTTGATACGCACGATTCCCATTTTTACACATCGCAAACATCGTGCACATTCCCGCTGTATTCATTTGAAATTTTGGTAGATACAAATCACAATGTGGACTTACTTTACGAATATACCCACTACTCTCAAAGCTTTTTCGAAACAGAGAAGGATGAGCGTTCCCATTATTTTTCCAAGTATCCACATACTTAATACGACTATCTTTTACACATTTGTTCAAAAGAACACCCTCAATAATCGTAAAAGAAGAATCTTTCAACATTTCTAACATCCCCAAATCGTTCACAACAATTTCGCTAGAAGCCGGAAGTTTCTTTAAAATGGAACAATACTTCTCAATCTCCTGTTCTTTCATTGTCGAAAATACAATCACAGGAGTACATTGATATTGTTCACATTTGTGCAAAACTTTTTCCAATACATCTAATTCTGGAAATAAGTGGCTACAAAACTGATTTCCGATATACACATACGATATATCCACTTGAGAAATGGGATGTTCCTGTAGGTTTGCTTGAGAAAAATAAAAAAATGTAAACGAAATCCAATCTAAAGAAAGGAAGCGAGCGATTAAACTTGGATTTTCTAAACAAATCCCCCACTTACAACGTGATAAATCCATTTCCCAAAAATTTCCTTTAAATATTCCTTTCAACAAATCGGATTTGGATTGTGGAAAAGTAGAATCAAGATCTAAAGGATAGTCAATAAAGCGTTCTGGTACATTGGCTAATTTATAATGAGTATACACATTGACCATTGTCATTAAGGAGCGAACCAAGTTTTTATATCTGTCATCTTCAATATCCACTCGATACACAATATAAAATTCTTGTTCTTCTTCCAACGCATACGAAAAACTGTCCACAGTCATTGTTTCGTAATGACTTCCCATATAAAAATCCAACACAATAGAATGGATATTCTCTAATTTATCAGGAACTCTAAATAAAAAATGGAAAACGGATAAATCGATAATTCGAACATCTATTTGATTGATTGTACATCGTATTAAAGAATTAGAAATCATGTTTTTCTCCTTTAAAAAAAGCTATCCCAAAAGATAGCTTACTTATTGAATCTTATAAGGATTTCCAGGATGCGCCCCATCTTGAAACAAACGCTCCATCCCGGCTCCTCGCATCTGACAAATCAACTTCGCCATTTCTTCACTCGATACACTCATGCCCGATAATATCCAAGATAAACTCATCGAACTTGAAGCATGGGCATGATAAATGGTTGCCAAACGTAAATCTTCAGGTAAAACAGAACCATATAAACTTTGATGGAATTTCAAATCAAATTCTTCACAATGCTTAAAAATGTAATCTTTTAAACAATTTGCGCCTTCCATCTTACACGCTTGTACCATGAATTTCTTATACTTTCTCATATTATTAAAAGATTCCACAAGAGAAGTATAAAAATTCATATTCAAATTCTTCCCATTATATTTTGGCACTATACGAGAATCATAAATATAGTGGATCAAATCGTCCATGTCCAAAAAATGATTATAAAAGCTTTGTCGAGAAACTCCTGTTTTTTCCAAAACTTGTTTCACAGTAATTTTGTCCAACGGCTTCCATTCACAAATTTCCAATAAACCACTTGCTAAAATTTCCTTTAAGTTAATAGCCATGTCGATCACCACGTTTCTTATGTATATTATAAATTAATTACAAACTACGATAAAGTTCTTTTTGCAGCTTCTACCACATGTTTCACTAAAACACAAGTTGTTACACTACCAACTCCACCAGGTACAGGGGTAATGGCTTCTACAATAGGTTCAACTTCTTCAAATTTAACATCCCCACAAAGTTTTCCTTTGGCCTCATTCCAATTAATTCCCACATCAATGATGGTTTGTCCTTCGTGGAAGTATTCTTTTCCTAAACTTTCCATTTGTCCCGATGCCGCAATAATAATATCCGCATCTTTGGTAATAGACGGAATATCTTTTGTGCGCGTATGACAAATTGTCACTGTTGCGTTTTTGTGCATCAACATCATCGCCACCGGACGACCAATGACTAACGAGCGACCAATCACAACCGCTTTTTTTCCACAAGGATCGATATCATAATACTTTAATATTTCCATAGCCGCTTGTGCTGTACAAGGTGCAAATCCCATTTCTGTGTTCGTAAATACACCTACTAAAGAACCATCGGTTCCCCCATCCACATCTTTTTCAGCCGCCAACATACGACGCGCTTTTTGACCATCAATATGTCTTGGAAGAGGTTGGAACATTAAAATTCCATGTACTGAATCGTCTTTATTCAATTGTTCAAGTGTGTCAAAAAACACCGATTCTTCCACATCCCCTGGTAAAACCACATTTTTTACTTGAACGCCTACTTTTTCACAACGCTTCATAGCCCCTTTTTCATACGCTAAATCATCGCTTCTTTCTCCCACACGAAAAATTGCTAAGGTTGGGCTCACACCTTTTTCCACTAATTTATTTACATCTTCGACCATAGCCTCGCTTAACGCATCCGCTACCGCTTTACCTTTTAATAAAACTGCCATATTTTATCCTCTCAATTTCTCCATCACCAAACGAGCGGTTTGTTCCGCTTTTGGAAGATAGATTTCTAACATTGAATTCGTTTCTTCTTCCAAACTATTTTTCTTTTCTTCTGGAAGTGTTTTCGTGTTCACAAAAATATTCATGGCTGCACATTCCAAAGCAGCTCTTGAACACAAGGCTCCACATCCAACATCGCTAGCCAACATAATACTTCCTTTGATTCGCATTTCTTCTAATAAATCAATACTGCGACAAATGGTACGCATCATTTCTAAAGGAGCCTGACACGCATCAATGCTAGCTTGTTCAATAATCCCTTCTCGATTGGGATCGTTTTTGTCAATCGCATACGCTCTAGATAAAGGCTCAAAAGCTTGGGCATCTTGATCAATTAATGAAAGAAGCTTCTCTTGAATCTCTTTTCCTTCTCGTAAAATTCTTTGAATATCTTCTTCATAACACGCATATTTCTTTTTTCCCGTTGTAAAATTTCCAACCATAGAACAAAGTGCACTTCCTAATGCACCTACTAGAGCCGCTACGCCTCCTCCACCAGGAACTGGTGCTTTGGAAGCTAAAACTTCTGTAAATTCTACACATGTTTTCTTTGATAATAATTTATTCATATCTTTTTCCTCACTCCACCTATTATAGACAATTGTTTATACTTTGTACACACTCTACGATGCGTAGGTTGTACAATCTGCTTCTTAATACTACCTTTGGATAGAAAGGAGGTGCCTTATGAACAACTATGTTACAGGACAATTGATTTCCAATCTTAGAAAAAAGAAAAAACTCACACAACTGGAATTGGCAGAAAAATTAAACGTCAGTGATAAAACCATCAGTAAATGGGAAACGGGAAAAGGTTTTCCTGATATTTCTTTAGTAGAACCTTTGGCCAAAGCTCTAGATGTATCTTTAATCGAACTACTCTCTGGCCAATCCATTCAAAACACAAATAAACATGCCAATATGCTCCGCTCACATTTTCATGTTTGCCCCATTTGTGCCAATGTGATTGTTTCAAGTGGAGAAGCTATCCATTCGTGCTGTGGAATCCAATTACCTAGTTTAGAAGTAGAAACAATTGATGATAAACATACAATTTGTGTAGAAAAAGTGGAAGACGAATATTTAATTTCCATAAATCATCCAATGACTAAAACACACTATATTTCTTTTTTTGCTGCCAAAAGAAATAATGGAGTAGAAATCATTAAACTCTATCCAGAACAAGAAGCACAGGCTCGATTTAAGATTTTGGGAACACAAAAAATTTATGCCTATTGTACACACCATGGACTCTTTGAAATTAATCCTAGAAAAAAATACAAAGATATCCTAGAATGATTTCATGAAACCACACGCTATATTTTTAGAAATCGATGGAACGCTTGTGTTCCAAGGACAAATTTCAAAAAAGGTACAAGAAGCCATTTCCATGGCTAGAAAAAATGGACATTATGTTTTTCTTTGTACAGGAAGAACAAAACTAGGCTCTCAAAATATTCCTTCAATCGAACTTGATGGGGCAGTGATGAGTGCTGGAGGGTATGTTGAAGTACAAGGAAATGTCATTCATCATTCGTGGATGAGAGAAAAACTTCTTCAACAAGCCATGGATGTGTTTGAAAAGTATGATATTCCTTATACGCTAGAAGCTGACTTATCCACATATTGTGATATAGATTCTGTCGATCATTTTATTCGTTCATTTCAAGCAGATATGAACAATTCAGAATTTGAACGAATGAAACAAGAGATGACACAAGTCTTAAACCTTCAAAGTATCGACACATTTAAACAATCTCCAGTACCTGTTCAAACCATTTGTTTCTATGTCCAAGGAAAAGAAGTATTGGAAAAAGTAAAAGAAGAATTGTCTGATTTTACCTTTATTCTTCATGGACAAAGTGAAGATCTATACAATTGTGAAATCAATCGTAAAGATGCTGACAAAGGAAAAGGGATTTTACAAGTGCTAGAATATCTTCAAATCCCCTTGGAAAGAAGCATTGGCTTTGGGGATGGAATGAACGATGTGTCTATGATTCAAACTTGCGCTCGAGGCGTGGCAATGGGAAATGCCAATCCTCTACTTAAAGAAATAGCCGATAGTGTTTGCGAAAGTGTACAAGAAGATGGCATTTATCATGAACTAAAACGATTAGGAATCATATAGTCTCATCTTGAAGGAGAAAAAATGGAAGATAAAAAAGAATTTGGAGAAGAACTATTTAATCTTCTTGTTCGCTTACTAAACAGTCCGGATAATCGCCAATTCTTCAACAACATTCGTGGAGAAAATGGCGTACTCTGGTGTTTACTGAATGCAGAAAAACCAATGAGTGTTGGACAGCTTAGCGAAATGATGAAAGTCGTTCCTGGTCGTATGGCGGATATATTGAAAAGCTTAGAAAAAAAAGGAATGGTCGAGCGAAAGAAAAGTCCACTGGACAATCGTGTTGTCCTTGTTTCTTTACTAGAACCAGGCAAACAAAAAATCATAAATCGTAGACGCCAGATTCAAGTAAAATACAATGGATTGAATGATGTGTTTTCGGACGAAGAAAAAGCTGAATTGTTGCGTTTATTAAACATTCTTTTAACCTACTAAGAATAGCTATGTGACTATATTCGAAAATCGTATCAATTTTGAGTCCCCATCTTGAAAATCAGTCAATTTGTGCTAAATTTTTATCGGTCAAAGTGTAAGAATGAAGTCATCATTCTTATTCTTTTGGCTTAATTAGTTCGCACTGCGAAATAAAAAGGAGGAAACATGATTACTTTTAATAACACGAAAACGTTATACGATTTAGTAAAACGAGTAGGGTTAGAATTCGAGAACAATGTATTTATCCGTTATGAAAAAGACGACGTTATATATGAAAAAGGGTATGGGATTTTTACTCTAGATACGCTTGCGATTGGTGCATATACAGAGAAACAAAATAAAAAATTTGGACATCCAATCCATGCAGCCATTATTGGAAAATGTGGATATGAATACTTAACTGTATTGATGGGAGTTCCTTGTGCAGGAGGAATCACATATCCAGTTGATATCCAAGCCAGCAATGAAACACTTGTGGAAAACTTGGAAAAAGCAGAGATGGACATTGTATTTTACGATCGTGACTTCACTTCGCAAGTGGATTATATTAAGAACCACTGTTCTTGTGTAAAAAAATTCATTTGTCTACAAAGTGTAAATAATGTTCGTACTGTTCCACAAATCCACAAATCGTATCGTTCTCTTCCAATTGAGAATAAACCTAAAGTTAGCGATTGTGCCATGATTATCTTTACTTCTGGAACAACAGGTCACGGAAAAGGAGTTATGTTGTCGCACGCCAATATCATCGACAACATGTTCTGTACAGACGGGTTCCAAGACGTTAGTTTAAATGTCTTACCGATCAACCACATCTTCTGTATCAGTTCCGATATCATGTTGGTACTTCGATATGGTAGTACATTATGTTTATGCGACGATTTAAAAAAGATGTTCTACTATATCCAATTGTTCAAACCAACAGCTATGCGTATTGTGCCAATGATGGCTAAAATGTTTGTCAACCGTGTAGCCATGGCCAAATCAAAAAATCCAAATTGTTCCATTCGTGAGATTAAAGAAGAAGTATTAGGCCCACGTTTAGTACGATTGGTTAGTGGAGGTGGATATCTTTCTCCAGAACTTGCGACTGCCCTAATGGATTTAGACATTACTTGTGCCCAAGGATATGGAATGTCTGAATGTTCTCCAAAAATATCCGTTCCAGACTACGATCGTCCGGATAAATTAGATTCGGTTGGAAAATTAGTAACTGGATGTGAAGTACGTATTGTGGATAACGAAATTCAAGTCAAATCGCCT
This sequence comes from Bacillota bacterium, assembly GCA_030526175.1. GTDB lineage: Bacteria > Bacillota_I > Bacilli_A > Erysipelotrichales > Erysipelotrichaceae > Floccifex. Next base: position 8,673 of record JAUNDJ010000090.1, read on the forward strand.
TCGGTTATGATGGGATATTATAACGATCCAGAATTGACAAAAGAAGCCATTACCGAAGATGGATGGTTATGCACAGGAGACTTAGGATATTTAGACGAAGAAGGCTTCTTATATTTAAATGGTCGTAAGAAAAACTTAATCATTTTAAGTAATGGAGAAAACGTTTCGCCAGAAATGATTGAAAAGAAATTTGATAAAGACACATTGGTTACAGATATCGTAGCCTATGGACAAGGGGACCGTATTGTTGCCGAAGTTTATCCAAACTTTGACTATATCAATGCCAACAACGTGCAAGATGTATTGGGAGAAGTAAAAAAATTAGTGACTGAACACAACGAAGAACTTCCTACATATGCTCGTATTAGTGACGTGACAATTCGTAAAGCGCCATTCCCTAAAACGGCTTCGAAAAAAATTCAACGTGATAAATTCTTGGAAGAAAAAGCGAACCAAGAAAAGAAACAATCAACACTTCGTTTGCCTGAAACAGAGATGCAACAAAAAATCCACAATCTTTGTGCTAAAGTTATTGGACACACAGACTTCTCTATTGACGAAGATCTTTACCAAGTGGGATTGGATTCTCTTGGAAGCATGATGTTGATTGCCGATTTTGCGGACGTATTAGAATTAAATATCACCCTAACCGAATTGATGGAACACAAGACCGTAGAAGAATTAGAAAGCTTCTTTGGGGAAAACGAATCAAAAGAAACAATCGATTTATCCGTACGACCTGTTTACCCACTTACAAGTCTTCAAATGTACTTTGCGTATGTCATTCCAGATAACACAACAGGAAACTTACCTTTTGCCTTCCAAATGGACAAAGGTGTAAATCTAGAACGTATGAGAGAAGCTTGTCACAAAGTCTTAGATGCCCACCCTGGATTAAAAGGAATCATCAAACCGACTCCTCAAAAATACTATGCACTATATCGAGACGATTCGCGTATCATCGATATCCCTATTCAACAAGTCAACGATGAAGACGTACCAGCATTGATGCAAAGCTTAATTGTTCCTTTCCGTTATCGAGAAGATGATAACCTTGTCCACATCTACTTATTTGAAGGACAAAAACACAACTACCTCTTCTTTGATGTTGCTCATATCATGGGTGATGGAGTGACAATGAATGTCTTAATGGAAGATTTGAACAAAGCGTATGCCGGAGAAGAATTGGTTAAAGAAAAATATACAGCGTATGAATACGCATTGGAAGAACAAGAACGTAAGAACAATGGTATTTTAGAAAAAGACACTCGTTATGTGGCTGGATTGATGCACAACCACAAGATGAATCGTTCTTTATTGAATAAAAACACAAAAGAAGATTTACAAACAGGTGTGTATGGTTCCATCCGTAAAGAATTCAAATCACTTCCAAGAAACGAATTCTTATATTATGGAAAGAAACATGGGGTTTCTGAAAATGCGATGTTTATTGCCGCCTTTAACTATGTAGTTAGTTTATTCAGTGACGAAAACGACGTATTCTGTTCATCCATCCACTCGGGTCGTACAGACAATCGTTGGAATCGTTTAGCCGGATGTTTATTTGAAACATACTATTGTCGTTACACAAAAGTGGCACACGAAAAAACGAATGAATTAATTAGTCGTACTGGAAATCAAATCATGGAAACAATGAAAAACTTAGTTCCTTGTAACCGTGAAGGAGAAATGTTTATCCAATTCCAAGGTGACTTATTAGAAACACCTCAAATTGGTAACTTACCAACCGAACGAGTAAAAATTCAATTGGATTCTCTACCTTTCCACCTTCAAATCATGTACAACAAAAACGGATACTATATCGAACTTCGTTATTGGGAAAATCGTTTTGATCGTGACGTATTAGAAATCTTCTTAACATGTTACGAAGCCGTATTGTTAGCCATGTTAAATGAAAATTCTGTACGATTGTTAAAAACACACTTACCAGAAAATGTATATCCAACAAAATATACAATTGAAGCTGGAGAATTAAATCGTGCCATTGGATATGACTTTATTCAAAATGTCGATGATGACCAAAAACTTCGAGTATACGTATTGGACGACGATTTGAACAAAAAACCATTTGGTGCTTGGGGAAGATTCTATATTATGAATGCCCAACCAGTAGAATTCACAAACGTTGGACCATACCCATTTGGCCCTGGTGTTGTTTATCAAACGGCCTTAACTGCACGTATCTTACCAGATGGAACGCTTGATTTCTTACATAACAGTGGTCGAACAGTTCTAACCGATGGAGCACATGGAAGAAGATACTTTGAATTAGCCGAAATCGAAAAACTATTAACGTCTCGTGAAGAAATTCAATCGGCATATTGTTACATGGTATACGATCCAATGGTTCGTGACATGTCTTTAAAAGCAGAAATCACATTGGCAAATCACGTATCTAAAGAAGCCTTTGATACTAATGCTCTTAGTGAAGAACTACAAGCAAGCCATGGAGATATGTTTGCGCCTAAATTCTGGGAAGTTAAATGTTAGTATCTATTCTACGAGCGATATGTAACGTAAATGGAACACATACAAAATCACCCATTAGAAAGCTAAGGAAATTGGACAAGATTTTTAAGATCAAAGAATCCCCAAAAGGCTTTGTACAAACATGGAATCGGACTTCAAAAGGAGTTCGATTCCTTTCTATAGAAAATGAAGAAAAAAAGGCAGATCAAATTTTACTCTATCTTCATGGTGGTGGTTATATTTCAGGATTAATCTCTACATACCCACTTTTTCTTACCAAACTTGCGTCTAACCACAAGATTATTTGTTTAGACTACAAATGTGCCCCCGAAGCCATCTTCCCTTCTCAACTTTTGGAAGCTCTAGAATTATGGAGATATCTTACTGAAGAAGAAAACATAGATCCAAGTGACATTATAATTGGTGGTGATTCTGCGGGTGCAAATTTGATGTTTGCGCTTTTACTCACCCTAAGAGATTGTGGACAACCACTTCCTAAATGTGGATTTTCCATTTCCGCATGGGCAGATATGACAGGATGTTCTAATAGTTTTTCGCAAAACTATAATAAAGATCCTCTTTTTGGAGAATTAAAGAATCCTCTTACGGAAGAAAAAAGAAAGCGGATGATGCATAGCGAATTGTATTCTTTTATTGGAAAGAAAAAAAGAGACAATCCTTTGATTTCCCCTATATTTGGGAAATATCACAACTTCATTCCAATATGTTTTATTGTGGGAGAAAATGAAATGCTCCTAGATGATACGCTAACCATTGTGGAAAAGTTGAAACAAGAAGAAATTCCTTGTCCTTGTTTCATTGCTCCAAAAATGTACCATATCTTCCCTATTCTGACTCCTTTTGTGAAAGAAGCGAAACTGGCCATACATTTTATTCAAGAATTCTTAAATGAACAGACTTAGGTCTGTTCAGATTGTTGACAAAAGGGTACGTTTCTCTTTGAGAATCGTGCTCTTTCTTTT